>NZ_JAVIIW010000011.1:0-159649 GCF_033977205.1 Mesorhizobium album | reverse complement strand
CCACCACCTGCCCGCTCGCATCCACGCCGTGCACCTGGAACACATTCTTGGCCAGATCGATTCCAAATCTGATAGCTTGCATGACGGACGGTCTCCTCCGCTGGGGTTTCATCACGACCAGCTTGGCACATTCGATGCCGCAAGGGGCCGTCCACCCATCATTCTAGGGCGGAGCAAGGAGCGGAGCGACGCGCACAGACCCTAGAATGACGAGGATGAGGGGCTTCCGCCAACCCCAGCGTTTGCGCCGATTTCGCAGAATGGACGTTTGCCCGCAACAAGCGGCAGCTTTCAGATTCCTGTCGAGCAGCTACCCACCATAACTGATGCGCCAGATGGTGCCGTTGCCGTCCTCGGTGAAAATCAGCGCGCCGTCCTTTGCCACCGCCACGCCCACCGGCCGGCCCCAGACCTCGTCGTCCGAGATGACGAAGCCGGTGGCGAAATCCTCATACTCGCCGGTCGGCTTGCCGTCCTTGAACTTCAGCCGCACCACCTTGTAGCCGCTGCGGACGTTGCGGTTCCATGAGCCGTGCAGGGCGACGAAGGCGTCGCCCTTGTACTCGGCCGGGAAGTTGCTTCCCTCGTAAAAAGCGATGTTGAGCGGCGCCGAATGCGCCTGCATCAGCACGTCGGGCACCGTGACCTTGCCGGCGAGATCGGGACGGGCGCCTTCGTGGCGCGGATCCTCGTTGGAGCCGATATAGTACCAGGGCCAGCCATAGAAGGCGCCGTCCTTGACGACCGTCGCATAATCGAAGGGCAGATTCTCGCCAAGCTCGTCGCGTTCGTTGACGACACACCAGAGCGCGCCCGTCGCCGGCTGCACGGTCATGCCCGAGCAGTTGCGCAGGCCCGTGGCGACAGTGCGCCCGTTCCTGCCGTCGGGGTCGAAGGCCAGCACGTCGGCGCGACCCGCCTCCGAGCCCCAAGCAGCGCCTAGCGGTTTCGACTTCATCCATTCCTCGAGACCGCCTTTGGGCCTGGGTCCTATATCCTCGGCGGTGTTCGAGCCCGAGCCGACCGACAGATAGAGCGTCCTGCCGTCGGGCGAGAAGGCGATGTCGCGGGTCCAATGATAACCGGCCGGGATTCCGGCGACGATGGTTTCCGGCTCGCCGGAAGCCTTGAGGTCGCCGTCGCGATAGGCAAAGCGCACGACGCTGTCGGTGTTGGCGACATAGACCCATTGCGGCTTGTCGCCCGGAGGGTAGAAGGCGATGCCGTAGGGCTGGCTGAGGCCGTCGGCGAAGATGGATTTTTCCGCGGGTTTCGCGCTGCCTGCGGCCAGGCGGTAGACGCGGATCCGGTTGGCCTGGCTGTCGGCGACGAAGAGGTCGCCATTCGGGGCGACGCGCACGACACGCGGGTTTTCTATGCCGGAGGCAACCAGTTCCGCGGAAAAGCCGGGCGGCAATGTCGGCTTCGCGCCCTGGGGGCGATCGGCCAGGCCAGGAGCATTCGATGCCAGCCTGCCGGTGCGCGGTGCCGGCAGGTCGTCCGGCTTGATCAGGCGGCGAACGCCCGGACGATCGGCCTTCCAGTCGCCGAAGGCCTTTTCGCCGGTCAGCAGCGGCTGATCGGCCTGCTGCGCGGAGGCGCTGGCGGCCAGGAGCAAGCCGAGGGCCGCAAGGCTGGTGATGCGGATCATGCTGTTCTCCATGGTTTGCCGCGCGTCATGCGCAGAAACAGCCAGGATCAACAGGCGTTCCATGAAGAACGGCTGGCGCATGTAGAATTGAGAAAGCCGAGCTTCTTAACCCTCGACGTCCAGATCCTCGTCGAGCTGCTTTTCCAGCGCGACCAGATCGGCCGGCAGCGGCAGGCCCATGGCGCGCATCTCCCTGAGCTTCTCGCGCAGCTGCTCCTGCACTTCGTGCTCGTCCTTGGGCTGGTTCACCATCTCCTCGAGCAGCAGGCTGATCTGGGCCTTGAACGATTCCAGCGCCATTTCCACCCTCCTTGCGGCGATTCCTACTCGCCTACCTCAGCATGCGTGAAATCAACTGGGCAGTATAGTCGACCATCGGCACGATACGGGCATAGTTCAATCGCGTCGGGCCGATGACGCCGAGCGCGCCGACGACGCGCGCGTCCTTGTCGCGATAGGGCGCGACCACGAGCGAAGAGCCGGACAGCGAGAACAACTTGTTCTCCGAGCCGATGAAGATGCGCACGCCGGGGCCTTCCTCGGCGAGGTCGAGCAACTGCAGCAGCCCGTCCTGCGTCTCCAGGTCCTCGAAAAGATGGCGCAGCAGCTCGAGGTCCGCCTGGGCGGTGACATTCTCCAAGAGGTTGGCGCGGCCGCGCACGATGAGACGCGCCGGCAGGCCGCTTTCGGCGCCGGCCCAGACCGCGAGGCCCTTCTCGACCAACTCCTGCGACAGCGTGTCGAGGGCAGCCCTCGTCTCGTCCTTGATGCGGGCGACCTCGATCCGCGCTTCGGCCAGCGTGCGGCCGCGGATGTGGGCGTTGAGGAAGTTTGAGGCCTCGTGCAGCTGCGAGACGGTTATGCCGGCCGGCAGGTCGATGACGCGGTTCTCGACGTCGCCGCTCTGCGACACCAGCACGGCGAGCGCCTTGGTGGGCTCGAGCTGGATGAACTCGATGTGCTTCAGCGCCACCTCGTTCTTGGCGGCAAGCACAAGTCCGGCGCCGCGGGACATGCCCGAAAGCATCTGGCTGGCCTCGGTCAGCATATGCTCCAGCGTGGCGCCCGAGCCCGAGGCGCGTACCTGCGCCTCGATGACACGGCGCTCCTCGTCCGAGAGGTCGCCGAGTTCCATGAAGGCGTCGACGAAGAAACGCAGGCCTATCTGGGTCGGCAGGCGGCCGGCCGAGACATGCGGCGCGTAGATCAGGCCAAGATGCTCGAGGTCGCTCATCACGTTGCGGATGGTGGCCGGGGAAAGGGATGAGGGCAGGATGCGCGACAGGCTGCGCGAGCCGACCGGCTCGCCGTCGCGCAGATAGGAATCGACGATCCGCCTGAAGATGTCGCGCGAGCGCATGTCGAGCGACTGAAGGACGGGCGGCTGCGAAGCGGGATCGACTGCCTTGTTCATTCCGGGCAAAACCTCCAACCGAAAAATATAAACCTGGCCGCTCCAGGTGCAACGGCCCATTTTCCTTTGCGCCATGCGCCGCATGCGTCTACAAGCCGCCGACGAATCCAAAAGAAGAACAGAAAGAGCCTCGATGCGCCCCTCCAAACGCCAAGCCGACGAAATGCGCGCCATCTCCTTCGAGCGCGGCGTCTCCAAGCATGCCGAAGGCTCGTGCCTGGTGAAGTTCGGCGACACGCATGTCCTGTGCACGGCGAGCCTGGAGGAAAAGGTGCCAGCCTGGATGCGCAATTCCGGCAAGGGGTGGGTGACGGCCGAATACGGCATGCTGCCGCGCTCGACCGGCGAGCGCATGCGACGCGAGGCCTCGGCCGGCAAGCAGGGCGGCCGCACGCTGGAGATCCAGCGGCTGATCGGCCGCAGCTTGCGCGCCGTGGTCGACCTGCAGGCGCTGGGCGAACAGCAGATTACCGTCGACTGCGATGTCATCCAGGCCGACGGCGGCACCCGCACGGCTTCGATCACCGGCGGCTGGGTGGCGCTCTATGACTGCCTGCGCTGGATGGAAGCCCGCCAGATGGTCAGCGTCTCCAAAGTGCTCAAGGACCATGTTGCGGCGATTTCCTGCGGCATCCATGACGGCCAGCCGGTCATCGATCTCGACTATTTGGAGGATTCGTCGGCCGGCACCGACGCCAATTTCGTCATGACCGGGAAGGGCGGCATCGTCGAAATCCAGGGCACCGCCGAAGGCGAGCCCTTCTCCGAGGAGCAGTTTTCCGCGCTGATGGCGCTCGCCAAGAAGGGTATTTCGCGGCTGGTGAGTTTGCAGCAAATGGCGGTGGCGTAGGGTTATTGATGAGGTTGGCGATCCTTCGCACCCCCCTCTGGCCTGCCGGCCATCTCCCCCGCAAGGGGGGAGATCGGGCGGCACTTCGGGTTTCGCCAACCACCAACGTTGAGACGATGTCGGCGGAGCTGCCAATCTCCCGCCTTGCGGGGGAGATGGCCGGCAGGCCAGAGGGGGGTGCCTCGTGACCCCCTCGGCGATTTTGGAATCAGCTCTCTATGTGACTGATCTGGCCGAGGCCGAAGCCTTCTACCGCGATGTGATCGGCCTCGAGACGGTTGGCAAAGTCGAAGGCCGCCACGTCTTCTTCCGATGCGGCGACGGCGTATTGCTTCTCTTCAATGCCGAGGCGACCAAAATACCGCCGGCGCCTGATGCCAGGGTGAAGGTGCCGCCGCACGGCACGGTCGGCGAGGGCCATCTTTGCTTCACCGCGACTGCGGCCGAGATCGCCGAATGGCGCAAACGCCTGGCGTCTAAGAACGTCACCATCGAAAGCGATTTCGAATGGCCGCAGGGCGGACATTCGATCTATATCCGCGACCCTTCGGGCAATTCGATCGAGTTCGCCGAGCCAAGGATCTGGGGCCTCTGATGCATTCTTTGAACGGACAGAAGATCGTCGTCGCCAGCCACAATGCAGGCAAGCTGCGCGAATTCGCCGACCTGATGGCGCCGTTCGGCTTCGAGGCGAAATCGGCCAAGGAGTACGGCCTGCCGGAACCTGACGAGACGGGCACGAGTTTCGAGGAGAACGCCTATATCAAGGCATATGCCGCGGCCAAGGCCACCGGCCTGCCGGCGCTATCGGATGATTCCGGGCTCTGCGTCGACGCGCTCGACGGTGCGCCGGGCATCTACACCGCCAACTGGGCCGAGACGGCGGACGGCACACGCGATTTCGGCATGGCCATGCAGCGCACTGAACTAGCCCTGCAGGAGGTCGGCGCGACCGAGCCGGCGCAACGCACCGGCCGCTTCGTCGCCGTCATCTGCCTCGCCTTTCCCGACGGCGATGCCGAATATTACCGGGGCGAGGCCGAAGGCACGCTGGTCTGGCCGCCGCGCGGCACGCTCGGTTTCGGCTACGACCCGGTGTTCCTGCCCAACGGCTTCGACAAAACTTTTGGCGAGATGAGCGCCGAGCAAAAGCATGGCTGGAAGCCCGGCCAGGCCACAGCGCTGTCGCATCGCGCCCACGCCTTCCAGAAGTTTGCGCAAGCCCGATTGGATTTGGCCAGGCTAGGTTCGGAATGATCGGCACCGGCCAAACCATGGCGCTCGACCGCAGCCCCGGTTTCGGGGTCTATATCCATTGGCCGTTTTGCGCGGCCAAATGCCCTTACTGCGACTTCAACAGCCACGTCCGCCACCAGCCGGTCGACCAGGAGCGTTTCGCGCGTGCCTTCGAGAAGGAGTTGGCGACGATGCGAGACCGCACCGGTCCGCGCGAGGTGACCAGCATCTTCCTCGGCGGCGGCACGCCGTCGCTGATGAAGCCGGAAACTGTCGGGGCGGTGCTGGAGGCCGTGGCGAAGAACTGGACTGTGCCCGCCGGCATCGAGGTGACGCTCGAGGCCAACCCCTCCTCGGTCGAGGCCGAGCGCTTCCGCGGCTATCGCGCTGCCGGCGTCAATCGCGTCTCGCTCGGCGTCCAGGCGCTGAACGACAAGGACCTGCGCTTCCTCGGCCGGCTGCACAATGTCGAGGAGGCGCTGCACGCGATTGGACTCGCCCGGGAAATCTTTCCGCGGCTTTCCTTTGACCTGATCTATGCGCGGCCGGGCCAGACGCCGGAGGCGTGGGGGGCGGAGTTGGAGCAAGCGATCGGCCATGCTGCCGACCACCTCTCGCTCTATCAGCTCACCATCGAGGAAGGGACGCCCTTCCACACGCTGCACGCGGCACGAAAATTCGTCCTGCCCGACAACGACCATGCCGCCGATCTCTACGCGCTGACCCAGGAAGTGACCGCGGTGCATGGCCTGCCGGCCTATGAGATCTCTAACCACGCGCGGCCGGGCGCGGAAAGCCGGCACAACCTGACCTACTGGCGATATGGCGAATATGTCGGCGTCGGACCGGGCGCGCATGGCCGCTTCGTCGAGAACGGCCGCCGCACCGTGACGGTCGCGGAAAAAATGCCGGAGACCTGGCTCAATCTGGTCGAGGCCAGGGGCCATGGCGTCACCGGCGGCGAGGTGCTGACGCGCGCCGAGGAGGCCGACGAATTCCTGCTGATGGGGCTGAGGCTCGCCGAAGGCATCGACCTCGCGCGCTACGAGACCTTTGCCGGGCGCAGCCTGTCGACCGCAAGGCTTTCTGTGCTGCAGGAAGAAGGACTGGTGGCGCCGGTCGGCAATGCCCGCCTCCGCGCGACGACCGCCGGCATGATCGTGCTGGATGCGGTGGTGGCGGATTTGGCTAGGTGACCTCGCGCCTTCGTCATCCTCGGGCTTGACCGGCTTGACCCGAGGATCCATGCCGTGGCCTACGCGAAGGGCGCGGCGGAGCAGAATTCTGCACCGTTGGCGACGCTTCGATGTAACGGCATGGATCCCAGGGTCTGCGCCGCGTCGCTTCGCTCCTTGCTTCGCCCTGGGACGAGGCGAGAGCGGTCAGCGCTCGCATGCGACGCTTCAAGCGTCGTGCTTCTGGCGCTGCTTGCCGCGGGTCTTTTCGCCGTGCGGCTCGCCGTTGCGGACCGGCTTCACGTCGGCCTTGTCGCGGCGAGTGCCGTGCTGATCATTTATCGGATGTGCGGGGATGCCCTCGCGGGCGGTCTTGCTTTCAAGTCGGCTGATGAAGATGTCGAAGCGATTGGGCATCGTCCGGTCCTGCCTCCTCCGGGGAATCAGGGGATTAAATCCGCCGACGGCGGGTGTCGTTCCTCACTGTGGCGAAGGCATGGCGATTTGCTTACCCCGCCTTCACGTTTTGCAACCAAGCGTAGGCCATGCCAAACAGGGTGAATGGAGGGTTATTCTTGACCGGCGACAAACGCAGCTATCTGATCGCGCAGACCGAGATCGCGGCACGGCCGCTGGAGCCGGCGCTCTATCTTGTGGCGACGCCGATCGGCAATCTGGCCGACATCACGCTGCGGGCGTTGGAGACGCTGGCCAGCGCCGACATCGTTGCCTGCGAGGACACCCGCGTCTCGCGTGTGCTGCTCGAGCGCTACGGCATTCGCCGCCGCACCACGGCCTATCACGAGCACAATGCCGGCGAGGCCGGGCCGAAGCTGATCGAAGCCTTGCAGGCCGGGCAGAGCGTAGCATTGATTTCCGACGCCGGCACGCCGCTGGTTTCCGATCCGGGCTACCGGCTTGTCGGCGAGGCGCTGGAGCGCGGTATCCGCGTTGTCCCGATACCCGGACCCTCGGCGGCGCTTGCCGCGCTGACCGCCTCCGGCCTGCCGTCCGACGCCTTCCTGTTCGCCGGTTTCTTGCCCACCAAGGCAGGCCAGCGGCTGACAAAGCTCGAAACATTCAAGCAGGTGCCGGCGACATTGATCTTCTTCGAATCGCCGCGCCGGCTGGCTGAGACGCTTGCCGCAATGGTCGAGACGCTGGGCGGAACGCGCAAGGCGGCGATCGGCCGAGAGCTCACCAAGACCTTCGAGGAGATGCGGACGGGTACGCTTGCCGAGCTCGCCGACCACTATGCGGCGGCCGACACGCCGAAGGGCGAGATCGTCATCTGCGTCGGGCCGCCGGAAGCGGGCGAAGACCAGCCGGCCGATATCGACCGGCTGCTGTTGTCGCTGGCCGCCGAAATGCCGGCCTCCAAGGCGGCGGCGGAAGCGGCCAAGATGACCGGCGGCCAGAAGCAGGCGCTCTACCGCCGGCTGCTTGAACTGAGGGCGGACGGCAATGGTTGAGCGCACCGTCGGTCATCGGCGCAAGGCCTATCGGCGCGGCCATCGCGGCGAATGGCTGGCAGCGCTGGCGCTGATGTTGAAGGGCTACCGCATCCTTGCCCGCCGCCATCGCACCAAGCTCGGGGAGATCGACCTGATTGCCAGGCGCGGCGACCTTGTGCTGTTCGTCGAGGTCAAGGCGCGCCGCACACTGATGGAGGCGATGGAAGCGATCGCCCACGCGTCGGAACGGCGCATCGAAGGCGCCGCCGACCTCTGGCTATCGCGCCAGCCGGACTACGGCAGGCTCTCGGTACGCTTCGACATGGTGGCGGTGCTGCCCTGGCGCTGGCCGGTGCATGTCGAGAACGCGTTTTATGGGAGGAACTGAGGGGCTCACCCCCAGATCATCAGCGCCGCCAGCCCGAGCCCGCCAACCACCAGGCGCCACCAGCCGAACAGCGCGTAGCCATTGCGCGAGACGTAGTCGAGCAGGAAGCGCACGACGAACAGCGCAGTAACGAAGGCAGCGATGAAGCCAATGGCGATGATCGGCAGGTCGGCCGAGGTCAGCACGTTGCGGTTCTTGAACAGGTCGAAGGCGAAGGCACCGACCATGGTCGGCATGGCGAGGAAGAAGGAGAACTCGGCGGCGGCACGCTTCTCCACGCCGAGCAGCAGCGCGCCGACGATGGTGGAGCCGGAGCGCGAGGTGCCGGGAATCAGCGACAGGCACTGGAACAGTCCGATCTGCAGATAGAGCCTGGTCGGGAAGCGCTCGACGTCGCGATAGACGGGCTTGAGGTTCATGCGGTCGACGGCGAGCAGCACCACGCCGCCGATGATCAGCATGATGCAGATCAGCCGCGGCGATTCGAACAGGAAGGTCTTGATGAAATCATGCGCCAGCGCGCCGATGACCGCCGCCGGCAGGAAGGCAATCAGGATGCCGATGACAAAATGCCGGGTCAGCCGGTCGTGGGGCAGCTCGAGCAGCATTTTCCAGAGGCGGCGGAAATAGACGCTCAGAATCGCCAGGATCGCGCCGAGCTGGATCAGGATCTCGAAGGCCTTGCCGGTCGAATGGAAGCCAAGGAAGTGGCCGGCGAGCAGGATGTGGCCGGTCGAGGAGACCGGGATGAACTCCGTCAGGCCCTCCAGCAGCCCAAGCAGCAGCGCTTCGACGATGGTCTGGCTTTCCATGGCAACCTCTGCTTTCGAGTGATGGCTAGAGCATGATGCCGAAAAGTGTGAAGCGGTTTTCGGACGACATCATGCTCCAAGGGACGGCCTTGCTTGTCATGGCGCGGAAGTGCCCCTATAGGTCGCAACACATGACAGTCCCTGGAATCGGACGGCCGAGACTTACCGGCGCCGGTACCGATTCGCCAGTGTGGCAATCCGGAATTCGCCACACCTAGGAGCAACGCAGTGAGCGAACTCCGGATTCTAAGCCACACTGTCAACTTTGAGTTCTAGTGTGGTTTTGGATTTGAAGTTCCTGAACTCTGATGCCATTGAGGGTGCAGGAACTTCAAATCCACCACACTAGTGCGCCCTATCATCGCGGAACCATGCTGACGCTTTTCCATCACCCGATGTTCGCCACCTGCCGGTTCGTGCGCCTCGCCTTTGGCGAGTACGGCGAGGAACTGGCGCTGATCGAGGAGAAGCCCTGGACGCGGCGCAAGGAGTTCCTGGCGCTGAATCCCGCCGGCACGCTGCCGATCCTGCTTGCCGAAGGCGACGTGCCGATCGTCGGCGCCATGGTGATCGCCGAATATCTCGACGAGACGCGCGGCGTCTTGAAGCGCGACAAGCGGCTGTTCGCGGAAGACCCTATGCAGCGCGCAGAGATCCGCCGGCTGACCGACTGGTATCTCAGCAAGGCCGAAAGCGAGGTCACCCGCCATCTGGTGCGCGAGCGCGTGCTGAAGCCGGTGATGCCGGAAACGGCGGGCGGCGGCTCGCCCGATTCGGCGGCGATCCGCGCCGCGCGCGCCAATATCCGCCAGCACATGAAATACACCAACTGGCTGGCCGGCACCCGCCACTGGCTGGCCGGAAACAGGGTGACCTATGCCGACCTCGCCGCAGCGGCAACGCTTTCGGTGCTCGATTATCTCGGCGAGATCGACTGGCGCGAGCACACTGCCGCGCGCGAATGGTATACTAGGGTGAAATCCCGGCCCTCGTTCCGGCCGCTGCTCTCCGACCGGGTGCGCGGCCTGTCGCCGGTATCGCACTATGCGGACCTCGATTTCTGACAAGACCCGCCTGCGCGCGCTGATCAACGCGGAGGCGCGCCGGGCCGGCTTCGACGCCGTTGCCGTCACCAGGCCGGACGCGATCCCGCATGCGCCCGCGCGCCTGGCTGAGTTCGTCGCCGACGGGTTCCACGGCTCGATGGACTGGATCGCCGAGACCATCGAGCGCAGAGCTCAGCCCTCGACGCTATGGCCGGAGGTGCGTTCGATCATCGTCCTGGCGATGAATTACGGCCCGGACCGCGATCCGCGCGATGTCCTCGGCAAACGCGATCGCGGTGCGATCTCGGTCTATGCGCAAAACCGCGACTATCACGATGTGATGAAGGGCCGGCTGAAGGAGATCGCCGGCAAGATCGTCGCGCGCGCCGGCGGCGACGTGAAGGTGTTCGTCGATACCGCTCCGGTGATGGAAAAGCCGCTGGCCGAAGCCGCCGGCCTCGGCTGGCAGGGCAAGCACACCAATCTGGTGAGCCGCGAGCATGGCTCATGGCTGTTCCTCGGCACCATCTTCACGACGGCCGAGCTCGAACCGGACAAGGCAGAAATCGATCATTGCGGCTCCTGCCGCGCCTGCCTCGACGTCTGCCCGACCAATGCCTTCCCGGCACCCTACCGGCTCGATGCGCGGCGCTGCATCTCCTACCTCACCATCGAGCACAAGGGACCGATCCCACGCGAATTCCGCGAGAAGATCGGCAACCGCATCTATGGCTGCGATGACTGCCTCGCCGCCTGTCCGTGGAACAAGTTCGCCAGCGTCGCCTCCGAGGCCAAGCTTGCCGCACGCAACGACCTGCGCGAGCCGCCGCTGTCGGAGCTCCTGCTTCTCGACGACGCAGCGTTTCGATCCTTCTTCTCGGGCTCACCGATCAAGCGCATCGGCCGCGACCGTTTTGTCCGCAACGTGCTGATCGCCGCCGGCAATTCGGGCGATACCTCGCTAACGTCGAGCGTGCGCGGTTTGCTCGACGACGGCTCGCCGCTGGTGCGAGGTGCGGCAGTTTGGGCGCTATCGCAACTGATGCCGCGGCGCGATTTTGCCAGGCTCGCTGCATCGGCTTCGAAGACCGAAGGCGACGCAATGGTGCGCGAGGAATGGCTGTCGGCGCGGCGAAATTCTGCAGAGGTTCCTTGATGGGCGAAAGACGCTTCTTCATCTTCGGCGCCGGCTATTCCGGCAAGGCTTTTGCCCGGGCAAACTGGCAGGGCGCGCCGATCCTGGGCACAACGCGCTCGCTGGAAAAATTCGAAGCGTTGCGGCAGGCGGGCATCGGGCCGCTCCATTTCGACGGAGCGCTGACCCCCGAGATCGGCGATGCGCTTCGGCAAACTACGCACCTCGTCGTCTCGGTCGCGCCGGACGAAGCGGGTGATCCGGTGCTCAACGCCGCCGGCGAAACGATCCGGGCAAAAATGCCGGCGCTGGAATGGATCGGCTATCTCTCCACCGTCGGGGTTTATGGCGACCATGGCGGGGCCTGGGTTGACGAGACGGCCGAATGCAGGCCGGTGTCGAAGCGCTCGGTGATGCGGGTGGCGGCCGAACAGGAATGGCTGGCTCTTGGCCGCGAGATCGGCCGACCGGTCGCGATCCTGCGGCTGTCCGGCATTTATGGTCCGGGCCGCAACGCGCTCGCGAACATCGAGGACGGCACGGCGCGGCGGCTGGTCAAGCCCGGCCAGGTGTTCAACCGCATCCATTGCGACGATATTGCCGGCGCGCTTTGGCATCTGGCGGAGAAAAATCTTGGTGGCATCTTCAACGTCACCGACGACGAGCCGGCGCCGCCGCAGGATGTCGTCGCCTATGCCGCTGGACTGCTGGGGGTGGAGGCACCACCCGAAATTCCCTTCGAGACCGCCCAACTTTCGCCCATGGCGCGTTCTTTCTATGGCGAGAACAAGCGCGTCGCCAACAAGGCGATCAAGGCGGCCGGCTACCGCTTCCGCTTCCCGAATTACCGGGCGGCGCTGGAGCAGATGCGGACCGACGACAACTGGCGGGACGGAGAGCCGCGCAGCCCGATGAAACGCTCGTGATCGAAGCGAGGCGCATGCCGTGATATGATTCGGGCCTGGAGCATGTCGCCCGAGATTGCGTCGCTGGAGAGGGGACCCGGCCTGATGACATTGCGATCGCTGCCCGACAGGAAGCCGTTCCTGACCGCCGCGCTTGCGTTGGTGGCTTTGGCCGCGCTGGCAGCGGCTGCGATTTCGGCCGAACCGCGTGCAAAAGACCTGTTCAGCGCCAAGAAGCTGCCGGCGGTGGCGCCCGCGCAGTCCTTCGGCTTTTACTCCAAGGGCTGCTTCACCGGCGGCGTCGCCTTGCCGATGGAAGGCCCGGCCTGGGAAGTGATGCGTCCCTCGCGCAACCGCCGCTGGGGTCATCCGGCGCTGATCGCGCTGATCGAGAAGCTCGCGCGCGATGCCCAGGCGGATGGTTGGCCCGGGCTTCTGATAGGCGACGTCTCGCAGCCGCGCGGCGGCCCGATGATGACCGGCCATGCCTCGCACCAGATCGGCCTCGATGCCGACGTCTGGCTGACGCCGATGCCGAGACGGCCGCTGACGATGGCGCAGCGCGAGACCATGAGCGCCACGCTGATGGTCGACGAGAAGACGCATCTGGTGAAGGACGCGCTGTGGACGCCGGCGCATACACGGCTCTTAAAGCGCGCGGCGAGCTATCCGGAGGTCGAGCGCATCCTGGTCAATCCGGGCATCAAGAAGAAGCTTTGCGACACGGTCACCGGCGATCGTTCCTGGCTGCGCAAGATCCGCCCGTTCTGGGGTCACGACTATCATTTCCATATGCGCATCGGCTGCCAGCCGGGCTCGCCCGGCTGCAAGGCGCAGGAGGCGACGCCTGACGACGACGGCTGCGGCAAGCCACTTGCCTGGTGGTTCACCGAGGAGCCCTGGCGGCCGAACAAGAACCCGGATGCGCCGAAGGCCCGCGACCTGATGACCATGGCCAATTTGCCGCGAGAGTGCCAGGCGGTGCTTGCCGCGCCGGACGCGCCGTCGCTGGAGGCCGTGACCTATCAGGGCGGCGGCGCGACAGCGGTGGCGGCAGCTAGGCCGGAACCGACCGAGCCGGCGGAGACGATTTCCAGCAGCGCGGCGGCATTCCCGGCCCAGGCGAGCGCCTTCGCTCCCACGCCCTCGATCGGCATTCCGCTGCCGCGTCCGAGACCTGGGAACTGAGGCTCCTGCGTAATCTCCCCCTTGCCAATGTCCAGGGGGAGAGGAAACCCAGGCCTCTCAAGGCCGCGACCTCGTCGATTGGCGTTTCCTCTCCCCCACGAACGTAGGGAGAGGTGGCTCGGCGAAGCCGAGACGGAGTGGGGAGCGCCATATGCGATTTCCCTGCCCTCAAGGGGGAGAGGATGTCGCCAGGCCAGGAATCCAAGCCTGAAGCGAAGCCGCTTTCCCTTTGCTGGTCCATGCGCTAGTTCAACGAACAGACAGGCGGCAGATGGCCAACACGGGGACGAGCGAGCAAAATGGCAGGCGAAGAGGATACAGCGCTGCGGTTCCCGGTCCTGATCGGCGACATTGGCGGCACCAATGCGCGCTTCTCGATCGTGCTCGACGCCAATTCGGAAGCGACCGAGCCGCAGATCGTGCAGACGGCCAATTTCAAGACCATCGACGACGCGATCCAGTCGGCGGTGCTCGACCGCTCGTCGGTCCAGCCGCATTCGGCGGTGCTGGCGGTCGCCGGCCCGGTCGACGGCGACGAGATCCGGCTCACCAACTGCCCCTGGGTGGTCAAGCCGCACCAGATGTTTGCCAATCTGGGCTTGAGCGAGATCGTGGTGCTCAACGATTTCGAGGCGCAGGCGCTGGCGGTGGTGGCGCTCGGCGAAGAGCATATGGAAAAGATCGGCGGTGGCACGCCGGAGCCAAGCGCCGGCAGGGTCGTGCTTGGCCCCGGAACCGGGCTCGGCGTTGCCGGGCTGATCTACGCGCTGCGCCACTGGATACCGGTGCCGGGCGAGGGCGGGCATATGGATATAGGCCCGCGCACGCCGCGCGATTTCGAGGTGTTTCCGCATATCGAAAAGCTCGAGGGCCGTATCTCCGGCGAGCAGATCCTGTGCGGCCGCGGGCTGGTCAATCTCTATCGCGCCGTCGCCAAGGCCGACGCCAAGCCGACGCCGTTCACGACGCCTGCCGAGATCACCGCGGCCGGGCTCGCCAAATCCGACCCGGTGGCGGAAGAGGCGCTGTCGCTGTTCGTCACCTGCCTCGGCCGCACCGCCGGCGACCTGGCGCTGGTATTCATGAGCCGGGGCGGCGTGTTCCTGACCGGCGGCATCGCGCAAAAAATCGTGCCGGCGCTGAAAGCCGGCAATTTCCGCGCCGCTTTCGAGGACAAGGCGCCGCACAGCGCGCTGCTGCGCTCGATGCCGGTCTATGTCATCACCCACCCGCTGGCGGCGCTTCTCGGCCTCGCCGCCTATGCCAGGACCCCGTCGCTGTTCGGCGTCCAGACCGCGGGACGGCACTGGCGGACGTGAGGCTGGTTGCGGTCCAGCCCAGGGCGGAGTTTCGTCGCAGAGGCTCCGGGACCCTGTCTGAAAGGCCTGTGCCAAGCACCGGCCTCTGGAATTAAAAGACATCCTTCGCCGCTTCCGCGATGCCGCGACGAAGTTTCGCCATAGGCAAGCCGTAGCCGGGGCGCTAAGAGGGGTGCCGAAAAAGCAGCCTGGCTGCGAGCCAAACGAAATCACGGAACAGATCCCGATTTGAGCCAGTCGCTTCAACATCAAGCGAAGCCCTCGCCGGGCGAGACCTGGGCGATCCTGCGCCGCATCATCACCGAGAACGGCCGCGAATACCGCTGGTCCTATGTCGTCGCCATCGGTTGCTCGCTCCTCGTTTCGGGCACGACGGCCTTTGCCGCCTGGATCATGAGCCCGGTCGTCAACCAGATTTTCTATGATCGGCGCGGCGATCTGATCTTCCTGATCTGCGCGGGCATCATGGCTTCCTTCGTGCTGCGCGGGCTTGCCACCTATGGCCAGGCGGTGACGCTGGCCAAGATCGGCAACAATCTGGTGGCGCGCTACCAGCGCCGCATCTTCGGCCATCTGATGAAGCTCGGCGTCGGCTTCTTCACCGACACGCGTTCAGGGCAGCTTGCGGCGCGGGTCAACGAAAACATCAACGGCATCCGCGATCTCCTGTCGATGACGCTGACCTCGATCGCGCGCGATGCGGTGTCGCTGATCGGCCTGATCGGCGTCATGATCTATCAGGACCCGCTCCTGTCGCTTTCCTCGCTGCTGATCGGCCCGCCGCTGATCTGGGCAGTCGTCTATCTGCAGCGCCGCGTGCGCCGAATCTCGCGCGAATCGGTGCAGATCAACTCGCGGCTGATCGGCGCCATGCAGGAAGCGACGCAAGGCATTGCCATCGTCAAGGCCTTCACCATGGAGGAAGTGCTGTCGCGCCGCATCGGCCAGCTCTCCGAGAGCGCCGAGCAGCGGGGCAACAAGATCGCGCGCGTGTCGGAGCGGCTGACGCCGATTTCCGACATGCTGGCCGGCCTCGCCGTCACCGGCGTCATCGCCTATTCCGGCTATAAGGCGCTGGTTCTCGGCCAGGCGCCGGGAGCAGTCTTCTCCTTCATCACCGCGCTGATCCTCGCCTACGACCCGGCGAGGCGGCTGGCGCGCATGCAGGTCGGCATGGAGCGGTCGCTGGTCAATGCGCGCATGATCTACGAGCTGCTCGACCTCGAACCGCAGCAGGGCGACGCGCCCGGCGCGATCGAAGCGAAGATCACCAGCGGCGAGGTGCGCTTCGACAATGTCACCTTCGGCTACAGCGCCGACATGCCGGTGCTCAGGAACCTGAGCTTCACCGCCGCTGCCGGCAAGGTGACGGCGATCGTCGGCGCCTCCGGCGCCGGCAAGTCGACGCTGGTGGCGCTGCTGCAGCGCTTCTACGATGTCGACAGCGGCAGCATCGAGGTCGACGGCCAGGACATTTCCAAGGTGACCAAGCAGTCGCTGCGCGGTTCGATCGCCTATGTCTCGCAGGCGCCCTATCTGTTCGAAGGCACGATTCGCGACAACATCCGCTATGGCCGGCTTTCGGCCAGCGACGCCGAGATCGAGCTGGCGGCCAGGCAGGCGGCGGCCGACGAGTTCATCCGCCAGCAGCCGCAGGGCTACGACACGCCCGTCGGCGAGAACGGCGTGACGCTGTCGGGCGGCCAGCGCCAGCGCGTCTCGATCGCCCGCGCCATCGTGCGCCAGGCGCCGATCCTTCTGCTCGACGAGGCGACTTCGGCGCTCGACAACGAGGCGGAGGCGCGGGTCCAGGAAGCGCTGACCCATGTCATGGAGGGGCGCACCACCATCGTCATCGCGCACCGGCTGTCGACGGTGGTCAATGCCGACCACATCATCGTGCTGGAAGAGGGCCGGCTGGTCGAGGAAGGCACGCATGCCTCGCTGATGGCCGATCCGCACAGCGTCTATGCCCGCTTCCACCGGGTGCAGGGCAAGAAGGGGCTTGGGCTTGTGGATGACGCCAAGCCAATCCAAACTCCGCTCGCGCGCAGTCGCGCGAAGAAGACCGTCAGGAGAAGCGCATGAGCGATATGGGCGATATGGGCCTGGTGGTGGTCGGCGCCGCCGGCCGGATGGGTCAGACGCTGATCCGCGCCATCCACACGATTCCCGGCGCAAGAGTAGCCGGCGCCGTTGAAAGGCCGAGCTCGCCCTATCTCGGCAAGGACGCCGGCGAGCTCGCCGGCATCGGCACAATCAACGTGGCGATCGTCGACGATCCGCTGCCGGCCTTCGCCAAGGCCGACGGCGTGCTCGATTTCACCGCTCCCGCCGCAAGCGTCGAATTCGCCGGCTATGCCGCGCAGGCGCGCATCGTCCATGTCATCGGCACCACCGGCTGCTCGGCCGACGACGATGCCAAGATCGCCGCCGCGGCGCGCCATGCCACGATCGTCAAATCCGGCAATATGAGCCTCGGCGTCAACCTTTTGGCGGTGCTGGTGGAGCAGGCGGCGCGCGCGCTCGACCCGCAAGATTTCGACATCGAGATCCTGGAAATGCATCACAGGCACAAGGTCGACGCGCCGTCCGGCACGGCGCTGCTGCTCGGCGAAGCGGCAGCGAAGGGCCGGGAGATCGCGCTCAAGGACAACAGCGTGCGGGTGCGCGACGGCCACACCGGCGTGCGCAAGTCAGGCACGATCGGCTTCGCGACGCTGCGCGGCGGCTCGGTGGTCGGCGAGCACAGCGTGATCCTGGCCGGCACCGGCGAGCGCATCACGCTCTCGCACCAGGCCGAGGACCGGGCGATATTTGCCCGCGGCGCTGTAAAAGCAGCGCTTTGGGCCCGCGCGAAGAAGCCCGGGCTCTATTCCATGCGGGACGTGCTCGGCCTGAGCTGAGATACCCTTTCCACAAATTCGAAGGAGCAAACATGTCGGGAACTCTCGTGCTCGTGCGCCACGGCCAAAGCGAATGGAACCTGAAGAACCTGTTCACCGGCTGGCGCGACGTCGGCCTGACCGAGCAGGGCAATGCGGAAGCCCTTGCCGCCGGCGAGAAGCTCAAGGCACGCGGCCTGAAATTCGACATCGCCTACACCTCGGCGCTGAAGCGGGCGCAGAAGACCTGCCAGATCATCCTCGACGTGGTCGGCCAGAGCAACCTCGAGACCATCCGCGACCAGGCGCTCAACGAGCGCGACTATGGCGACCTCTCCGGCCTCAACAAGGATGACGCGCGCAAGAAATGGGGCGAGGAGCAGGTGCATATCTGGCGCCGCTCCTACGACGTGGCGCCGCCCGGCGGCGAAAGCCTGAAAGACACCGGCGCGCGCGTGTGGCCCTATTACCTGCACGACGTGCAGCCGCATGTGCTGCGCGGCGAAACGGTGCTGGTGGCCGCCCACGGCAACTCGCTGCGCGCGCTGATCATGGCGCTGGACGGTAAGAGCGGCGAGGAGATCGTCAAGCTCGAGCTCGGCACCGGCGTGCCGGTGATCTACAAGCTCAACGCCGATTCGACGGTGGCGAAGAAGGAAGTGCTTGAGGGTTGAAGCCGGCGGTTTGGCTACGGATCGCTTCAACCGGAAAACGGCCAATTTCCAAAGTTGGCGCCGCCCTCATTGACCTGCCGGGCATTTCTCCCCGTGAACGGGGAGAAAGAGGCTGGCCGCGACCCTGGCGCCATTCCTGCAACGCCGACGGTTGGCGAAGCCGGCGATGAAAGCGTCCCTCGCCCCGTTTACGGGGAGAGGATGCCGGCAGGCAGGTGAGGGGCAGCGCGACGCTGGGAACGGAGAGAGCCGACGCCGACAAAAAAAGCGCGTTGACAGGCATCGTTCGCCCGCTTACATGAGCCCGCACCAGCCCAGATGGCGGAATTGGTAGACGCGCACGGTTCAGGTCCGTGTTCCGCAAGGAGTGGAGGTTCGAGTCCTCTTCTGGGCACCATTTATCCCGACTGCCAACGGGACCAGCCTTATCCGGCAGCAATCACACCGTTCGAGATCAGCCTTCAGCCCCCCGAAGGCCGTCAGCCGACCTCCCCTTCCGGCCAGTCGCCGAACAAACCGCTTCAAACCCAGCGACCATAACGCTACGGTCCGCCCATGGCCCCTTCCGTCAGCCCGACCATCGCCGCCCGTCGCGACCAGATGTTCCCCGTCCTGACCGATGCGGACATCGAGCGCATGCGCCGCTTCGGTGACGCGCGCGCCTATGCCGCCGGCGAGCATATCGTCACGGCCGGCACGATCTCGCCAGGGCTGATCGTTATCCTGTCGGGCAAGGTCGACATCACGCAGGCCAGCGGGCTTGGCCCGCGCGAGGCGATCATCACCCATGGTCCTGGCAACTTCATCGGCGAGCTGGCGCAGCTTTCGAACCGGCCGTCGCTGGTCAATGCCGAGGCGACCGGGTCGGTCGAAGCCATTGTCATCCCCTCGCAACGCCTGCGCGACCTGATCGTGCAAGAGGCGAACCTTGGCGAGCGGATCATGCGGGCATTGATCCTGCGTCGCGTCGGCCTGCTCGAGAGCGGCATCAGCGGGCCGATCGTCATCGGCCCTCCCGGCAATGGCGACGTGCTGCGGCTGCAGGGTTTTCTTACCCGCAGCGGCCTGCCGCACCGCGCGCTCGATTCCGACACCGACCCTTGCGCCAAGACACTGATCGAGCGTTTTCATGTCGATCCGCACCATCTGCCGATCGTGCTCTGTCCCGACGGCAAGCTGCTGCACAATCCGGGCGAAAACGACCTCGCCCGCTGCGTCGGCCTACTGCGGCCGGTCGATACCAGCAAAGTCTACGACGTGGCCATTGTCGGCGCCGGACCCGCGGGGCTGGCCGCCGCGGTCTATGCCGGTTCGGAGGGGTTGTCCACGATCGTGCTCGACTGCCGCGCCTTCGGCGGCCAGGCGGGCGCGTCCTCACGAATAGAGAACTATCTCGGCTTCCCGACCGGCATCACAGGCATGGCGCTGATGGCGCGCGCCTACAACCAGGCGCAAAAGTTCGGAGTCGAGATGGTGATTCCGGACGAGGCGAAGCTTCTGGGCGCCGCCGGCGACATGTCCGGCTACCGGCTCGACGTCGGCGACGGCGAGACCGTACGCGCCCGCACGGTGGTGATCGCCAGTGGCGCGCGCTACCGCCGCCTCGACATTGCCAATCTCGCTCAATTCGAGGGAACCTCCGTGCATTACTGGGCCTCGCCGATCGAGGCGCGGCTTTGCCGGAACCAGGAGGTGGCGCTGGTCGGCGCCGGCAATTCGGCCGGCCAGGCGGCAGTCTATCTGGCGAGCCAGGTACGCAAGGTCACGCTTCTGGCGCGGCGCGACAGCCTCGACACCACCATGTCGCGCTATCTGGTCGAGCGCATCGAGGCGCAGCCCAACATCGAGGTGCTGACTGAGACCGAGATCGAGGCGCTCGACGGCCACGAAGGCAGTCTCGACCAGGTGCGCTGGCGCAACCGCGCGAGCGGCGTGGCGACGACGCGCCCCATCCGCCATCTCTTTCTGTTCATCGGCGCCGACCCGAACACCGACTGGCTGGCTAATTGCGAGGTGGCGCTCGACGCCAAGGGCTTTGTGCGCACCGGACCGGACGTGGCGCCGGGACACGGCTTGATGGAAACCAGCCGCAGCGGCGTGTTCGCCATCGGCGACGTTCGTTGCGGCTCGACCAAGCGCGTCGCCGCCGCTGTCGGCGAAGGCGCCCAGGTCGTGGCGGCGTTGCATGCTTATCTTGCGCAGAATGGCAGCCGTGCCGGTCACGCCGAATTGGCGAGGAGATCGTAATGGACGAATGCAGGCATACGGACGACATCCAAGACGTGACGCCGAGCGCGCTCGGCTGCGAGGAATGCCTGAAGAGCGGATCCTGGTGGGTGCATCTCAGGCTCTGCCGCACCTGCGGCCATGTCGGCTGCTGCGACGACTCGCCCAATCGCCACGCCACGAAGCATTTCCACGCCACCCAGCATCCAATCATCGAGGGCTACGATCCGCCCGAAGGCTGGGGCTGGTGCTATGTCGATGAGGTGTTCATCGACCTTGGCGAGCGGACAACGCCGCAGAATGGCCCGATCCCAAGATTTGTTTGAGACGCCCTGGGTTCCCGGCGCGGCGTAAAAAAAGGCCGCCCGAAGGCGGCCCCAAAGCCCGTGCTGTAACACGTGGGCAGAACTTATTGTGGACATCCAGCCGATTTCGGGTCCTTAACGCAGTCGGCTATCAGCGAGAACTTGGTGTTCAACGCCCCGCCGAGCGAGCTTGCTCCGACCATGATTGCCAGTGCGATCAGCGCCGCGATCAAGCCATACTCGATAGCCGTCGCGCCGGATTCGTCGTTCTTGAAGCGCTTGATTAGTTTGAGCATTGGACGATTCTCTCGTTGCCGTTAGTGACTTGCTCAAACTATGAAGAAACAATTTTGAAGACCTTAATCGAAACAGTTAAAATTCCGTTATTGTAGTTATATCTGAAATAGTGTTTTGATGATCGGCGGCACCACGATAGCACGCCGTAATGAAGCGATACCTAATATATAACGCTAGCGATGACCGAGCAGGATGATAGATGAGCAAATTAGGGCGGATGACCGACTTTTGCGGTTTGCTCTGCACTCGACTCTTGTCTATATCGCTCCACAAAGCCTTTTATGGCGTCTGCATTCATCCCGACGTAAACAAAACCTACTCTCACTATAATGACAACGTCATTACAAGCTACTACTCTTGAACAATGAAGCACGAATCTCCAGACGCTTCGAAGAGAAGCACGCTGAACATGCGCATCAAGCCCGAGGAGCGCGGCTTGATCGACGAAGCCGCGCGGACGCTCGGCAAGACCCGAACGGATTTCATCCTCGACGCTGCCCGGCGTATGGCTGAGGACACGCTGCTCGAGCGCACGCTTATCAAGGTTTCGCCGGAAGCCTATGCCGAATTCCTTGCTCTGCTCGATGTGCCGGCCAAGTCGAACGAGCGACTGTCCAAGCTGATGAACGCGCCACTGCCATGGGAAACCAAGTGACGCTCCAGGCGCCGGTACCGCTGGATCGTGGCCACGACCTTTCGTCTTTTTCATCCGGCGTTCCGGCGTCGGATGACTGGGTCAAACGCCGAGCACTCCCCAACCAGGACAGTGGCGCGACACGCACCTTCGTCACTTGCAAGGACGACAAGGTTGTCGCCTACTACGCGCTCGCTTCGGGCGGCGTCATTGCCAGCCATGTGCCGGGGCGGTTTCGGCGCAATATGCCCGATCCGGCTCCGGGAGCAATTCTTGCTCGTCTCGCAATCGACACTTCCTGTCAGCGACAAGGAATCGGCAGGGCGCTCGTCCAGGATGCAGCACGCAGGGTGATGAATGCTGCAGGCTCGCTCGGCATCCGCGGCATCCTGGTCCACGCCATCTCGGATGAAGCGCGAAGCTACTACACGGCGCTTGGGTTCGACCCCTCGCCCCTCGATCCCATGACGCTGGTGATCTCTCTCGCCGATCTGCGTGAGGCAATCAGACCAAAGGAACAATCCACCGGCAAAAGTGGATGAAGCGGGCAGAGGCCAACGGCCAGCCTTCTATTTCACCGAGCTGGTGACGGTCCGGTCGATGGCGCCGGGATCGCGGTCGTTGCCGGCGAGGAAGCCTATGATGAGAAGGCTGAGAAGGATCGGCACAAACAGCACGGCAACACGGGCCTGGACGTAGAGTATGGCGCGCCATTCGTTGCGCTTTTCGGGGCTGTCGCTCATCGTGCTCACTTCTGTCATGCCCCCGAGGCGGGACATAGTAGCGAACGGTTAAACAACTCCTTCCGATTCCGTTAATGCGCGGAATTCGGGGCTGCATGCGGGCGGTCAGCCGGCTTTCAGGGCAAACAGCCTGCCGCCGGCCGGCACGACATCATCGATGCCGGCAAGCCGCAGGCAGTGCCAGGCCATGGCGTGGTTCGAGGAGGTGACGGGAATGCCGATGCGCCGTTCCAGCTCAGCCACCGCCTCGGCGACGCGCAGGCTGGTGCAGGAGATGAAGATCGCGTCCACGCCCGGCGCCGCCGCCATGCGCTCGGCTGCAGCCTCGATCGAGGCAAGCGAGATGCGGGCCGCTTCGCGGTCGTCGCGCCGGTCGAAAGTGGCGACGGCGGCGATGTCGAGCCCGCGTCCGGTGAAGTAGCGGACCAGGCCCTGGTTGATCTCGGGCGCGTAAGGCGTGAGCAGCCCGATGCCCTTGGCGCCGAGCGCCTTGAAGGCGGCAAGCGCGCCCGTCACCGGCGTGGTGCAGGCGACGCCCGGCCGTGCCTTCCTGATCTCGGCGAACACGGCCTCCTCGCCGAGCGTCATGGTCGCCGAGGTGCAACCGAAGCCGACGACGTCGAGCGGAATGCTGGGCAGGATGAGGTCGACGGTCGGCGCGATCCGCGGGCCGATGGCGCGCAGCGTTTCCGGCGTGATGTCGTTGTCGTTGAAGAGGCGGGCCTCGTAGAAGGCGACGCCCGGAATTCGGATCAGCGCGCGGAATTCGTGCTCCAGCGTCTGGTCGGTAGCGAGAATCGCAAGCCCGATCGCCGCGCGCGCGGCAAGGCCGCCGTCGAGCTCGGACGGCAAGATGCCCAGATCGACTGGCCTGGGATCGACCGGTCCCGAAGATTGAAGGCGGGTAGCAGCTGCGCTGACAGACATGGCATTCCCTTTCTCGGTCGGATCCGGTCCGGGACCCGCGCGTTCAGTTCAAAAGTCCATCCATGGAAATTGCCGGCCGGCAGCCGGCGATGAGGTCGGCGGTGATGCGGGCCGAGCCATGCGACATGGTCCAGCCGATATGGCCATGCCCGGTGTTGAGATAGAGGTTGCCAAGGCGGCGCCGTCCGAATTCGGGCAGATTGTTCGGGGTCATCGGCCTCAAGCCCGCCCACATCTCGGCGCGGTCATAGTCGGCGCCTTCCGGATAAAGCTCTTGCGTCACGCCCTTCATGAAGGCGAAATCGGCCGGCTTGTGGCTGGTGTCGTAGCCGGCGAATTCCGCCGTGGCGGTGACGCGGATGCGGTCGCCGAAACGCGAGATGGCAACCAGATTGTGCTCGTCCACCGAAGCGATGGTCGGCGGATGCGGCCGGTTGCCGACGGGAATGGTCAGCGAATAGCCCTTGATCGGGTAAATCGGCAGGCTGATGCCGATCGTTTTTGCCATCAGCGGGCTGTAGGAGCCGAGCGCCAGAACATAGGCATCGCCCTTCACGCTCCCCTTGTCGGTCCGCACCTGGGTCACGCCGTCGCCCGAGGTCTCGATGCCGGTGATGGTCGTACCGGTGCGGATTTCGCCGCCGCGTTCGGCGACCTTGGCCGCGAGCGCCCGGGTGAATTTCGCCGGATCGCCGGTCTCGTCGGTCGGGCAATAGATGCCGCCGGCGATCTTGTCCCTGGCGGAGGCCAGCGAAGGATCGAGCGCGATGACGCCGTCGCGGTCGAGCACCCTGATCTCCTGCCCGTCGGATTCGAGCAGCTTCATGTGCTCGACGCCTTTGTCGAGCGCCTGCTGGCTGCGGTGGAAATAGAGGATGCCGCGATCGTTGCGGTCGTAGTCTATCTGCTCGTCGGCGATGACCTCATGCAGGACCGATTGCGAATAGGCGGCAAGGCGGTGCTTGAGCAGCGTGTTGCGCCTGGCCTTGTCAGCCGTGCATTCCATCAGGAACAGCCAGGACCAGCTGTAGAGCCTGGGATCGGCCGACAGCCTGAAGCGCAGCGCCTGGTCCTTCAGCACCAACGACTTCAGCAGGATCATCGGCGCCTTGGGCGACGACCAGACGAAGGAATGGCCTGGCGCGATCATGCCGGCATTGCCCCAGCTGGTCTCGGCGGCGACTTGCGGCTGGCGCTCGAGGATGACGACCTCGTGCCCGTCCTTCTGCAGCTGATAGGCAGTGGTGACGCCGACAACGCCGCCACCCAACACGATCACGCGCATGACGCCTCCGGAGATCGCAAGCCGGCACACTGTAAAGTGTAATCGGAAATTGCAAAGCCCGGACTTATGGGCCAGTCAGCCCTGTAAAGCCTGCTCCAGATCGGCGATCAGGTCATCGCCGTCCTCGATACCGGCCGACAGCCGCACCAGCGAATCGGAGATGCCGATAGCCCCGCGCTTTTCGAACGGGATTGAGCCATGCGTCATCAGCGCCGGATGCTCGATCAGGCTTTCGACGCCGCCGAGGCTTTCGGCCAGCGTGAAGAGCTGCGTGCGTTCGAGGAAGCGCTTGGTGCCGGCAAGATCGCGGTCGAGATCGACCGAGATCATGCCGCCAAAGGCATGCATCTGGCGTTTTGCGATCTCGTGCTGCGGGTGGCTGGCAAGCCCGGGGTAGATCACGCGGCGGACGTCCTTCCTGCCTTCGAGCCACTGGGCGATCTTCAGGCCATTGGCGGAATGGCGCTCCATCCTCAGCGCCAGGGTCTTGATGCCGCGCAACGCCAAGAAACTGTCGAATGGGCCGGAAATGCCGCCGATGGCGTTCTGCAGGAATTTCAGCCGGTCGGCGAGATCCTTGTCGTCGCCGACCACCGCCACGCCGCCCACCATATCGGAATGGCCGTTCAAGTATTTCGTCGTCGAATGCACGACGATATCGATGCCGAGCTCCAGCGGCCGCTGGATGTAGGGGCTGGCGAAAGTGTTGTCGGCGACCGTGATCAGGCCCTTGCGCTTGGCCAGCGAAGCGACCGCTTCAAGATCGACGATGCGCAGCAGCGGATTGGTCGGCGTTTCGACCCAAAGCAGTTTTGTTTCCGGCCGGATCGCGGCTTCGACGGCGGCGAGGTCCGTGAAGTCGGCGAAGCTCACCTGCAGGCCGGCCGAGCGCTTGCGCACCCGCTCCATCAGCCGGAAGGTGCCGCCGTAAATGTCGTCGGTGGCCACCACATGGGCGCCGGCATCGAGCAGCTCCAGCACGGTCGAGATCGAGGCAAGGCCCGAGGCGAAAGCGAAGGCCTTCGTGCCGCTTTCGAGATCGGCGACGGCGCGCTCGAAGGCAAAGCGCGTCGGGTTCTGGCTGCGGGCATATTCAAAACCCTTGTGCACGCCGGGCGACTGCTGGCCATAGGTCGAGGTGGCGTAGATCGGCACCATCACCGCGCCGGTGGTCGGATCGTGGCTCTGGCCGCCATGGATGGTGCGGGTGGAGAAGGCCAGGCGGTTCCTGCCGGATGTGGTCATTTTGCGCGGCGCCTCAGATGGTTGATCAGGTCGATACGGGTTATCAGGCCGATGAACTCGTCGCCGTCGAAGACGATGGCGACCTCGTTGCGGTCGAAGACGGGAAGCAGCGCGTCGAGCGTCTGGCTGGCCTGCAGCGTGTGCAAGGTCGAAGTCATGGCCGTGAGCACCGGGGCATTGAAGCGGTCCCAGCGGCCGTCATAGGGGCCGTCGACCTTGGCCAGGATATCGCTCTCGTCGACGATGCCGACCAGCCTGCCGTTATCCAGCACCGGGAGCTGCGAGACATCGGAGCGGCGCATGCGACCATAGGCATTGAGCAGACTTTCGTCAGGGCCGACCCAGACCGTGTCGCCGGTGCGGTAGGTGCGCATAACGAGATCGCGCAGGTCGCCATGCTGCTCGCGCTCGGCAAGGCCCTGCTCGGCCAGCCAGAAATCGTCGAACACCTTCGACAGGTATTTGTTACCGCTGTCGCAGACGAGGGTGACAACGCGCTTGGGTGAGGTCTGCTCGCGGCAGTAGCGCAGCGCCGCCGACAAAAGCGTGCCGGAGGATGAGCCGGCGAGGATGCCTTCCTTGGACAGCAGATCGCGCACCGCCAGCATGCTTTGCTTGTCGGTGATGGAATAGGCCTTTTTGACCAGCGAGAGATCGGCATTGGGCGGGACGAAATCCTCGCCGATGCCTTCGACGGTCCAGCTGCCGGCCTCTTCCATCTTGCCGGTCTTGATCAGCGGCGCCAGCACCGAGCCGACCGGATCGGCAAGCACCATCTCGGTCTTTGGCGAGGCTTTCGCGAAGAAGCGGCCGACACCTGTAAGGGTGCCGCCGGAACCGACGCCGACCACCACCGCATCGACGTCGCCATTGAGCTGGGTGAAAATTTCCGGGCCTGTGGTGGTTTCATGCGCCAGCGGGTTAGCCGGGTTGGCGAACTGGTTGGCATAGAAAGCGCCGGGCAGCTCGGCGGCGATCTTTTCCGCCATGTCCTGATAATATTCGGGATGGCCCTTGCCGACGTCGGAGCGGGTCATGCGCACCTCGGCGCCTAAAGCGCGCAGATGCTGGATCTTTTCGCGCGACATCTTGTCGGGCACGACGAGGATGATGCGATAGCCCTTGGGAATGCCGACTTGGGCGAGGCCGAGGCCGGTGTTGCCAGCGGTGGCCTCGACGATGGTGCCGCCGGGCTTCAGCTGGCCCGCCTTCTCGGCCGCCGCGATCATCGACAGCGCGATGCGGTCCTTGATCGAGCCGCCGGGGTTCTGGCTTTCGAGCTTGATGAACAGCCGGCACTTGCCGGTGTCGAATTTGGTGAGCTCAACGATCGGCGTCTGGCCGATCAGGTCGAGCACCGAGGCGTAAGGCGGCCGTAGCCGTGACAAATTGCTTTCCGCGCCGTCCGGCGCCGCTTTCCTGTGCACGCTCATCTCGGGGCCCTCCATGGAAGCAAGCTCGACGCGGGTGACCAGTTACAATCTCGCGCATGATGCCGGCCGGAATCCATTCCGGCTTCACGCATCACACAGGAGCGTCTTTTCCAGCCCTTTTGGCTTGGAAAGAAGATAGATCGTGCCAATCCGGCGGCGAGTGGGGGAATGGAATTTCGCGAAGGGCCTGACGAGAAGGGTGGTTGGGGATCGACTATCTATGTCGCGTTCCTTCACACCCCCCTGTCCCGCCGAACCTCAGAAATTTCGGTGCCCAAGTCCGGCCCTCACTCAACCGCCGCCTGGTCTTCTCGTTCCTCCCTGGGAGCCGACCCACCAGCACAGAGGCCAACCGCCGCGATGATTCAACGAACCATGTCGTTCGTTGCCGCGGCCGATTCCCACATGCTAGCCGAACGCTGCGCGGGGCCAATGCAAGGAGTAGCCGATGAAGATTCTTGCCTATGACAATTTCAAGCCCGGCGTCACGCTCGACGACCTCAGGCCCTATCTGCGCGACGAGGTCTCGAATGTCTGGCGGCTTTGGAAGGCAGGCATCGTGCGCGAGAATTATGCGCGCGCCGACGTCGGCGGCGTCATCATCGTCTTCGAGCTCGACAGCGTCGAGGAGGCCAGGCGCTACACTGACGATTTCCCGCTGTCCAAGGCCGGGCTGCTGGAATGGCATTTCATCGCCTTCGACGCGCCGCTGCCGCTCGAATTCCTGTTCGACCCGACCGTCGACATCGCCAAGCCCTGGGATCGGACGGCGGCATGATCCACTCAAATGAAGGCATCGAGATCCCGACCAGCCTGGCCGAATGGTGCGATCCGCGCCGCATGGCGCTGGTCGTCTACGACATGCAGGTCGGCATCTGCCGCCAGGTCGCAGGCGCGGCGACGATCATCGAACGCACAGTCACCGTGCTCGAAGCAGCCCGCTCGGCCGGCATGCGGGTGGCGTTCACGCGCCATCTGTCGCTGCCGAAGAAATGGATGGGCGCCACGCAGTTGCGCACCGCCATGGCGTGGCAGCGGCAGGGCGACCCTGCTGCGGTAGAGCCCTGGTTTCTGCGCGACGCCGAAGCGACGCGGATCGTAGCCGAGCTCGCACCGCGCCCGGACGAGGCTGTGTTCGACAAGCTGACCATGTCGGCCTTCGATTCCACTTCGCTCGGCCTTGCGTTGCGCGATTGCGGCGTGCGGGCTGTGGCGCTTGCCGGCATCGCCATGGAGATAGGCATCGAGCCGACGGTGCGGCAGGCGACCGATAACGGCTTTGCGGCCGTAGTGATCGAGGACGCCTGCGGCTTCGGCAACCAGGAAGCGCGCGACCGCTCGATGGCGACGCTTCGCTTCCTCGGCGAAGCGGTCGTCACCGATGTCGCGGGCTTTTGCGGCGCGCTCGCCGATGCGGCTTGATGCTCGGCTAGAGCATGTCTCCCGAAAGTGGGAACCGGTTTCGGGACAAAGACATGCGTAAAATCAAAGACCTAAAACGCACGAGCGAATCTGAAAGATCGCGACGCGCTTTAGGCAGCTGCGTCGATATCGGTGCGGAAGCGCACGCCTTCGGCGCGGCCATGCACGCTGCCCCAATCGTAGAGCGCCTGGAGCGCCGTGGCGAGATCGCGTCCGCGCCCGGTCAGGGCGTAGCGCCCCTTGCCGTCGGGCGATGTCTCGAGCGTCACGAAGCCGATCTCGACGAGATCGGCGAGGCGCTGCGTCAGCATCTTGTCGGAGAGCGAGGGGATCAGCCGGCGCAGTTCCGAATAGCGCATCGGCTTTTCCTTTATGCGCGCCAGGATCACGGTCTTCCACTTGCCGCCGAGTGCGTCGAGAGCGAACTCGACCGGACAGCCATACAGTCTACCGCGTTGTGTCATGCGCCAAATCCTAGGCAAGGGCCGAGCGTGGCGAAAGCAGAAATTACCCGGCCATGTGGCGAGGCGACGGCATGCTTTGCCCGGCATAGACTTCACAGAGGAGGAGCCATCATGAGTTTGCGGGACCCGAACCCAGTCAATGCGCGCAAGCCGAAACGCGTGGCGATCGTCATCGCCAATCCGGCCGTCTCGACCACGACCGGATGGCCGGTCGGCTTCTGGTGGAGCGAGCTTACCCATCCCTGGTTCGCCTTCACCGAACGCGGCTATCAAGTCGAGATCTTTTCGCCCGACGGCGGCAAGTGCGAGGCCGATGCGCTGAGCGACCCGCGCGATCCGTCAGGCTATTCCGAAACCGACCTCATCTCGCTCGGCTTCATTTCGAGCCCGAAACTCTCGGTCCTGATCGACAACACGCGGCCGGTTTCGGAGATCGACGTCGAGCGCTTCGACGCGATCGTCGTCGCCGGCGGCCAGTCGCCGATGTTCACCTATGAGCGCGCGACCGGTCTGCAGCAGACATTCGTCGCTTTCCATGAGGCCGGCAAGGTGGCGGCTGCGCTCTGTCATGGCACCGCCATCCTGCGCTATGCCAGGCGCGCCGACGGAACGCTGCTTGCGGCCGGCAAGACCGTCACGGGTTTTGCCAACATCGAGGAGGACTTTGCCGACAACGCCACCTGGGAAATGGGCGCGCTCGAACGCGGCAAGCATCTGATGCCGTGGCGGATCGAAGACGAGCTCAAGGCGATCGGCGCCAACTATGTCCAGGCAGGCCTATGGCGCGGCTTTGCCGTGCGAGACGGCAATCTCATCACCGGCCAGCAGAACTTTTCCGGAGCCGAAACCGCGCGGGCCGTCTGCGAGGCGCTTGGCGGCTGAAGGTCAACCTGGAGCCTAAAGCGCGTCGCGATCTTTCAGATTCGCTCCATGCGCTTTAGGTCTTTGATTTTACGCATGTCTTTATCCCGAAACCGGTTCCCACTTCGGGAGACATGCTTTTAGCCCAGCAACTGCTTGCTGAGCCTGGCGCATTGGACCCGGATATCGGGAATGGCGTCGATCTCGAAGAAGGTGCCGCGCGTCAGCGGGCCGACGGCGAGGAGCTTTGACGACACCGTGCCGTCGGCCGCGATCAGCTCGCATCTGGCGGTGACATCGAGACCGAGGCGAAGCGGGTCGGGACGCGCCAGGCCGCGCTCGACAAGCGAGCGCACGAGCCCGTTCGACGTCTTCGAGATGTCGCGGGCAATGCCCATGCAGTCATAGATGCGGGCGACTTCGAGCGCCTCCAGCGCCTGCGTGCCGCGCTGCTGGATTTTTACGGCAAAACCATCGTTCTCCTCGATGTCCACAACCCGGCCGGCGACGAGGCGGATGCGGCCTGAGTCGACCGCTTCGGTGACGCGCTCATAGACCTCCGGCGCCATGCGGTGGCGATGGATGTCCCACCAGGCCTTGGTGTGCTCGACAAAGCGGCGCTTGGCCGAGGACGGCCAGTTCTGCCAGATCTTCTGGTTGAAGGGCCGCAGACCGTCGACGACATCGCGCCAGTCGCCGCCGGCCTTCTGGTTCTCGCGGATCAGGTTGCGAAACCAGCCAACGAAATAGGAGAGCTGGGTGCCGAGCGGAATGTCGGCGACGTCGAGCTTGATCGGGTTGCCCTTGCGGTGCGGCGAGGGCAGCAGGCCGCGCCGCGACACGGCAACGATCTCGCCGCGATGGCCGCGTTGCTGCAGCGACAGGAAAGCGTCGACCATGCTGAGGCCCGTGCCGAGCACCAGCACCGAAGCTTGCGGCTCGAGCGCGGTGTCGGCATCCGAGCCCATGCGGATGGCGCGACCCTGGAAGGCGCCCGGCTGCTCGTCATGGCCGGTGGCCAAAACGGCAAGATGGCCGACGACGCTGGTGCCGTTGGCCAAGGCCACCTCGACGCCTGCCGAGGTCGGCGAGATCGACAGGCTCTCCTCGCGAATCAGGCGCAGCCTTCCGGTGTCGCGCTCCCGTTCCTCGAGATCGTCGAGCAATTCCTTCAGATAGCGGGCATAGAGGCTGCGCGGCGCGTAGAACGGTCCCTGGTCCGGTTTGGCGAGACCGCGCTCCAGCACCCAGCGCGCGAAATTGCTTGGGTCGTCGGCATAGGCGCTCATGCCGGAGGCGTTGACATTGAGCACATGGGCGGAAAGCAGCGTCGAATAGGCCATGCCCTGGCCGAAATGCGGCCGCTTCTCGATCAGCGTGACGCGCAGATCCGGATTGGACGATTTGAGCAGATGCGCGGCCATCACGACGCCGCTGGCGCCGCCGCCGACAATGATGATCGAGTTGCCGCGTCCAATCATGGTGAGATTCAGGAGCTGTCGAGGAGCCGCGATCGGGCCTAGGCGGCCAACGCCGGCCGCGACGAAGCAGCCGATGGCGTGGCCGTCAGGCCGGCGCCACGAACGACTGGCGGTATGCAATTCAGATGGTCGCGCATCGTTCTCTCTCCCTAATGTCGATAAGGTTACTATACTTAACCAGTCGCACACGGAATCCCGTTTCAATTCCGCCGCTATCTGGGGCACAGATTTATCCGGGAAAGGTGACACGCGGATTTTCGTTCGCAGCGGCCTCTCCGTCCCTGACCCCCAGCGCATCGATCGGCTTCGTCATCCCAGGGCGAAGCGACGCGAAGCGGAGCGCAGACCCTGGGATCCATGCCGTTACTTTGGCCGAGGAATGCGGCGGAGCAGTATCTGTCGCGTGCAGCATATTAAGTCCTGCGCCGTGGCGGCGCCCGCATGTCACGGCATGATCCTGGGGTCTGCGCGCGTTCGCTCCTTGCTCCGCCCTAGAATGATGGGTGGACGGCCCCTTGCGGCATCGAATGTGCCAAGCTGGTCGTGATGACGACAGAAGGGACGGCTCAGCCAATCTCCGAGAGGCTCCGGCCACCAAGCACCCGCGACCATCCTTTTGCGCCCGTTCCGTCGATATCTGGCGACACTTTTCCAACAAAACCTGCGTTGTTGGAAGGATTTAACTCTACAAACCCGATAGAATTAACAGACGATAGAAAGGCAATCCGGTTTTCTCCTTTGAACGGAGCCTTTCATGTCGACCATTTCGCGACGCATTCTGCTTCTGTCGTCGGCGGCCCTTGGGGGTGCTGCCCTGCTCGGCCCGGCCGCGGCTGAAGACCTCAAGATCACCATCGGCTACCAGACGGTGGTCGAGCCTTCGAAAGTGCCGCAGGCCGACGGCGCCTATGAAAAAGCGACCAAAGCCGCGATCGACTGGCGCAAGTTCGATTCCGGCGCCGATGTGATCGCGGCGGTCGCCTCCGGCTCGGTTGATATCGGCTATGTCGGCTCGAGCCCGCTGGCCGCGGCCGCCAGCCGCGAGCTGCCGATCCAGACCATCTTCGTGGTCGGGCTAATCGGTCCGTCCGAGGCGCTGGTCGCCCGCAACGGCGCCGGCATCGAGAAAATCGCCGATCTCGCCGGCAAGAAGGTGGCCGTGCCGTTCGTATCGACCACGCATTACAGCCTGCTTGCGGCGCTGAAGCATGAAGGCGTCGATCCGAAGTCGGTCGAGATCCTCAACCTCAGGCCGCCGGAAATCGCCGCCGCCTTCGCGCGCGGCGACATCGACGCAGCCTATGTCTGGGATCCGGCGCTCGGCCAGATCAAGACCTCCGGCAAGGTGGTGCTCGATTCCGCGCAAGTGGCAGCCTGGGGTGCACCGACATTCGACGCCTGGATCGTCCGCACCGACTTCGCCGACAAGCACCCGGAAGCCGTGCGCGACTTCGTCAAGGTGACCGGCGAGGCCTATGCCCAATACCTGGCCAAGCCCGAGACCTGGTCGGTGTCCTCGCCGGAGGCCGGCAAGATCGCCAAGCTCACCGGCGCCAAGCTGGAAGAGGTGCCGGAGCTGCTCAAGGGCTATGTCTTCCCGACGCTGGACCAGCAGGCCTCGGACAAGTTCCTCGGCGGCGCCACGGTCAAGGCGATCGCGGCAACGTCCGCCTTCCTCAAGGAGCAAGGCAAGATCGACGCGGTGCTGCCCGATTACTCGAAATACGTGACATCGAAATATGCCAGCGAGGCGCTCGCCTCGAACTGATGCACTCAGCGTTCGCGCGGCCCTTCTTCCCTGGCCGCGCGCTTGCCTGTCCCGGACCGCTTACGAGGAGCGGCATCGGGGCAGGCACCCGATCTTTGGTTTGGCGCAATTCCGGACGGAAGGCTGCGGCGAAGTCGCCGAGCCCAACCGCTTCACACTTTTCCTGGAATTGCTTTGGCAGCGGAGGCTTGAGCCCAATGCCGCATCTGACGCTCGACAAGATCACCGTCCACTATGACGGCCAGCCAGCGCCAGCGGTCGAACATGTGTCGCTCGATATCGGTAAGGGTGACTTCGTCGTGCTTGTCGGCCGCTCCGGCTGCGGCAAGACCTCGCTGCTCAACGTCGCCGCCGGACTGGTCGAGCCCGCGCGCGGCCAGGCCACGGTCGGCGACCGGCCGATCACCGCGCCCGGACCAGACCGCGCCGTCGTCTTCCAGAACGATGCTCTGTTTCCCTGGCTGACCGCGCGGGAAAACGTCGCTTTCGCGCTCAGGCTGCGTGGCGTGAGCGCCGACAAGCGAGCGCGGCGCGCCGACGAATTGCTGTCGCTGGTCAAGCTCGACGGCGCCGGCGACAAGCGCATCTGGGAGCTCTCCGGCGGCATGCGGCAACGCGTCGGCCTGGCGCGGGCGCTTGCCGCGGAGCCGAACTTCCTGCTGCTCGACGAGCCGCTTGGCGCGCTCGACGCGCTGACGCGCGAGCGCATGCAGACGACCCTGCTCGACCTCTGGGCCGCAAGCCGCGCCGGCGTGCTGATGGTGACGCATGGCATTGAGGAGGCGCTGGTGCTTGCCACCAGGATCGTGGTGCTGGCGCCTGGACCAGGGCATGTGGTGCGGACCTTCGAGACGCATTTCGGCCGGCGCTATGCCACCGGCGAGCCGATCCGCGCGATCAAGGGGGATCCGGCTTTTGCCGCAGCCCGCGCAGACCTGACCGAGGCGATCTTTGAAGGAGAGGCGGCATGAGCGTCGGCGCCTATACCGAGCGTCCGGGGGCAAAAGCCGGCGAGACCGACGGGTTCTCCGTGCCGTGGTCGCGGCCGCGGCGCAAGCGTTCCGGCATTTCGGCGCGGCTGATCAGCGCCCTCACCATCCTCATCCTGTTGACCGCCTGGACGGTGTCGGCCCAGTTGCAGCTGGTGTCGCCGGTCTTCCTTCCCTCGCCCGCCGCCGTCTGGGCAAAGTTCGTCGTGGTCGCCCGCGACGGTTTCGTCGATGCGACGCTGCTCCAGCACATTGCCGCGAGTCTTTGGCGCGTGTTTGCGGCGCTGGTCGTGGCGATCGTCATCGGCGTTCCGGTCGGGCTCGCCATCGGCATCAGCAGGATCGGGCGCGGCGTGTTCGATCCGCTGCTCGAATTCCTGCGCCCCATCCCGCCGCTCGCCTACCTGCCGCTGATCGTCATCTGGTTCGGTATCGGCGAGCCGTCGAAGATCCTGGTGATCGCGATCGCCATGCTGGCGCCGGTGGCGCTGTCGACCGCCGCCGGCGTGCGCGGCGTCTCGCGCGAGCGCATCGACGCGGCGCGTTCGCTGGGTGCTGCGCGCGGGCAGGTCGTGCGCCATGTCGTGCTGCCCAGCGCGCTGCCCTCGATCCTCACCGGCCTGCGCATCGCGCTCGGCGCCGGCTGGTCGACGCTTGTCGCGGCCGAGCTGGTGGCGGCGACGCGCGGGCTTGGCTTCATGATCCAGTCGGCGGCGCAGTTCCTGGTCACCGATGTCGTGGTGATGGGCATCCTGGTGATCGCGACGATCGCGTTTGCGCTGGAATTCGTCATCCGCAGGGTCGAACGCGCGCTGGTGCCCTGGGCGGGGCGGGAATGATCTGAGCCAAGGAGAATGACGATGACCCATTCCACCGCAGTGCTTTTCGCCCATCTCGGCCACTGGCTTCTGCGCCTTCCTGATGAGGACAGACAAACACGGGAAGACGCGCCCAGATCGCCGGCGCCGGTCCAGCTCAACGCAGAGCGCGGCCGCCTGCCGCCACGCGACGAGAGTTTCTACTGGGCCTGGCAGTACTGGTCGCAGTGATCGGCCTCGATACACCTGTCCTTTCCCCAACCAATAACGAGGAGATACCTATGAGCAATTTGGCCGCCGCCGATCAGGTCATTCCGCCTGCCGATGTCATTCCGCTGACCGCCCGTGTGGGCGCCGAAATCAGGGGCATCCGCCTTGGCGGAAGCCTGTCGGACGCCACTATCGCGGCGATCAATCAGCTTCTTTTGAAGCACAAGGTAGTCTTCTTCCGTGGCCAGGACCATCTCGACGATTCTGAGCACGAACTGTTTGCGCGGCGCCTGGGCAATCTCGTGCCCCATCCGACGCAAGGGCCGGCGGCAGGCACCGCTTCGATCCTCAATCTGGATTCCAGCCGCGGCGGCGGCCGCGCGGACCAGTGGCATACGGACGTGACCTTCGTGGACGCCTATCCGAAATTCTCCGTGCTTCGCGGCGTCGTCATCCCTGCGGCCGGAGGCGATACCATCTGGTCCAACACCCATGCCGCCTATGAAAGCCTGCCGGCACCGCTCAAGTTGTTGGCGGACAATCTCTGGGCCATTCACAGCAATGCCTACGACTACGCCGCCGTCCGGCCCCGCGCCACCGCCGAGGAAAGAAAGCATTTCGAGGAGGTTTTTACCTCGACCGTCTACGAAACCGAGCATCCTGTCGTGCGCGTGCATCCGGAAACCGGGGAGCGTTCGCTGCTGCTCGGCAACTTCGTCCAGCGCTTTGTCGGCCTGTCAAAGAGCGACTCCGCAAAGCTCTACGAGCTGTTCCAGAGCTACGTGACCACGCCCGAGAACACCGTGCGGTGGCGGTGGCAGGCCGGCGACGTCGCGATCTGGGACAATCGGGCCACCCAGCATTATGCGGTGAACGACTATGGCGACCAGCACCGGATCGTTCGTCGCGCCACTGTCGACGGCGATGTGCCGGTCAGTGTCGACGGACGCCGCAGCGTGACCCACGTCAAGACGGCCAAGCCGGCGGCAAAGGCTGCCTGAAGGCAGGCGGAGCAGCACCCCCCTTCTCCCCCGTGGCAGAAGGGGCTTCCCTCCCTCAGATGCGCGAGCGGTTTGCCCAGCGGAGGCCGATCAGGCCGACCAGAATGGTGATGAGCCCGATATAGAGCCACTCCCTCTGGCCGGTCATGAAGCTGCCCGGGACCAGCCCGAGGCCCTGCAGCGACCACAGCACGCCGATCGCCAGCACGATCAGCGCCAGCAAAATCCTGATCAATCGCATCAGCGAAATCCCCCCGGAAAGTCGATCTTCAACCGGAACGCACGCGCAATAAAAGATCAAAAGGACGCGAAGCAATCGCTCCCTCTTCTACTTGCATAGTGACGGCCGATCCTACTCAACACTTCCCGCAAATCGGCTCAGTCTTCACAAAGAATACGCCGGTGCATGCCGGAAATGTCATGACAAACTGTTTCGCGGCGACTCCAAACGTGTGCCACTGCCATGGAACCGCCAGACGGTCGCCGCATTTCCCGCCTCATTCAGCACCTACGGCGGGTTGTCTATAAACGGAGCCCACCCCTAAAAGATGAAGAAAACCAACCGCGCCGCGCTTGTCGCGGCAACGATCGCGGCTGGCCTGATGGCTGGCGCCTCTTCCGCCTCCTCAGCCGCCGCGCAATGCGGTCGCGCTTCCTGGTACGCGCTACATTCGCGAACCGCTTCCGGCGAGCGCATGAACCCCGCCGCACTGACCGCCGCCCACCGCAGCTTGCCATTCGGCACCAAGCTCAGGGTCACCAACAAGGACAACGGCCGCAGCGTCGTCGTGCGCATCAACGATCGCGGACCGTTCGTCAGGGGCCGTCTGCTCGACCTTTCCCGCGGCGCCGCTACCCAGCTCGGCTTCATCGGCTCGGGCCACACCGCGGTCTGCATGGCGCGCGTCTAGGTTCGGGATCATGGTCTGAGTGTCCGGCAAGAGGGAGCCGGACACATTTCCTACATATTGCGGCGGCGCACATTGAGCCGGCTCCGCCGCGGGGCGCCGGTTATCAACAGTTTGGACCAAAGCAGCATTCGTCACGCCAGTTGACCTATTGCGTCGCAACAATATCTTGTTAACCTCACTGCGAGACATTCAAGGCTCGGCGCTGCTCGTCGTCCCTTCGGTCGTCAGGCAGCAGCGAGGTTCTTGATGTTCTACCAGCTCTACGAATTGAACCATGCGGCGCTACAGCCCGCCCGTCTCTATGCCGACGCGGTGCGGTTCTTCTATTCAAACCCGCTCAATCCGGTTTCGCACACACCGCTCGGCCGCTCGGTCGCGGCAGCCGCTGAACTGTTCGAGCGCACGACGCGCCGCTACGGCAAGCCGCAATTCGGCCTGACCAAGACGGTGGTCGACTGGAAGAGCGTCGACGTTACCGAACGAACCGTCTGGTCGAAGCCGTTCTGCAACCTCATCCGCTTCGAGCGTTCACTGCCTTCTGATCGCAAGCCCGATCCGAAGCTTCTGATCGTGGCACCGATGTCGGGCCACTATGCGACGCTGCTGCGCGGCACGGTCGAGGCGATGCTTCCCCACGCCGACGTGCATATCACCGACTGGGTCGATGCCCGCATGGTGTCGCTGGCGCAGGGCAGCTTCGATCTCGACGACTATATCGACTATGTCATCGACATGTTCCATGCGCTGGGTCCCGATACCCATGTCATGGCGGTCTGCCAGCCTTCGGTGCCGGTGCTGGCGGCGGTGGCGCTGATGGAAAAGCGCGGCGACCCCTTCGTGCCGTCGACCATGACGCTGATGGGCGGCCCGATCGACACGCGCCGCAACCCGACCGCGGTCAATCTTCTGGCCGAGGAAAAGGGCATCGGCTGGTTCCGCGACAACGTCATCATGCAGGCGCCCTGGCCGGTGCCCGGCTTCGGCCGTGAGGTCTATCCGGGCTTCCTGCAGCTTTCGGGCTTCATGAGCATGAACCTCGACCGCCACATCATCGCCCACAAGGACTTCTTCATGCACCTTGTGAAAAATGACGGCGACAGCGCCGAGAAGCACCGCGACTTCTACGACGAATATCTGGCGGTAATGGACCTGACGGCCGAGTTCTACCTGCAGACCGTCGACACCGTGTTCGTGCGGCACGCCTTGCCGAAGGGCGAGATGACCCATCGCGGCGAGGCCATCGATCCAGGCGTCATCCGCAATGTCGCCCTGCTCACCGTCGAGGGCGAGAACGACGACATTTCCGGCCTTGGCCAGACCCAGGCCGCGCACGACCTTTGCGTCAATATCCCGGCCGACAGGCAGGTCCACTACGTGCAGCCGGCCGTCGGCCATTACGGCGTCTTCAACGGCTCGCGCTTCCGGTCGGAGATCGTGCCGCGCATCGTCGACTTCATCGCCAGCTATGGCCGTTCGACTCGGGTAACCGCGAAGCCGAAGCTGGTCCGCTCCGCCAAGGGCTGAGCGAAGAGCGGGCGCATGCTTGCCCGGCACGTACCCCGCGGCTGGGATTCATGCCCTTGCCATCAAAAGCTGAGCCGTTCCGGGCGGCTTTAAGCGCCCCTGTTGCGCGAGTGCCGCTGTCAGGATCGCGCGGGTAACCATCCCGTCAAACTAGTCCTTGTCTCTAATTGACACGCACTGTGAATCCCCTTTAACGTTTCGTTAAGAAACGAGGGTGGACCCCGGGGGACAATGACTTCCTCATCGATGGCGCGGACGCTGCGTTTGTGTGCAGTCGCAGGGCTGGCGATTTCGGCTCATTGGGCGGTGCCGGCATGGGCGGCGGGCGCCATGGTCACGGGCGGCCTCACGTCGCAACCGATCGGGCACTATGATTTCTGCAAGACGCATCCCGGCGAATGCAACATCCGCCCGACTGATCTCGCGCCGGCCAGTATGACCGATGGGCTCTGGCGCAGGCTGGTCAGCGTCACCGCCAAGGTTAATGCCGCCGTCAAGCCGATGAGCGACCTCGACAATTACGGCAAGGACGAGGTCTGGACCTATCCCGACAACGGCTTTGGCGATTGCGAGGACTATGTGCTGGAGAAGCGGCGCGAGCTCTACCGCATGGGCATGTCGCTTGCCGATCTCCTGATCACCGTGGTGCGCAAGCCCGACGGCGAAGGCCATTCGGTGCTGACGGTGCGCACCGACAAGGGTGACTACATCCTCGACAATTTGACCGACAGGGTCAAAGCCTGGGACACGACCGGCTATCGCTATTTGAAGCGGCAGGCGACCGACAACACCGGCCGCTGGGTCTCGATCCGCGACGACCAGGCGGTGCTGGTCGGCTCGGTGCAGTAGGCGCGACGTCTCGGCTCACACTGCTTCGTCATCCCAGGGCGAAGCAAGGAGCGCAGCGACGCGGCGCAGACCCTGGGATCCATGCCGTAACTTTCGAGCGTCTCGACGGCGCAGAATTTGCTCCGTTACACCCTTCGGCGAAGGTCACGGCATGGATCCTCGGGTCAAAGCCCGAGGATGACGAAAAGAGGCTTCGCCTTCTCGAAACCTTCAACGTTGGTTGCCTCATCCGGGCAACTATCCGCGCAGCGCAGCCCGAACCGAAGCGGTAATCTTTCTCAGTTGCGCCTCGTCGAGCTTCTCGATGCTCTCGGCCAGAAGATTGGCCAGCTCGGTCGCGGCGGGCGACAGGCCCGATGTGTCGATCCTGACCCTGGGATGCGAGGCTTCGGCGAGGCGGGCGAGGTCCTCGGCGTCGTCCCAGATGATGTTGAAATAGCCGATGATCTTCTGGATCAGCGTCCAGGTCGGCGCGCCGCGGCGGCCATGCTCGAGCGCCGAGAGATAGGCGGCGCTGACGCCGATGGCCTGCGCCATCGCCTTCTGGCTGACGCCGCGCTCGGCCCGCAGCGCCCTGAGCTTCTCGCCGAACGGGGTCATGCCGGCTTGCTCATCAACGCGTGCGCCTCAGCCGGACATAGAGCGCGCCCGAGCCGCCATGGTTGCGGGCGGCATGGTCGTGGCTGGAGACCAGGTGCCGGAAGGCCGGCGTCGACAGCCAGTGCGGCACGGAGCGCCGCAGGATGCCGTCGCCACCCGAGGACGAGCCCTTGCCGGTGATGACCAGCACATAGCGGATGCCGCCGGCATGCGCGCGATGCAGAAAAGTGAGCAGCAGCGAATAGGCCTCGTCCTGCGTCATGCCGTGCAGGTCGACGCGACCCTCGATCGGCAGGCGGCCCTTGGCGAGCTTGTGCAGCGTTTGGTCGTCCAGCGCGTGCGAGACATGCTGCGGCTTCGGCTTGGCGGCGGCGGTAGGAACGCCGTTGGCCGGCGCGGGCGCCGGTGCCGGCTTCGGCTCGACGATGTCGGGTATCTCGATCGCCGTCTTGCCTTTCAGCGGCCGCGTCGTGCGCGCCACCAGGTTCCAGAGGATGCGGTCGTCCTCGCTGAGCTCGTCGGCGCGTCGCGTCATCGGCGCACCCCATTGACCAGCCCGAGCGGGACCAGCGCGTAGAAGTGGGCGGCGTTGCGCACCACACCGGCGATTTCGCCCGCGGCATCCCCAGAGCCGGCGAAAAGGTCGCCGCGCGCCGGGCCGTTGATGGCCGAGCCGGTGTCCTGCGCGATCATCAGCCGCCGGAACGGTTTTTGGTCGAAGGCGGTCAGCGTCGGCGCATCGATGTAAAAGGGCGTGCCGAACGTATGCAGCAGCCGGTCGACGGCGACGGAGCGACCGGGCGTCAGCGGCACCTTGGCGGCGGCGATCGGGCCGAGCGCGGCATCCTCGACCGGCGCCTCGCGGAAGAAGATGTAGGAGCGGTTCCGCCACAGGATCTCGTCGACGCGGTCGGGATGCGCCTTGAACCAGGCGCGGATCGACTGCATCGTCACTTTCGCAAGCGGGATTTCGCCGAGCTCGCTCAAGATCTTGCCCGGACCGGTAAAGCGCTGGCCGGATTTGGCGGCATAAGTGACGCGGCAGAGCCTGCCGTCCGTCATCGTCAGCCGCGCCGCGCCCTGCACATGGATGAAGAAGGCATCGACCTTGTCGGCGAGCCAGGCGATTTCGAGGTTTTGGTCGGAGAGCGCGCCGCGCTCGATCTCTGCGCGATCGAAGTATTCGACGGGACCTGCCGGCGTCTCGCGCGCGAAGGCAAGATAGGGGTCCATGCCGGCTGGACGGCTATTGTCATCGATGTCGATTAGGTCGGCCGGACGGGAAAGCAGCGGTACCGTGAACCGCTCGGTCCTGACCGGGGAGGCCTCGACCTCCGGTTCATAGAAGCCGGTGACGAGACCGGCGCCGCCACTGTCCGCCGCCACCAGCATAGGCACGAAATGGCGCTCGAAGAAGGATCGCGCCTCGGACCTGTCCGCCGGCGAAGCCGACCGCGCCTCGGCATAGGCCTCGGCAAAGGCATCGAACGCGACGCCGAGCGAACCGGTGCGATAGGGCTTGGCCGGCACGTGGAAGGCGGAGCGGCGGAACGCCGCAAAGGCGGCCAGATGGTCGTCCTCGCCCCAGCCGGGCAGGCCGTCAAAGGATGTTTGGCTGAATGCGGAAGATAGCGACATGACAGCCGCCACCCAGGCTCAATCTTCTTCTTCCGTGGCGACGAGCTTCCAGTTCGGATCCCGCGAGCGGGTGTCGCGGAAGAAAGTCCAGACGTCCTTGACCTCGGCGACTTTCTCGGGATCGCCATCGATGACGGCGCCGACCTTGTCGCGGGTCGCCGAAATCAGCTCGCTGACGATACGCAGTGTGATATGCGCCTCGGTGCCCTTCATCTCGGCGGCGACGATGTCGACCTTGTCGATGCCGACGAAGGAGGATTGGATCTTTTCCGATTTCGCCTCACGCTCGCCGATCGCGGCGGCGAAGCTGTCAAAGACCTCGCGAGACAACAGGTTCTTCAGCGTTTTGCGGTCGCCGTCGGCAAAGGCCATGACGATCATCTCATAGGCCATCTTGGCGCCGTCGATGAAGGTCTTCGGATCGAAGGACGGGTCGTTGTCCTTGATCGTGCGCAGACCCTTGTTGAGATCGCTGTCGGGCTTGGCGAAGGCGTCGATCGCGGCATAGGTCTCGGCCGCCGTCTCACCCGGCATGCGCTTGCGCGGCAGCGACACCACATTTTCGGGCTTCTTGGTCGCGTCCGGCGTGCGGCTTGCCGAATAGGGATCGAAAGGCGGGCGCTCGTTTCCGGTGCGACGGCCCAGCACGTTGCGGAGCTGGAAGAAGATCACAACCGCCGCAATCAAGAAGAAAATCGTGCCGAAGTCGAAGAAACCCATATCTTCCGCCAATTCGATCCCTGTCCTGGCCGGACCGCCGGGCCCTGACAGAGGCGGCGGCCGCATAGCGTTCAACACCCAAAGCATATAGAACGGCGGGCGCAATCATTCAAATCAAAGGCAGCCATACCTATCTAAGAGCGCCAGGGCCAGCGGCGATTGCCCGAAGGCCCGCAAAAGAAGAAAGCGATCGGCCAAAGACTTGCGCGTTTCACTCTTCCCGCTGTTCCTACTCCTGCTGCCGCTCCTGGAGATCGCCGGCTTCGTCATCGTCGGCCGCGAAATAGGCGCTTTGGCAACGGTCGGGCTGGTCATCCTTTCCAGCGTCGCCGGCAGCCTGCTGCTCAGGCATCAGGGTTTCGGCGTCATGGCGCGGGTGCGGGCGGAAATGGATGCCGGGCGCGATCCCAGCCGCCAGCTGGCGCATGGCGCGATGATCGTGCTGGCGGCGATCCTGCTCATCATCCCCGGCTTCATCACCGATATTTTCGCCATCCTGCTCCTGCTGCCGCCGGTGCGGGATCTTGCCTGGCGCCTGCTCAAGAACCGCATCGTGATGGCGACGAGCTTCAGCAGCGGCTTTCGCGCCCGCGGCCGCGACAAGATCATCGATCTCGACGACAGCGACTATTCGCGCGCCGACGATTACACGCGCGGCCCCGACCACAATTCCCCCTGGCGGCGGCTGAAAGACGACTAGTGCCGTTTCGCGGCGATTGTGACGCTTCGAGCGTTTGCGGATAGGCGTGACCCGCTCAGCCATCGTCCTGTGCGCCAGCGACGCCGGTGATCACCAATTTCAGTCGAACGAAGGAGGAGATTGTGCAATGCCGCTCGAACTCATCAACCCGGACGATCTGCCAGTCCCAGAGATGTACACACAGGTTGTCGTCGCGACGGGGTCTAAGCTGGTGTTCGTCTCCGGTCAGCAGCCCGAAGACATATGCGGCAAGCTCGTTGGGCATGGTGATTTCGCGGCGAAGGCGCGCCTGGCATTCGGCAATCTCGGCCGAGCGCTCAGCGCGGCAGGTGCACGGCCTGACCAAGTTTGCAAGATCACAATCTACATTGTCGATTACAAGCGCGATGAACACGTTCCGATCATCGAAGAAGCGCAGATTTCCCTGTTTGGGGATCACAAACCGGCGAATGTGGTGGTCGCCTGCGTCCATGCCAGGTCCGGAGTTGCGGTCGGTATGCACTTTTTGGGCGACATGCGATTGCCCGATGCATGTCGGTATCCAAAACCGCTACGCACTTTTGGGCGACAGGCATAAAGGCGGCAAAACTTGTTTTGTCCTGCCGACCATGGTAGCGAACCCCCGATTTCAATCCGGTCAGCAATGCTGCCCAGGCAAAAGGACAAAGGCTCATGGCCAGCAATGATGACGGCGCGGCGGGCGCCGCAAACGGCAACGGCAACCAGGCACAGCCTTCGCTCAACGTGCTTGCCCAGTATGTGAAGGACCTGTCCTTCGAAAGCCCCGGCGCGCCGAATTCGCTGCGCGGCCGCGACAAGGCTCCGGGCATCGCCATCAATGTCAACGTCAACGCCAATCCGCTTTCGGACAAGCAGTTCGACGTCAACCTGACCTTGAACGCCAAAGCCTCCTTCGACCAGGAAGTGCTGTTCAATGTCGAGCTGGTCTATGGCGGCGTCTTCGCCATCAGCGGCTTCCCGCAGGAACATATGCTGCCGATCCTGTTCATCGAATGCCCGCGGCTGCTGTTCCCCTTCGCCCGCCAGATCATCGCCGACGCCACCCGCAACGGCGGCTTCCCGCCGCTGATGCTCGACCCGATCGATTTCGCGCAGATGTTCCAGCAGCGCATTGCCGAGGACCAGGCGGCGAGCAAGGTGAAGGTGAGCTGAGAGGCGATACCGCAAACCTATCCGAAGCCCGGCCTCGCGCCGGGCTTTTTTGTCTTCGACTTTTGCGATTTGCCGCTATGACATCTCAGTCGTCATCCTAGGGCGGAGCAAGGAGCGAAGCGACGCGCGCAGACCCTAGGATCCATGCCGTTACACTAAAGCGTTGCAACGGTTACAGAATTCTGCACCGTTGCAATCTACGGCAGAGGTCACGGCATGGATACTCGGGTCAAGCCCGAGTATGACGAAGGGATGGGCGATTCGGCTAACCGCGGCGGTCGGCGCCAGAAGCGGCCGCTCAACCCGCGGCCGCCACCTTCAGCCACAGCGCCTTTTCACCCAGCGCCGATACCAACCCGGCATGCGCGGCGCGGTCGGCCTCGGTCAGTCGCGGCGGTAGGGCGATGGGCCTTGCGCCGATCGTGATGTCGATGTCGGCCACCTCAGTGCCGTTCGCCTGCGCCGCCACGGCGTCCAGGATCAGCGCTGCCTGCTTGCCGCCGATGAGCTCGATATAGACCTCGGCCAGCAATTCGGAGTCGAGCAGCGCGCCGTGCTTGGTGCGGCGGGTGTTGTCGATGCCGTAGCGCCGGCAGAGCGCATCCAGCGAATTCGGACCCATCGGATGCTTGCGGCGCGCCAGCGCCAGGGTGTCGACTATTGAGCCGGGATCGATGGCCGGATGGCCGAGCCGGCTGTATTCGAGGTTAAGGAAGCCGATGTCGAAGGTGGCGTTGTGGGCGATCAGCTTGGCGCCGTCGGTGAAAGCCAGCCACTCCTCGACAACTTCGGCGAAGGTCGGCTTGCCGGCCAGGTCGGCCGCGCTGATGCCGTGCACGGCCTGCGCCTCGACATGGATCGCGCGCCCCTGCGGATTGATGAATTTGTGGAAGGTGCGGCCGGTCGGGAAACGATTGACCAGCTCGACTCCGCCGAGTTCGATGATGCGGTCGTCGCGCAAATCGAGGCCGGTGGTTTCGGTATCGAAGATGATCTCACGCATTCGAATCAGTCCGCTGCAAAGAGCAGAATCACAAACCGGAACAAAATGGCAATATGCACTGCTGACAGGTGGCGTCAGGAGGCGTCCTTGCCGGACTTATCCCCCGTCAATTCGCTAACGATGGCTGCGACCGCGGCGCGCGCGGCGTCAAAACCCTGGCCGGTGTCGACGATGAAATCGGCCTGACGACGCTTTTCGGCGTCCGGCACCTGCTTGGCGAGGATGGCGGCGAATTTTTCCTCGCTCATGCCGGGCCGCTCCAGCACACGGGCGCGCTGGATCTCGGAAGGCGCGGTGACGACCACGACCTTGTCGACCCGGTTGCGGCCGCCGGTCTCGAACAGCAGCGGAATGTCGAGCACGGCGATCGGTGCGCCGGCGGCGCGGTGGCGGGCAAGGAACGCATCGGCATCGGCGCGCACGAGCGGATGGATGATCGCTTCCAGCTTTTTCAGCGCGGCGGCATCGCCCAGCACCTTTTCGGCCAGCCTGGCGCGATCGACGACGCCGGCTTTTGTCGTGCCGGGAAAGGCCGCTTCGACCAGAGGGGCTGCCTTGCCGGAATAGAGGCGATGCACGGTCTCGTCGGAATCATGCACCGGCACGCCGGCTTCGGCGAACATCTTCGCCGTGGTCGACTTGCCCATGCCGATCGTTCCGGTGAGGCCGAGCACGATCATGTCCTTGTCCGCCGTCAATGCGCTTCGATGTCGGCGACGATCATGCGCCGCAATTCCGGCGTGACCTCAGGCCGCTTGCCGAACCAGCGCTCGAAGCCCGGAACCGCCTGGTGCAGCAGCATGCCGAGACCATCGACCGTCTTCAGGCCGCGCGCCCTGGCAGCGGCCAGAAGCGGCGTTTCCAGCGGCACATAGACGATGTCGGTGACGATGGCATGGCCGGGCAGACCGGCCGGATCGGCAGCAAGGGTCTCGTCGCCATGCATGCCAAGCGCAGTCGTGTTGATGAGCAGTCCGGCATCGGAAAGCAATTCGCCGACCGCGCCGGCGCCATGCGCGGAAACTCCGGCGCCGAATCGGTCGGCGAGTTCCTGCGCTCTTTGCAGCGTGCGGTTGACGATGCGGATGTCGTTCACGCGGCGCTGCTTCAGCGCGTGGATGACCGCGCGGGACGCACCACCCGCGCCTAGCACCACGGCCGGGCCATTCGCCGCCCAGCCCGGCGCGTAGTCATCGAGATTGCCGGCAAAGCCGAGGCCGTCGGTATTGCCGCCCCACAAGACGCCGTCCTCGAACCAGAGCGTGTTGACCGCGCCGATCGCTTCCGCCGCCGTGTCGCGGCGCTCGACCAGAGCGAATGCGGCTTCCTTGTGTGGGATGGTGACATTGCCGCCGCGATAGCCGTTGGCGCCAAGCGATTTCAGGAACGCAGCGAAATTTTCCGGCGCGACGTCGATCGCCTCATAGCTGCCGTCGATGCCGTATTTCGCCAGCCAGTGGCCGTGGATCTTCGGCGAGCGCGAATGCGCGATCGGATGGCCGGTGACGAAAGCCTTTTTCTCAGCCATCGATGGCTCCCAATGCACGCAATTCCTTCAGCACCGGCAGGAGCGGCAGGCCGACGATGGTGAAATAGTCGCCTTCGATCTTCTCGAAGAGCTGAATGCCCTCGCCCTCGATCTGGTAGGCGCCGACGCTTGCCAAGGCCTTGGCGCCGACCCGCGCCAGGTGCCGGCCGATGAAGGCGGGATCGAGCTTGCGCATGGTGAGATTGGCGATGCCGACATGGCGCCACAGCACCTCGCCGTTGCGGCAGAGCACGGCGGCGCTGTTCAACTGATGCGTCTTACCCGATAAGGCTAGGAGATGCCTCCGCGCGCCTTCCATATCGGCCGGCTTGTGGAAGATCTCATCGCCGAGCGACAGGGTCTGGTCACAGCCGAGCACCAGCGCGCCCGGCCTGCGCTCGCTGACTTCGGTGGCCTTGGCCTCGGCGAGGATCAAGCCGACATCCTCGGGAGACACGCCGCTGTCCTGCAAGGGCGCCTCGAGCGCGCGCTCGTCGACGTCCGCCGGCACTGCCTCGACGTCGAGCCCGGCATTGACGAGCATTGCCTTGCGGAACGGGCTGCCCGAAGCGAGGATGATTTTCTCGGCCATGCTGGTTCACCCACGGTTGCGACCCGTCCAGCACCCCTCATCCGTCTCGGCGCTGTGCGCCGAGCCACCTTCTCCCACAAGGGGAGAAGGAAAGTGCTGCGCTAACGCCGCTGCAAATCGCCACCTGGTGGTATCTACGGGACGCTGGCGCTACGTTCTTCCTTCTCCCCTTGTGGGAGAAGGTGGCCGAGCGAAGCTCGGTCGGATGAGGGGTGTTGGACGGAGTGCTCACTTATATCGCCTGCCCTAGCGCGTCTTCCCGCGCAGGGCAACGATGGCCGCGGCCGTTTCCTCGATCGAGCGCCGGCTGACATCGATCATCGGCCAACCATGCCTGGTGCAGAGTTGGCGCGCATAAGCGAGCTCCTCATTGATGGCGGCACGGTCGATATAATCGGTCGACACATAGGGGCCGGTGTTGCCGAGGATGCGGTTCTGGCGCACATGCGAGATGCGCTCGGCGGTGGCGACCAGTCCGACGATCAGCGGCGTCTTGGCATTGATCAGGCTCTCCGGCAGCGGCACACCGAGCACGATCGGAATGTTGGCGGTCTTGATGCCACGGTTGGCGAGATAGATGCTGGTCGGCGTCTTCGAGGTGCGCGAGATGCCGATCAGCACGATATCGGCATCCTCCATGTTGGCCGGCAGCTGGCCGTCGTCATGCTCCATGGTGAAGTTCAGCGCATCGATGCGGCGGAAATATTCGGCGTCGAGTACATGCTGGGCGCCGACGCGCCGGCCGGCGGGCGTGCCGAGATAGGACTGGAAGACGCTGAGCACGGGTTCGAGCACGGAAACGCAAGGGAGGCCCATCCCGGCGCTGCGCTCGTCGATGCTGCGCGCGAGCTTCTGGTCGACCACGGTGTAGAGAATGATGCCCGGCTCTTCCTCGATGTCCTCGAACACCTTGGCCACCTGCTTTTCCGTGCGGATCAGCGGATAGATATGCTCGATGGCGCGCGCATCCTTGTATTGGGCGGACGCCGCGCGACCGGCCGCCAGCAGCGTTTCGCCGGTGGCGTCGGAAATCAGATGCAGATGGAAGAAGCTTTGGGGTTTGTTCACAGGCGCGGTTCCAGGCTGTGGGCAGATGTGGACAAGGCTGAATGAAAAAGCCGATCCGGAAAGCGCGACTGTATCAGATGGCACCTTGTCCACAATTCGCCCCGCTGTAGGCTTTATCGCGGCGCTGGGGACAAAACCGGGGATCAACTTTTCTTGGCCGATATCATCCACAGAGCGGAGCCCGGAACCGGCAAGCCAAACTGCTGACTCTAAAGCTGAAATCCGGATCGTCCCCAGATCCCTCCAGTTTGCGAAAGAGGCTGCGCGACAATATGCTGACTGGCCTTTTCGAGCGGCAGGCGGGACAGGTCGCAACCACCACAACCAACAGACTCTTAGAATCAGAAAACTCTTTAAAATAGATCTTTGGTTTAAGAGACAGCGCATGACCCCGAGCCGGAGGTTCGGAAAGGATCATGCGCCAGATGATAAGTGCTACAGCGTCCTTTGCGCGTCTTAGGACGCGCGGCGCTGTAGAGAGAGAGAGAGAGAGAGAGAGAGAGAGAGGGCGAGCGCTGAATGCCTGGGAAACGGATCATGCTGGACGTCCTCAAGGGCAAGGCGCTCTCTCCGCCGCCGCTCTGGATGATGCGTCAGGCCGGTCGTTATCTTCCTGAGTATCGCGAGACCCGGAAGCGGGCCGGATCCTTCCTCGACCTCTGCTACGATCCAGACCTTGCCGTCGAAGTGACGCTGCAGCCGATCGAACGCTTCGGCTTCGATGCTTCCATCCTGTTCTCCGACATTCTTGTCGTGCCCAATGCGCTGGGACGCGAAGTCCGCTTCGAGGAAGGACACGGGCCGATCCTGAAGCCGATTGCGGCTGCCGAGATCCCGGCGCTGAACGGCGAAACGTTTCACGTGAATCTCGAACCGGTCTACGAGACGGTCCGCCGGCTGCGCGCGAAGCTGCCGGATGAAACGACATTGATCGGTTTCTGCGGCGCGCCCTGGACGGTGGCGACCTACATGATTGCCGGTCACGGCACGCCGGACCAGGGGCCGGCACGGCTTTTCGCCTATCGCGAGCCGGAGGCCTTCGCGCGGCTTCTGAAGATATTGGCCGACCGTTCGGCCGCCTATCTCATTCGACAGATCGAAGCCGGTGCCGATGCGGTGCAGATCTTCGATTCCTGGTCGGGCGTGCTCGACGAAGCGTCTTTTGACGCTTTCTGCATCGAGCCGGTGGCCGAGATCGTCCGGCAGGTGAAGGCGGCGCATCCCGATATTCCGGTAATCGGTTTTCCAAAGGGCGCCGGCGAGCGCTATCGCGACTACAGGAAGAAGACCGGGATCACCGGCCTTGGCCTCGACTGGACGGTGCCGCTGTCGATGGCGAGGGAACTGCAAGGCGAAGGCGCAGTGCAGGGCAACCTCGATCCGCTGCGGCTGGTTGCCGGCGGCAAGGCGCTGGCCGACGGCGTCGACGCCATCCTTCGGACCCTGGGCGACGGGCCACTGATTTTCAATCTCGGCCATGGCATCACGCCGGAAACGCCAGTGGCGCATGTCGAGGCCATGGTGAAAATGGTGAGGAGCCACCGATGACCGGCATGAGCAATGAAAACAGCATCGGCCAGGCGATGAAGCGCATGACGATCGGCATTGCCGTGCTCGTCGTGCTGACGGCGCTGCTCTTCTTCGTGGCGCCCGACAGTTTTTACCCTTGGGCAAAAGCCGTGCATGTGATTGCGGTCATCTCATGGATGGCCGGCATGCTCTATCTGCCGCGGCTCTTTGTTTATCATGCCGATGCCGAGAAGGGTTCCGCGCAGTCCGAGACCTTCAAGGTGATGGAGCGCAGGCTGCTGCGCGCAATCATCAATCCGGCGATGACGGTGACCTGGATTTTCGGGCTCTGGCTCGCCTGGAAGGGTTTCGGATTTCAGGGCGGCTGGCTGCACGCCAAGATCGCGGCGGTTCTTTTGCTTTCGGCGCTGCACGGCTACCTCGCCGGCGCGGTGAGAAAATTTGCCGAAGACCGCAATCAAAAGCCGGCCAGGCACTGGCGGATCGTCAATGAAATCCCCACATTGCTGATGGTCGTCATCGTCATCCTGGTGGTCGTGAAGCCCTTCTGAGGCTTCCGCGGATTCAGCCAGAAGGCCCAGCAAAAGGCGGCTTGCTCTTTCAGGCGACCGACGATAAAAGACGGGTCTTCCTTCCCGTCACGCGCCGCCCTTTTCTCGCTTCGGCCGCGCTCGGCATTTGTCGCATACCAGCCGATATTTTCTCCCCAAAGCCTACCCAGAGTCCATCTAATGCAAGAAATGAAACTCGCAGAGTTCAAGAACAAGAAGCCGCCGGAGCTGATCGCTTACGCCGAATCGCTCGAGGTGGAGAACGCCAGCGTCATGCGTAAGCAGGAGCTGATGTTCGCGATCCTGAAGAAGCTCGCCATCCAGGACGTCGAGATCATCGGCGAAGGCGTGGTCGAGGTGCTGCAGGACGGTTTCGGTTTCCTGCGCTCGGCCAACGCCAATTACCTGCCGGGTCCCGACGACATCTATATTTCGCCGTCGCAGATCAGGCGTTTTTCGCTCAAGACCGGCGATACGGTCGAAGGGCCGATCCGCAGCCCGAAGGAGGGTGAGCGCTATTTCGCGCTGCTCAAGGTCAACACCATCAATTTCGACGATCCGGAAAAGATCCGGCACAAGATCCACTTCGACAATCTGACGCCGCTCTACCCGACCTCGCGGTTGAAGATGGAGGTCGACAATTCGACCAGCAAAGACATCTCGCCGCGCGTTATCGACCTGGTCGCGCCGATCGGCAAGGGGCAGCGCGCGTTGATCAACGCGCAGCCGCGCACCGGCAAGACGGTGCTGTTGCAGAACATCGCGCACTCCATCACCGCCAATCATCCAGAATGCTATCTGATCGTGCTTCTGATCGACGAGCGTCCGGAAGAAGTCACCGATATGCAGCGCTCGGTTAAGGGCGAGGTGATTTCGTCGACCTTCGACGAGCCGGCGGCGCGCCATGTGCAAGTCGCCGAAATGGTGATCGAGAAGGCCAAGCGCCTGGTCGAGCACGGTCGCGACGTCGTCATCCTGCTCGATTCGATCACGCGTCTCGGCCGCGCCTACAACACCGTCGTGCCGTCATCCGGCAAGGTGCTGACCGGCGGTGTCGATGCCAACGCGCTGCAGCGCCCGAAGCGCTTCTTCGGCGCCGCCCGCAACATCGAGGAAGGCGGCTCGCTCACCATCATCGCGACCGCGCTGATCGATACCGGCAGCCGCATGGACGAAGTGATCTTCGAAGAGTTCAAGGGCACCGGCAACTGCGAAATCCAGCTCGACCGCAAGGTGGCCGACAAGCGCATCTACCCGGCGATCGACATCCTCAAGTCCGGTACCCGCAAGGAAGACCTTTTGGTGCCGCGTTCGGATCTGCAGAAGATCTTCGTGCTGCGCCGGATTCTCGCGCCGATGGGAACCACCGACGCGATCGAGTTCCTTATCGACAAGCTCAAACAGACCAAGACCAACGCCGACTTCTTCGATTCGATGAATACGTGATTGGAGGCGGTTGCCCTCCTCTTCGTCATCCTCGGGTCAAGCCAGGCTTGACCCGAGGATCCATGCCGTGGCCTACGCGAATGGCGCGGCGGAGCAGAATTCTGCACCGTTGGCGACGCTTCGATGTAACGGCATGGATCCCAGGGTCTGCGCCGCGTCGCTTCGCTTCTTGCTCCGCCATAGGATGACGAAGTTCGCTATGGCCGCCGCAACAGCTTCTCCAACTCCGCCGGCTCTGTAACCGCCGGCAAGCACACCTGCCCGCTGCAGAACCAGGCGCCCGGCTTGTCCGTCGGCGGCAGCGCGCCGCCGGGCAAAAGCGGTCGATTCGCCTCCGTTCCGATCGGCACGACAATATCGACCCGACGCGGGTCGGGATTTCGATTCGCCACCGGAACAAGACTTGAAGATGCCGGCTTGTCGACAAGGACGAGCTTCAGCGGCTCGAGCGACAGCGCGCAGGCGTTGACGATGCCGGCCTGACCATAGGCCTGGCGGGCGGCGCGGCCCATCGCGTGCTCGGCTGTCGTCCAGGCCTTTTCCCATAGATCGGGAACGCCGGTGAGTGAAGAGAACCGCACCAACGCCTCGACGATCTGACTGGTAGCCGACGGGATCGCCTCGTCGACGTCGCCGCGGATGCGGATCGGGACGTCGCCGCCGTCGGATGCCGTCAGATAATAGCCGGTCTTGTCGCTGTCCTGGTGCCAGCGGTCGAGTTCACCGATGAACTGCCGGGCGTGGTCCGAATAGGCCGAATCGCCGGTCGCCTCGAACAGCGCGATAGCGGCATTGGTCATGGCGGCATAGTCGCTGGACAGCGCCGGAAAGAGTTTTTTCTCGCCAAGCATGGAATGCGGCAGACGGCCGTCCTCGCCTGCGGTGACGATGTGGGCGAAGGCCCTTGCCGCGGCTCCGACCCAGTCGGGCCGCGCGAAGGAGCGGCCGGCTTCCGTGAGCGCGGCGATCATCAGCCCGTTCCAGTCGGTGAGAGCCTTGCCGTCGCGGCCGGGCCTGATGCGCTCTTCTCTGGTGGCCAGCAGTTTCGCCTTCAACGGCGTGAGCTGGGCGTAATCGGCGATTCCCTGGCGCTGCTGCGCCTCACTCTGGCGGATGATCGGCTTGCCTTCCCAGCCATGCGGCGCGGCAAGCTCGAAATATTGGAAGAACGCAGCCGCATCGCTGCCGAGCGCGGCTTCGACCTCGCCCCTGCTCCAGGTGTAGAACAGCCCCTCCTTGCCTTCGCTGTCGGCGTCGAGGCTGGCGGCAAAGGCGCCGCCTTCGACCCGCATCTCGCGCAGCAGCCAGGCGACCGTTTCCTCGATTCGCCTCCGGAACAAATCATTACCTGTCGCCGCATAAGCCCAATTGCAGATGCGGATGAGCTGGGCGTTGTCATAAAGCATCTTCTCGAAATGCGGCACCAGCCATTCGGCATCGGTCGAGTAGCGGCTGAGGCCGCCGCCGACATGATCGTAGATGCCGCCGGCGAGCATTTTTTCGAGGCTGAGCAGCACGGCATCGCGATGCGCGGTGTGGCCGTCGCGCAGCCAGGACAGCCACAAGGTCTGCATGAAGGGCGCATTGGGGAATTTCGGTGCGCCGCGCAGGCCGCCGGCATCGCGGTCGATCGTGCTGTCGATGCGGTCGGCGAGGTCGGCAAGCGCGCCGCGGTCGAGCACCGCCCTCCCTTGCGCGCCGGCCAGCTGCGATTCGACATGGGTGGTCAGCCCGTCGGCGCTTTCGGCGAGGCTTTGCTGCTTCTCCCGCCACGCCTTGTCAACCGCTTCCAGCACCTGGATAAAGCCCGGCCGGCCATAGCGCGGCTCACGCGGGAAATAGGTGCCGCCCCAGAAAGGCTTGCCTTCCGGCGTCAGGAACATGGTCAGCGGCCAGCCGCCCTGCTCGCCCATCGCCTGCAGCGCCGCCATATAGATCTGGTCGATGTCGGGGCGCTCCTCGCGATCGACCTTGATATTGACGAAGAGCCGGTTCATGACGGCGGCGACGGCGTCGTTCTCGAAGCTCTCATGCGCCATGACATGGCACCAGTGGCAGGCGGCATAGCCGATGGAGAGAAGGATCGGCCGTTCGAACTCCTTCGCTTCGGCGAGTGCGGCCGGCGACCACGCCCGCCAGTGCACGGGGTTTTCGCTGTGCTGCTGCAGATAGGGGCTGGCCTCTTCGGCAAGCAGGTTTCGCGCGGGCAGGGTCACGATGAACGGCTCGGCTTGATCGTTGATTAGCAAGGCAATTCCGGGAAAGCTCCGCAGCGGTGTTTCCGTCTGGAATTGGTGGAAGAAAAATACCTAGGGCGGTTCGGCAGGTCCGGCAAATGGTAACTTCGAAGGATTCGATCGTCGCGCTCTCGAGCGGCCGCCTGCCGGCAGGCATTGCGGTGATCCGCATTTCCGGGCCGAAGACTCGATTCGTGGTCGAAACGATCGCCGGTGGCGGCGTTAAGGATCGATTCACCACGTTGCGCAAGCTGACGGCGCCAGACGGTTCGGTTGTCGACCAAGGCCTTGTGCTGTTCTTCCCTGGGCCTGGCAGCTTTACCGGCGAGGATGTTGCCGAGTTCCACGTCCACGGCAGCAGCGCCGTGGCCGCCAAGCTGCTGGAGACGATCACCGGCATTGCGGGCGTCAGGCACGCCGAACCCGGCGAGTTCACCCGGCGCGCCTTTCTGAACGGCAAGCTCGACCTGGTCGAGACCGAGGCGCTGGCGGACCTCGTCAACGCCGAGACGGAGGCGCAGCGCCGCTTCGCCGTGCGCAATGCGGAAGGCGCGCAGAGCGAACTCTATTCTAGCTGGCGACGTCGGCTGGTCCATGCGCGGGCAATGATCGAAGCTGAAATCGACTTTGCCGACGAGGAGGATGTGCCGGGTTCGGTCTCGGAGATGGTCTGGTCGGACGTTGCGGCGATGATCGATGAGATCGAGCAACACATCCAAGGGTTCAAGGCTGCCGAGATCATCCGCGACGGTTTTGAGGTCGTCATCCTCGGCGCGCCGAATGCCGGCAAGTCCAGCCTGTTCAACGCGCTGGCCAAACGCGAGGCGGCGATCGTCACCGATGAGCCGGGCACGACGCGCGATCTGCTTGAAGTGGTGTTCGATCTCAACGGGATGAAGGTGCGCATTGTCGATACCGCAGGCCTGCGCGAGAGAGCCGGCAAGGTGGAGACGATCGGCATCGAAAGGGCACGCGCCAAAGCCGGCAGGGCCGACCTTGTCCTGCTGCTGGAGGACATGGTGGACCCGCAGCCCATCGGCGCGGTTCCGGCAAGCGTTCCGCTGCTGAGGATCGGGACGAAGGCCGATCTCAAGGACGCGCGCGAGGGTGCCTATGATTGGATCATTTCGTCCAAGGACGGCACCGGACTTTCCGGGCTGCTTGATGAAATCGGCCGTCGTTCAGCCTTGGCGATCGGAGACGTGGGCGACGTGCTGCCCTCGCGGCTCCGTCATGTCGAGCTTTTGACGGAAGCGAAGGACTTTCTGGCCTCGGCTCTGTCGGGGCAGAGCCAGGAACTGCGGGCAGAGGAGTTGCGGTTGGCAACGGACCGCCTCGGGCGAATCGTCGGCGCGGTCGATGTCGAGGACATGCTCGACGTCATTTTCTCGCAGTTCTGCATCGGCAAGTGATTCACGTGAAACAGCGCGCCGGCGACGAGAAGCGATGATTCACGTGAAACACGGGTGTTTCGGATGGATGTTTCACGTGAAACGAGCTTGGCTCCAAGGCAAAGATACTGACATGCGTAATCAGGCGCCAAACTATCAGAGGCTGGCGCTGCCCCTCATCCCCTGCCAAGACCTTTCTCCCCGTAGAACGGGGAGAAGAGAGCTGACCGCAGCCTCGGCACCATTTTTGCAACGCTTGAGATTGGCGAAACCGCCGATGAGAGCGCCCCTCTCCCGTCATGACGGGGAGAGGATGCCGGCAGGCAGGTGAGGGGCAGCGCCGACGTTCGGGAGGCGTGGGCTGAAACCACGGTGATCCTTTATAATGCGCCAACCTCTCCTTGACAGCGAAAGCCGTCGGGGACATGTGTCGGACAATCTCTGAAACCGGATTCTTGAAATGACCAATCACTATGATGTGGTGGTGGTGGGCGGCGGCCATGCCGGGTGCGAAGCGGCCAGTGCTGCTGCGCGCGCGGGGGCCAGGACCGCGCTGGTGACGCTGCGCTTCGACACGATCGGCGTCATGTCGTGCAACCCGGCCATCGGCGGGCTGGGCAAGGGGCATCTCGTGCGTGAGATCGACGCCATGGACGGGCTGATGGGACGGATTGCCGACGCCGCTGGAATCCAGTTCCGCCTGCTCAACCGCCGCAAGGGTCCGGCCGTGCGCGGGCCGCGCACCCAGGCCGATCGCAAGCTCTATCGGCTCGCCATGCAGGCCGCGATCAGCGAGCAGACCAATCTCGACGTGATCGAGGGCGAAGTCCTGGATCTCGAGATCGAGAACGGGTGCGTTGCTGCCGTGCTGGTTTCGGACAACAGGCGCCTCGCCTGCGGCGCCGTGGTGCTGACCACCGGCACCTTCCTGCGCGGGCTGATCCATATCGGCGAGAAAAAGATCGTCGCTGGCCGCATGAACGAGCAGGCGAGCCATGGGCTTTCGGCTACGATGGCTCGTGCGGGCTTCAAGCTCGGGCGGCTGAAGACCGGGACGCCCCCTCGCCTCGATGGCCGCACGATCGACTGGGGCTCGCTGGAAAGCCAGGCGGCAGACGAGACTCCGGTGCCATTCTCGTTGATGACTGACCGGATCGTGAATCCGCAGATCGATTGCGGAATCACCCGCACGACGACGGCGACGCATGAGTTGATTCGCCTCAATTTGAAGCGCTCAGCGATGTATTCGGGCTCGATCGAAGGTATAGGACCGCGCTATTGCCCCTCGATCGAGGACAAGATCGTCAAATTCGGCGACCGGGAAGGCCATCAGATCTTCCTCGAGCCGGAAGGGCTCGACGACGACACCGTCTATCCAAACGGCATCTCGACGTCGCTGCCGGAGGAGGTTCAGCTCGAGATCCTAAAGACGATCCCCGGGCTCGAAAAGGCTACCATGCTGCAGCCGGGTTACGCCATCGAATACGACCACGTCGATCCGCGCGAGCTCAAGACGACGCTGGAGACGAAGCGTGTGGCCGGCCTGTTCCTGGCCGGGCAGATCAACGGCACCACCGGCTACGAAGAAGCCGGCGCGCAAGGCCTGCTGGCCGGCATCAACGCCGCGCGCAAGGCGTCAGCCAGCGAGCCGGTCGTGCTCAGCCGCACCGAGGCCTATATCGGCGTGATGATCGACGACCTTACCAGCCGCGGCATCGCCGAGCCCTACCGCATGTTCACCTCTCGCGCCGAATTCCGGCTTTCGCTGCGCGCCGACAATGCCGACGAACGGCTTACCCCGCTGGCCGGCCGGCTTGGGATTGCCTCCTCCGCGCGGATGCAGCGTTTCGGCGCGATCAGCAAGAAGCTCGACGATGCCCGTACGCTGGCAAAGTCGATCAGCTTCACGCCGAATGAGGCCGCCCGGCATGGGCTGGAAATCAACAGAGATGGCGTGCGGCGCTCGGCTTATGAGCTGCTTGCGTATCCGGGCGTCGATATGGCCTGGCTGACGCGGATCGAGCCGCGCTTTGGCGAACTCGATCCGAATACGGGGGAGCGGCTTGAGACGGAGGCGAAATATTCCGTCTATCTGGAGCGCCAGCAGGCTGACGTGGCGCAGATCAGGCACGAGGAATCACGGCTCATTCCGGAGACCGTCGACTTCGCGGACGTGCCGGGCCTCTCCAATGAGCTGAAGCAGAAGATGAAGGCGCGCCGGCCGCGCTCGATCGCCGACGCGCAGCGCATGGAAGGCATGACGCCGGCGGCGCTGGCAATCATCGTTGCGCATGTCCGTAATGCGGAGCTCGCTGCGCGCAGGTCCGTGGCGTGAGCGTCGACGCCTGGGATGAGCTGCAGAAGGCAGCGGGTCCGGTTTCACGTGAAACATTCGAGCGCCTCCAGGCCTTCGAACAGCTCTTCTTGAAATGGAACCGCAGCATCAACCTGGCGGCGCCGTCGACGCTGGACGACGTCTGGCATCGCCATATCCTGGACAGCGCGCAGCTGGCGCGAATCGCCCCGGCTGCCAAGCGCTGGGTCGATCTCGGCTCAGGCGGCGGCTTTCCCGGACTGGTGCTCGGTTTCCTGCTCTCGGAGCGGCCGGGCGCATCGATCGATCTGGTTGAAAGCAACCGCAAGAAAGCCTCGTTCCTGCAGTCCGTCATCGGCCAGTTCGGTCTGCCGGCGCGAGTCCTGGCGCGGCGCATCGACGACAGCTATCCCTTTGTTTCCGCGCCGGAAATCGTCACCGCGCGGGCGCTGGCAGCGCTTCCGGACCTGCTCGATCTAGCTGCGCCGTGGTTGACCAAAGGGGCGCGAGCGCTTTTCCACAAAGGCCGGGATTACCGCGCCGAAGTGGAAGAAAGCACTCACCGCTGGGCCTTCGATCTGGTAGAACATCCAAGCATGACCGACCCTCACGGCATCATCCTGGAAATCACCGATCTGCGCCCGGCGACCCCGCAATGAATTACTGGCATCGACCCATGAAAACTGGACCGCGTATCATCACTGTTGCCAACCAGAAGGGCGGCGTCGGCAAGACGACGACGGCCATCAACCTGGCCACGGCGCTGGCCGCGATCGGCGAGCGCGTTCTGATCGTCGATCTCGACCCGCAGGGCAATGCCAGCACCGGCCTCGGCATCGACCGCAAGGATCGCACCGTCTCGTCCTATGACGTGCTCACCGGCGAGCTGGATCTCGAAGCTGCCTCGGTGCCCACGGCGGTGCCGGGCTTGTCCATCGTCCCTTCGACGCTCGACCTGCTCGGCATCGAGATGGAGATCGCCTCGGCCCCCGACCGTGTGCTCAGGCTGCGCAATGCGCTGCGCGCCGCCGCCGAGCGGGCGGCGCCGTTCGGCTATGTGCTGATCGACTGCCCGCCCTCGCTCAATCTTTTGACTTTGAATTCGATGGCTGCGGCCGATTCCGTCCTCGTGCCGCTGCAATGCGAATTCTTCGCGCTGGAAGGTCTCAGCCAATTGCTTGAGACGGTCGAACAGGTGCGCGGCACGATCAACCCGGACCTCACCATCCAGGGTATCGTTCTCACCATGTATGACGGGCGCAACAACCTCGCCAATCAGGTGGTGCAGGACGTTCGCACTCATATGGGCGACAAGGTCTACGAGACCATCATCCCGCGCAATGTGCGCGTTTCCGAAGCGCCCTCCTACGGCAAGCCGGCGATCCTTTACGATCTCAAATGTTCCGGCAGCCAGGCGTATCTGCAGCTCGCTTCCGAGGTTATCCGCCGGGAACGCAAGCTGCGCGCCGCCTGAGCCTGCGCCGGCCCATCATCCCATTAACGAATAGCCGATTCGATTCCGAAACGATCTGGACAGAATAATGAGTGAAGACCAATCAAGAAAAAGACTGGGCCGCGGCCTCGCGGCGCTGATCGGCGAGATCGACCGTCCGGCGGCGCCGGAAAAGCCGAGCGCGGCGGTCGCGGCCGACGGCAAGGTGCCGATCGAATTCGTCAGCCCGAATCCGAAGAATCCGCGCCGGCATTTCGGCGACGCCGAGCTCATCGACCTGGCCCAGTCGATCCGCGAGCATGGCGTGGTGCAGCCGGTGGTGGCGCGACCCTCGCCGTCGCAGCCCGGCCGTTACGAGATCATCGCCGGCGAACGGCGCTGGCGGGCGGCGCAGCGCGCCGGCTTGACCGAAATCCCGCTCATCGTGCGCGATGTCAATGACCGCACGGCGCTGGAGCTGGCGATCATCGAGAACGTGCAGCGCGCCGACCTCAATCCGGTCGAGGAGGCGCAAGGCTACCAGCAGCTCATCGACGAACACGGCTATACCCAGGCCAACCTCGGCCAGGTGATCGGCAAGAGCCGCAGCCATGTCGCCAACACGCTCAGGCTGCTCAAGCTGCCCAATGTCATCCAAAGCATGCTGGTCGACGGCGATCTGTCGGCCGGCCATGCCCGCACGCTGGTCACCGCGGAAGACCCGGCCGGGCTCGCCAAGCGCATCGTCAAGGAGGGGCTTTCGGTGCGGCAGGCCGAGGCGCTGGCGCAGATGCCGGCCGGCCCGACGCCGACCAAGGTGAAGTCCGCGCCGAGCAAGCCGGACAAGGATCCCGACACGCTGGCGCTGGAGAAGCTGATGACCGACACGACCGGCATGATCGTGACCATCGAGCACAAGGCCAAAGGCGGCACGCTGCGGGTCGATTATCGCACGCTGGATCAGCTCGACGAGCTCTGCCGACGCTTGAAGGACGAGCGGTAGGTGATTGAGTCCGCACAGCAATTAGCCGGCTAATGAAGTTTTGGCGGAAGATGAAGTTGGCGCCTTGGGCGCTTGCCAAAGATATATCAAAGGGCCGGCCGCTGCGCCGGCCTTTTCTCTTTGCGGCGTCGGCGATGTCGCGAGATGGGCGAAGATTGCCAATCTCACCCCTTGTGTGAGCCCGCTTTGGGGGAGATCAGCAGCCGCACATCACCGATCGATCCTTGTCGACAGAATAATCGACGACGACGTCCGCTCCACGCCGTCCATCGCCCCGATCTGGTCGAGCAGCGCGTCGAGATCCCTGATCGACGGCGCGTCGACGATGACGATCATGTCGAAATTGCCGCTCACCGAATGCAGCGTCCTGACCGGCGGCAGCGCCTCCAGGCTGCGCACCACCTTGTCGGCGAGCTTCGGCGTGACGGTGAGCAGCACATGCGCCTTGACCAGCCCCTGCTCATAGTCGGGTGACAGCCGCACGCCATAGCCGGTGATGATGCCGCGCTGTTCCAGCCGCTCGATCCGGCTCTGCACCGTGGTGCGCGATACGCCGAGCATTCTCGCCAGCTCAGCGGTCGAGGCGCGCGCGTTGGCGCGCAGCAGGGAAAGCAGCGCTTGTTCGGCATCGGTGAGCATTATGACGAATTCCTTCGGCAGATTGCTTAAACTTATACTTCATTTCGCTAGATTCCACGCTTCCTTTCGACGGGCAAGCTGCGATGATTCCGGTCAACTCGGAAATTGGCAGGGGAATTGACCATGAAGAACATCGTTGTCGTCGGCGCCGGCAAGATCGGCTCGACCATCGCCGAAATGCTAAGCGCCACGGGCGACTATCGCGTCACGCTCGTCGACCGTTCGGCGACCCAGCTTGCCGCGGCCGAATTGCCGGCCGGCGTTGCGACGCAGGAGCTCGACATCGCAGCGCCCGGCGCGCTGGAGAAGGTCCTCGCCGGCAAGTTCGCTGTGCTGAGCGCAGCGCCCTTCCACCTCACCACCCGCATCGCCGAGGCGGCCGCCGCTACCGGCGTGCATTATCTCGACCTCACCGAGGATGTCGTCTCGACCCGGCGGGTGAAGGAGCTAGCGCGCGACGCCAAGAGCGCCTTCATTCCGCAATGCGGCCTGGCGCCCGGTTTTATCTCGATCGTCGCCAACGACCTCGCCAGCCGTTTCGACACGCTGGAAAGCGTGCGCATGCGCGTCGGCGCGCTGCCGCAATATCCATCCAACGCGCTGAACTACAACCTCACCTGGAGCACCGACGGCGTCATCAACGAATATTGCGAGCCCTGCGAGGCGATCGTCGAGGGCGAGCTGGTCGAGGCGCCGCCGCTGGAAGAGCGCGAGGAGTTCTCGCTCGACGGCGTCACCTATGAGGCCTTCAACACCTCCGGCGGGCTGGGCACGCTGGCCGAGACGCTGAAGGGCAAGGTGCGCACGCTGAACTACCGCACCATCCGCTACCCCGGCCACGCCGCGATCATGAAGGCGCTGCTCAACGACCTGGGACTGCGACACCGCCGCGACGTGCTGAAGGACATTTTCGAAAGCGCGCTGCCGGCGACGCTGCAGGACGTGGTCATCGTCTTCGTCACCGTTTCGGGCCGCAGGAACGGCCGCCTGCTGCAGGAGACCTACGCCAACAAGATCTATTCGCACCGCGTTGGCTCTGTCGTGCGCAGCGCCATCCAGATCACCACCGCCTCCGGCATCTGCGCCGTGCTCGACATGCTGGCCGACCGCACCCTGCCGACGAAAGGCTTCATCAAGCAGGAAGACATCGCCCTCGACGCATTCCTAGCCAACCGCTTCGGCCGCGCCTACGCGCAGCACGAGATGGTGAGCCGGCTGGCGAGCTGAGGTGCACCCTCTCCTTCTCCCCTTGTGGGCCTTGTGGGAGAAGGTGGCCGCGAAGCGGCCGGATGAGGGGTGTTGGAAGGAACGAGGCTTGGGAGATGAAGACGCGGGCAGCCAATGGCCAGCGTCTCACTCCGCTGGAACACCCCTCATCCGTCGCCTTCGGCGACACCTTCTCCCACAGGGGGAGAAGGGGAAACTAGATATGCAGGGCGTGCCCCAGCGCTTTGAGCGCTGCTTCCTGAAAACCCTCGCCCTGCGTCGGATGCGCATGAATGGTGCCGGCGATGTCCTCCAGCCGCGCGCCCATTTCGAGCGCAAGACCGAACGCCGCCGACAGTTCCGACACGCCCTGCCCAACCGCCTGGATGCCCAGCACCAGGTGATTGTCGGCACGGGCAACGACGCGGACGAAGCCATCCTCGCCCTGCTTGGTCATGGCGCGGCCGTTGGCGGCGAAGGGAAAGTGCCCGATCTTGATCTCGCCGGCGAGCGCCTTCGCCTCCTCCGGCGACAGGCCGGCCGTGACCAGTTCCGGATCGGTGAAGCAGATCGCCGGGATCGCACGCTTGTCCCAGCTTCTTTTGTGGCCGGCGACGATCTCGGCCACCATCTCCGCCTGCGCCATGGCGCGATGCGCCAGCATCGGCTCGCCGGTAACGTCCCCGATGGCATAGATGCCGCGCATCGAGGTTCGGCACTGGTCGTCGATGCGGATGAATTTTCCGGCCGTATCGAGATCGATCTGCTCCAGCCCCCAGCCCTCGGTCAGCGGCCTGCGGCCGACCGTGACCAGGATCCTGTCGGCGGCGACCTTGGCGTTCTTGCCGTCCGCCGTCTCGACCAGCAGCGCATCGCCCTTGGTCGACAGTCCCTTGGCCTTGGCGCCAGTCATCACCTCGACGCCGAGCTCACCAAGACGTTTGAGCACCGGCCGCGCGAGTTCGGCATCATACTGGGTCAGGATACGCGGCAAGGCTTCGACCACGGTCACCCTGGAACCCATCTTGGCGAAGGCCATGCCAAGCTCGAGCCCGATATAGCCGCCGCCGATGACGGCGAGCTTTTCTGGCACCTCGCTCAGCGCCAGCGCCTCGGTGGATGAGATTACCGGGCCGCCGAAGGGCAGGAACGGCAATTCGACCGGCACGGAGCCGGTGGCGATCACCACCGCCTCGGCGCGGATGACCTGGCTTCCGGTCTCGGTCTCGACCTCGACGGTCTTGCCGTCGCGGAACGTCGCCCAGCCCTGCACTGTCTTGACCCTGGCCTTCTTCAGCAGGCCCGCTACACCGCTGTTCAGCCGGCTAACGATACCGTCCTTCCAGCTGATCGTTCGCGCCAGATCGATTGTCGGCGCGGCGACCACGATGCCGAGCGGGTTCTTGCCGCCGGCCATATGCGCGACCTTATCGAACTCTTCCGCCGCATGGATCAGCGCCTTGGATGGGATACAGCCGACATTGAGGCAGGTGCCGCCCGGCTTGCCGAACTCGACGATCACCGTGTCGACGCCGAGTTGGCCGGCGCGGATGGCGCACACATAGCCGCCCGGACCGGCGCCGATGACGAGCAGCTTGCAGGAGATTTCTTTCATGTCAGCTGCATCCTTTCGGAGATGAACGCGGCGCCTCTCCTTCTCCCCTTGTGGGAGAAGGTGGATCGGCGCGATAGCGCCGAGACGGATGAGGGGTGTTCCAGCGGAGTGAGACGCTGGTGTTCCCTGGAGCACCCCTCATCCGTCGCCTTCGGCGACACCTTCTCCCACAAGGGGAGAAGGGGGAGCCCGCATCCGGCCTCCGCGCGCTGATGCCCGTTCGAGATCGACCGCATCCCGCTCAATCCACAAAGATCAGCGCAGGCGTCTCAAGCAACGCCTTGATCCGCTGCACAAACACCGCGGCGTCCCAGCCGTCGATGACGCGATGGTCGAAGCTGGACGACAGGTTCATCATCTTGCGCGGGATGAACTGCGTGCCGTCCCACACCGGCCGGATCATGATCTTGTTGACGCCGACGATCGCCACTTCCGGATAGTTGATGACCGGGGTGGTCGCCACGCCGCCCATCGCGCCGAGCGAGGTGATTGTGATGGTCGAGCCGGAAAGCTCGTCGCGCGTTGCCGTGCCGGTCTTGGCCGCATCTGCCAACCGATTGATCTCGGCGGCACTGTCCCAGATGTCGCGCGCCTCGGCATGCTTGACCACCGGCACCACGAGCCCGGTGGGCGTCTGCGCGGCGATGCCGATATGGATGCCTTCGTGCTGGTGGATGACGCCGGCCTCGTCGTCGAACAGCGCGTTGAGATTGGGCTGGTCGGCGATCGCCTTGACCATCGCCCGCATCAGGAAAGGCAGCAGCGTCAGCTTCGGCCTTTCCGCCCCCTTGGCGCCGCGCTTCTCCTTGTTGAGCGTAGCGCGCAGCTCCTCCAGCGCCGTGACGTCGATCTCTTCGACATAGGTGATATGCGGGATGCGCGATTTGGCGAGCGCCATCTTCTCGGCGATCTTGCGCCGCAGGCCGACGACCTTGATTTCCTCGACGCCGTCCTTGCGTGCGAGGCCGGTCGCGCGGCCAAGCTGCGGCCCGCGCGCCAGGAAGGCGTCGATGTCCTCATGGCTGATGCGCCCGGCCGAGCCGCTGCCTGCAACCTGGCGGAGATCGATGCCGGCCTCTTTCGCGCGCAGCCGAACGGCGGGCGAGGCCAGCGGCTTTTCGCCTTCGGGCCGCGGCGCGCCGCGGGCAACCGCCGGGCGCGTGCCATTCGTGGCTGCGACGGAAGACTGCGCCGGGACTTTCGCCGGCTTTGGCGTCGCTTTCAAATCGTTCGCCGCGGATTCGGGCTTTGCCTTGGCAGGCTCGGCCGGCGCCTCGGCTTTCGGCGGAGCCTTGGCGGTGCTGTCCGCTTTCACATTCCCTTCGCCGGCAACCTTCAACCGCACGATCGGCGAGCCGATTGCCACTGTGTCGCCGATCTCGGCGCCGAGCCAGAGGATCTCGCCATCGACCGGCGACGGAATCTCGACCGTCGCCTTGTCGGTCATGACCGCTGCCAGCACCGTGTCCTCGCGCACCAGGTCGCCGATCTTGACGTGCCATTCGACGAGCTCGGCCTCGGCGACGCCTTCGCCGACATCGGGAAGCTTGATCACATATTCGCCCATCGTCAGGTCCTCAGGCTTCCATGGTCTCGACGAGCGCGCGCCCGACCCGCGCCGGGCCGGGGAAATAGTCCCATTCCTGCGCATGCGGATAGGGCGTGTCCCAGCCGGCGACCCGCGTCACCGGGGCCTCCAGATGGTAGAAGCAGTTCTCCTGCACCAGCGCGACCAGCTCGGCGCCGAAACCGGAGGTCAGCGTCGCCTCATGCACCACGACGCAGCGCCCGGTCTTCTTCACCGAGGCGACGATTGTGTCGAGGTCGAGCGGCAGAAGCGTCCTGAGGTCGATGATTTCGGCATCGATGCCGGTTTCTGCGGCAGCCGCCTCGGCGACATAGACCATGGTGCCGTAAGCGAGCACGGTGACCGCCGAGCCGGGCCTTCGGATCGCCGCCTTGCCGAGCGGGATCGTGTAGTGGCCGTCCGCCACCTCGCCGAGCGCGTGCTTCGACCAGGGCGTCACCGGCTTGTCATGATGGCCGTCGAACGGGCCGTTATAGAGCCGCTTCGGCTCCAGGAAGATCACCGGATCGGGATCCTCAATCGCCGCGATCAGCAGCCCCTTGGCGTCATGCGGATTGGACGGCACTACCGTCTTCAGGCCGGACACATGCGTGAACAGCGCTTCCGGGCTCTGGCTGTGCGTCTGGCCGCCGAAGATGCCGCCGCCGGTCGGCATCCTGACGACGATCGGGCAGGTGAAATCGTTGTTGGAGCGGTAGCGCAGCCGCGCCGCCTCCGACACGATCTGGTCATAGGCCGGATAGACATAGTCGGCAAACTGCACCTCCACGCAGGGCCTGAGCCCGTAGGCGGCCATGCCGATTGCCGAGCCGACGATGCCGGATTCGCTGATCGGCGCGTCGAAGCAGCGGTTCTTGCCGTATTTGGCCTGCAGGCCTTGTGTGCAGCGGAACACGCCGCCGAAGAAGCCGACATCCTCGCCATAGACGATGACGCGCTCGTCGCGCGCCATCGACACGTCCATGGCGTCGCGAATCGCCTCGATCATGGTGCGTCTGGGCATGGTCAGACCCCCGCCTGCTGGCGCTGGCGCCTGAGATGCGGCGGCATCTCGGCATAGACGCCTTCGAACATATCGCGCGTCGACGGCTTGCCGCCGGCATGCAGCGTGCCGTGGCTTTCGGCTTCCTTCTGCGCCGCGATCACGGTTTCGAGGATCTCAGCCTCCGCCTGCGTGTGACGCTGTTCCGACCAGACGCCCTTGTGGATGATATGGTTCTTCAGCCGGATGACCGGGTCGCCGAGCGGCCAGGCGTCCGATTCCGCCTTCGGCCGGTAGGCTGACGGATCGTCCGAGCTCGAATGCGCGCCGACGCGGTAGGTGACATATTCGACCAGCGTCGGCCCGAGATTGCGGCGCGCCCGATCGATCGCCCATTTGGCCACCGCATGGACGGCGAGATAGTCGTTGCCGTCGACGCGCAGCGACGGGATGCCGAAGCCGAGGCCACGCGCGGCAAAGGTGCCGGAGCCGCCGCGCGCGATGCCCTGGAAAGTGGAGATCGCCCACTGGTTGTTGACGACATTGAGCACGACCGGCGCCTTGTAGGTGGAGGCGAAGACCAGCGCCGCGTGGAAATCGGATTCCGCCGTCGAGCCGTCGCCGATCCAGGCCGCGGCGATGCGCGAATCCTTCGAGATCGCCGAAGCCATCGCCCAGCCGACCGCCTGGATGTACTGCGTCGCCAGATTGCCGGAGATCGAGAAGAAGCCGTGCTCCTTCGACGAATACATGATCGGCAGCTGCCGGCCCTTCAGCGGATCGGCCTCGTTGGAATAGATCTGGTTCATCATTATGACCATCGGGTAGCCGTCGGCGATCAGCAGCCCGGCTTGCCGGTAGGTCGGGAAATTCATGTCGCCCGGCTGCAGCGCCTTGCGGAAGGCGCAGCTCACTGCCTCCTCGCCGAGATGCTGCATGTAGAAGGAGGTCTTGCCCTGGCGCTGCGCCATCTGCATGCGCGCGTCGAAGGTCCTGAGCGTCATCATGTGGCGCAGGCCTTCCAGCAATTCCTCGTCGGTGAGCAGCCCGGCCCATGGCCCGACGGCTTCGCCGGCGCGGTTGAGCACCCGGATGATGGAGAAGGCCATGTCGCGGATGGTGCGCGGATCGACATCGATCTCCGGCCGCGGCACCGAGCCGGCCTTGGGAATGGTCACATTCGAGAAGTCGGGCGTGCCGCCGGGCCGAACCTCGGGCTCGGGCACATGAAAGCGCAACATTCCAGCATCGGCCATGACCCTTCGTCCTCCAATGTTGCCGGTGCGATATTTGCACATCCGCGCCGCCATTTCATCGGGCGAGATGGCGGCCGTCCTCCGGTCATCAGCCTCGTGGAGCCGATGCGGCACATTGCCGACAAGATGCAGATATGGCGGCGAAATTTCTTGTCGATCTTTTCAGGCTGCGCGCAATTTGGCGGAAGATTGCGCATGGTTTCCCGCCAGATAGAGCAATTAAAGGGCTGAGAGGCCGTGCGCAGTCTTCCCTTCTCCCCTTGTGGGACCCACAAGGGGAGAAGGAGAAGACGCTGGTTCCCTCGCCCCAGCCCATGCTAACTCACCCCGCATGGCACAGAAGAAGGGATACGAGGTCGATTCGTGGCTGGCGCGGCCGGATCCGGCCATGGGGATCGTCCTGCTCTACGGCCCCGATCGCGGGCTGGTGGCCGAGCGGGCGAAGGCCTTCGCCGCGAAGACCGGCCTGCCGCTCGACGATCCGTTCTCGGTGGTCAAGCTGGATGGCGCGGAAGTCGACCGCGACGAGGGCCGTCTGCTCGACGAGGCGCGCACCGTGCCGATGTTTTCAGACCGGCGGCTGCTTTGGGTGCGCAATGCCAGCGGCCAGAAGGCGCTGGCCGACGATATCAAGGCGCTGACAGCGGAGCCCGCGCGGGATGCGATCATCCTCATCGAAGCGGGCGACCTGAAGAAGGGCACCGGCTTGAGGGCTATCGTCGAGGCCGCCGGCAACGCCATCGCCTTGCCCTGTTATGCCGATGAGGCCCGCGATCTCGATTCGGTGATCGACGACGAACTGCGCAAGGCCGGCATGTCGATGACGCTCGACGCCCGGCAGGCGCTGCGCCGCAATCTCGGCGGCGACCGGCTGGCCTCGCGCGGCGAGATCGAGAAGCTGGTGCTCTACGCTCACGGCCAGAAGGAAATCGACCTCGACGACGTCAATGCGCTGTCCGGCGATGTCTCCGGCGCCTCCTTCGACGACGCGGTCGACGCCATGCTCGACGGCAAGGTCGGCGATTTCGACGTTGCCTTCACACGCCACTGCCAGTCGGGCGGCCACCCTTTCCTTGTGCTGTCCTCGGCGATGCGCCAGCTGCAAGCGATCCAGGCGATGCGCGGCCAGATGGAATCCGGCGGCCGCAATGCCGCTTCGGTCGTGGCTAGCGCCCGCCCGCCGGTCTTCTTCTCGCGCCGCAAGCTGGTGGAAAAGACGCTGGATCGCTGGAACAGCGAAGCGCTCGGCCGGGCGCTGAACCGCCTCCAGGCCGCAGTGCTGCAGACCCGCAAGCGGCCCGATTTGTCGGAGGCGCTGGCCCGCCAGGCGCTGCTCGGCATCGCGGTGGAAAGCGCGAGGCTAGGGCAGCGGTAGGCGAGCAGGCCAGAGGGGATCTGAGGGAATGCTTTGTTTTTCGCGCCCGAAGTTTAGGCCCTTCTTCTCTCCGGCCCATTGTCCAGCCACTGCAGATCCTCCGGCGTTAGCGCAATGTCCAACGCCTTGAGGCTGTCCTCCAGCTCGTCCAGCGTGCGCGGGCCAATCAGCGGCACCGAAGGGAAGGGCTGCGCCAGGACGTAAGCCAGCGCGACATGGATTGGGCTCTTGCCGAGCTTGCGGGCCAGCTCGATGGCGCGGTCACGGCGGCCGAAGTTCTTTTCCGAATACCAGACCCGCACCAGCTCCTCATTGTCGGTCCGGTCGCGGCCGGCGCGGTCGGTGAAGAAGCCGCGACCCTGGCTCGACCAGGCGAAGTTCGGCATCTGGCGTGCCGTCAGCCAGGCTTTCCAGACGTCGGTCGAAGAGGTGATGCAGCCGGCCCAGATCGGTTCCAGCATCTCGGCCAGCGAGAAATTGTTGGAGAGCGCGCCGGGCTTCTGCTTGCCGGTACGTTCGGCATAGGCGATCGCTTCATCCATGCGCTCCATCGTCCAGTTGGAGCCGCCGAACAGGCCGCGGATGCGGCCGGCCTTCGCCTCTTGATCCATTGCATCGACGAACTCGCCGACCGGCACGTCGGGATTGTCGCGGTGCATGAAATAGATGTCGACATGGTCGGTCTGCAGGCGATCGAGCGACTGGGCGAGCTGCTTGCCGATCACGTCGGGGTAGCAGAGCGGTGAATGCGCGCCCTTGGCGATGATGACCGACTGCTCGCGCACGCCGCGATTTTTCAGCCATTGCCCAAGCAGGGTCTCGGTGTAGCCGGCGCCATAGACGAAGCCGGTATCGAACAGATTGCCGCCGGCCTCGAAATAGGCGTCGAGCAGGATCGAGCCGGAGGAAAATGTCCGGAAATCCTCGAAGCCGAGCGCCAGCCGCGAGGCCTGGCGCGGCAGGCCCGGGATGGCGCGCTTGCCGATGGCGGTGCCGCCGGTGCGAAGCGGCCGGCCGGAGATGGTGTTGACGCGCTTAGCCGGCTTCTCGATCTCATATTCCAGCCCGACCGCGGCGCGCCATCTGTCGAGCACACGCAGTGTGCCGAGGCTGTCGGCCCAGTCCATGCCCGGCCAGGCGAATTCCTGCCGGCCGGCGAGGATCGCTTCGCCGGCGGCATCGACCTCGAAGGAATAGAGGTGGCGCGTCTCGTTGAGGCTGATCACCTCGCGCTCGGCCCCGGACCGGATCACGTCGATCCGGCCCGGGCCGATATCGCGGTTGCCGCCGGCGAACCAGAAATCAGGCACTTCGATCTGACCCTTGGTGCCGAAAATGCGCAGCACATTGTCCTGGTTGAGCGAAATGCTGCAGGAGACCTCGGCGACGATCCCGTTGGCGAAGGTGAGCAGCGCCGAGGCCCATTCGTCGACGCCGGACTGGCCGAGATGGGCCGCACCCACCACCTTGTCCGGCTCGAGGAAGAGTTTTCCCGCCGTGGCGCCGGCGATCAGCCTGGCCATCGAGACCGGATAGCCACCGACATCGAGGATGCCGCCGCCGGCCAGCTCGTTGGCATAGAGCCGGTGCTGCGGCATGAAGCCCGGCATGGCGAAGCCGAAGCTCGACTTGATCATGCGGACCTCGCCGATGACGCCCGATTTGACCAGCTCGACCAGCTTCAGCGTCTGTGGGTGCAGCCGATACATGAAGGCTTCGCCAAGAAAGGTGCCGGCCTTGCGCGCCGCATGCATCATCGCGTCGGCCTCGAAGGCGGTCAGCGCCAGCGGCTTTTCGCACAGCACATGTTTGCCGGCTTCCGCGGCCTTGATCGCCCATTCGGCGTGGCCCGGATGCGGCGTCGAGATGTAGACGGCGTCAACACCATCGTCGGCCAGCAGCGCGTCATAACCATCAAGGATGCGGGCGCCCGGAAACATCTCGGCAAGGCCCGGCTTGCCGGGATTGCGGGCGCCGAGAGCGACCAGCTCGCCGTTGCGCGACTGCGCCAGGCCGCCGGCAAAAGATTTTGCAATGTTTCCGGGGCCGAGGATGCCCCAGCGGATTTTTTTCGATGTGGATGTCATGTCGGAAATTCTCCATGCGGTCGCCGCCACGCCTTCGCGATCGGGCAGAAAAGAAAAGTCAGCGGATCCTTGCGCCTGTCTTGTCGAAGAGCAGCGCGCGCTCCGCCTTGATCGAGACCGTGAAATGGTCGCTGCTGGCGCGCTGCCTCGCCGCCTCGCGCTCGATGATCAGCTCCTCGGGCCCGGCATCGGCGTAGACGTAGCTCACCGAGCCCAGATGCTCGGCGACGTCGGCCTTGACCGGAATGTCGCAGTCGCCCTCGCCGGCTTCGAAGAAATGCTCCGGTCGAACGCCCAGCACGACCTCGGTGCCTACGGCCGGCAAGGCTTTACAAAGCGGTTTGCGCAATTTGGCCCCGCCATGATTGACGAGCTCGACGATTGCCGCGCTGTTGGAGATTTCGACGACCTTGGCTGCGATGAAATTCATCTTCGGCGAGCCGATGAAGCCGGCGACGAAACGGTTGGCCGGGTCGTCATAAAGATCGAGCGGCGCACCGATCTGCTCGACATTGCCGGCCTTGAGCACGACGATGCGGTCGGCAAGCGTCATGGCTTCCGTCTGGTCATGCGTCACATAGACCATGGTGACGCCGAGCTCCTTGTGCAGGCGGGAAATCTCGACCCGCATCTGGACCCTGAGCTCCGCGTCGAGATTGCTCAGCGGCTCGTCGAACAGGAACACTTGCGGCTCGCGCACGATGGCGCGGCCGATGGCGACGCGCTGGCGCTGGCCGCCGGACAATTGCTTCGGCCGCCGCTGCATCAGCTCCTCGATGCACAGGATCTCGGCGGCGCGCTTCACCCGGCGGTCGGTATCGGCCTTCGGGTTGCCGTTCATCCTCAGCCCGAAGCTCAGATTCTGCTCCACCGTCATGTGCGGATAGAGCGCGTAGGACTGGAACACCATGGCGATGCCGCGGTCTGCCGGCTCGACATCGTTGACCAGCTTGCCGCCGATGGCGATCTCGCCGCCACTGATGTCCTCCAGCCCGGCGATCATCCGCAGAAGCGTTGACTTGCCGCAGCCGGACGGCCCGACGAAGACGACGAACTCGCCATCGGCGATGTCGATGTTGGCGCCATGGACGACCTCGAAGGTGCCGAAGCGCTTGACGACATTGGTGAGTGTGACCGCGGCCATCTCGCTCCTATCCTACTTGACCGCGCCGGCGGCGATGCCGGCGATGAAATGGCGCTGCAACAGCACGAAGACGATAAGCATCGGCACGGTCAGCAGCACGGCGCCGGCCATGATGCCGCCCCAGGACACCTTGGTGAGGCCGATCAGCGTGCCGAGCGCCACCGGCGCCGTCATCGCGCCGGGCTGGCTGTTGATCAAAAGCGGCCAGAGATAGTTGTTCCACGAGGCGAGGAAGAGGATGATGGCCAAGGCCGCCAGCATCGGCCGCGCCAGCGGCAGCGCCACGAACAGGAAGATGCGCCATTCCTTCACGCCTTCGACCCTTGCCGCATCGAACAGCTCGGCCGGCATCATCGAAAAAGCCTGGCGCATGAAAAGCACGCCCAGCGAATTGAACAGAGGCGGCACGATCAGCGCGATCCAGGTGTTTGCAAGCGCAAAATCGCGCGCCACCATGATGAATTGCGGGATCAGCACCACCGCATAGGGTAGCGTGATCGTGCCGAAGATGATCGCCACAACCAGGCCCTTGCCGAGGAACTCGTAGCGGGCCAGCGCCCAGCCGGCCATCGAGGTGAGCAGCACCGAAAGAAACGTGTAAGTCACCGCGACCGATACCGAGATGCCGATGGCGCCGACGAAATTGGTGTCGCGCTGCAGATTGTTGAAATTGTCGAGGAAATTGCCGTGCGGCAGAAGCTCGATGCCCGGGCTGAAGATGCCGTTGTCGGGCATGGTGGAAAACACCACCATCATCCACAGCGGGAACAGCCAGACCAGCGCCAGCGGCGTCAGGACAAGATGCAGCGCGATCGTCCGCCCGAGCCGTCTTTGGGAGCGCGAGGTCATTTCGGCTCCCTCATCAGCCAGAGCTGCACCAGCGTGATGGCGATGGCCAGCCCCGCCATCGTGTAGGCGATCGCCGAGGCATAGCCGAAATTGAGCGAGCGGAAGCCCTGGCGGTAAAGCAGGAGACCCAGCGTCTCGGTGCCGCCGCCCGGCCCGCCGCGCTCGGTGATCAGGAACGGCTCGGTGAAGAGTTGCATGGTGCCGATGATCGACAGCACGGCGCAGAAGACGATGACCGGCTTCAGGAGCGGCAAGGTGATGTGGAAGAACTGCTTCACCTTGCTGACGCGGTCGAGCGTTGCGGCCTCGTAGACATCGTCCGGAATGGACTGCAGGCCGGCAAGAATAATGATGGCGTTGTAACCGGCCCAGCGCCAGGTGACCGCGATCATGATCAGCGCCATGGCCGGCGTGACGTTGGAGAACCAGTCGATCTTGGGCAGACCGACGCTGTTGAGCAGCTTGTTGATGATGCCGAAATCGAGGCTGAACATCAGCCGGAACACCGCCGAATAGGCCACCTCGCCGACCACGACCGGGGCGAAGAAGGCAAAGCGGTAGAGGCCGCGCGCCTTGAGCAGCGGCGAATTCAAAAGTACCGCCATCACGATGGCCAGCGAGATCATCACCGGCACCTGGATGACGAGGATCAGCAGCGTGTTCTTCAGCGCGTTGAAGAAGGCGGGGTCGCCGATCAGGCGGCCCCAGTTGAAGGTCGGCGCGAAGCGCCACGGCACGGTGCGGGTCGCCTGGAAGGAGATGAGGAACGAGCTGATGATCGGCCAGATCCAGAAGACGGCGAAGACCAGGAGATAGGGCGTGAGGAAGCGATACGCGGTGGTGTTGCGGTAGCGCATCGACTTCCTCCTCCTTTCACGGTGGCGCCTTCTTGACGGGCGCGGTGTTGATCATGCTTTGAATTGCTGGAGCAGCGCCAATTGTCGAGGCGGCGCTGCCCTGTCTTGCCTTCTCCCCTTGTGGGAGGGTGGCCGCGAAGCGGCCGGATGAGGGGTGTTCCAGCTTGGCAACGACGGCATTCCGTCCAACACCCCTCATCCGTCTTGGCGCTGCGCGCCAATCCACCTTCTCCCACAAGGGGAGAAGGAAACTGTCGCTCACTTGACCGGCAGGCCGGTCGCCGAGGCGATCTGGCTGGCGGCGTCGTCGAGCGCGGCCTTGGCATCCGCGTAGCCGCCGCCGAGATATTTGGTCTGCACGGCACGGACGATGATCTCGGCGTCGCTCTGGAACTGCGTGCCGCGGCTCGGCACGACCTTCGGCAAGGTGGCGAGGATGTCCTTCCACACCGCCTGGCCGCCCCAGTAGTCGAGGCCCTTTGCGACGTAAGGATCGTCGAGCGCCGAGACCAGCGAGGGGACCAGGCCGAAATCCTTCAGCATGGTGATCTGGCCCTCGTTCGTCTCAAGCGTGTATTTCAGATAGGCGTAGGCGGCTTCCTTGTTCTTCGAGGCCGAGGTGATGGCCAGCGAGGAGCCGCCGAGATTGGCGGCGCGCGGGCCGTCGGCGGTGAGGCTCGGCATCAGATAGACGCCCCATTTGCCGCTTTCCTTCGGTGATTCGGTGCGGACTGTGCCCTCGTACCAGCCGCCATAGACCTGGGTGGCGACGGTGCCGGCGGTGTTGTTGGTGATCTTGGTGCCCCAGTCGGCCGAGGAGACGATGCCGGCGTCCTTCATCTCCTTGACCTTGGTCATGGCGTCGACGCATTTCGGCTGGTTGACCGTGATCGACTGGCCGTCCTCGGCGAAATAGGCGCAACCCTGCTCGTTGGAGATCATGCGGAAGAATTCGGTGTCGCCGTTGAAGTCGGCGTTGGTCATGGTGACGCCCGGATTGGCGGCCTGGATCTTCTTGCCGGCGGCGATGAAATCATCCCAGGTCTTGATCGAGGCGGGGTCGACGCCGGCCTTCTCATAGAAGTCGCGGCGGTAGAAGACGGCGACCGGGCCGGAATCCCAAGGCATCGCGTAGGCCTTGTCGCCGACCTCGAGCTCGGTGCGCTTGAAGTCCGGGAATTTCTTCTGGTCTTCCGCCGTGTAGCCCAGCGTGTGCAGGTCGACGAAGCAGTCGGGGAACTGGCTCCAGTAGTTCTCGGCCTCGCCGTTCTCGATCGAGACGATGTCGGGCAGGCCGACGCCGCCGGCGGCGCAGCCGGCGATCGACTTGTCATAGGTCGGCTGGTTGCCGAGGTCCTGAACCGTGACCTTGATGTCGGGGTACTTCTTGTTGAAGCCCTCGACGGTGGCCTTCAGCGACGAAGCGGCGATGTTCCAGCTCCAGATCGTGATTTCGCCGGATTGTGCCATAGCCGGGCCGGAGCCAAGGGCGAGCGCCAGCGCGGCGCAGGTCAGTGTGGTGCGCATTGAAATCCTCCCATTTCATTTGCTCTCTCACCGTGAGCCTGGCTAGATTATGCGTCGCGGAAGGCTTGTCCCCGTCAAAGGGAAAAAGAAATTGGCGGAAAGTAAGATGCCGGAGCGTCCGTTCTACCAGCCAGGCGCGAGCAGTGTCGAAGGCTTGCCGCTGGCTTTGCAGATGTTCCACAACCACCCGCTGGTGATGCTGAAGCCGCATTGGCACGCCCAGGTGGAAGTGAACTTCATCGTGCGCGGCAGCGTGCATTATCGCATGGCCGAGCATGAAATTGCGCTCTCGGCCGGCGAGATGTGCCTGTTCTGGGGCGGCCTGCCGCACCAGATGGACGATCTGACGGACGATGCGATCTATGCCGGCGCGCATCTGCCGCTGGTGCACTTCTTCAGGCTGCACCTGCCGGCCGATGTCAGGCACCGGCTGATGACCGGGGCGACGCTGGTCACGAATGCCACCGACCAATCCGACAACGATAATTTCAAACGCTGGAACGACTATGCGCGCTCGGGCGACGCGGCAAAGGCCGAGCATGCCGTCAACGAACTGCTGCTGCGGCTGGAGCGGGTCCGCTTCGAAGTGTACCAGCTGGTGCCGGAAACCGCGTCCGGACACGGGGCCGGCAGTCCCTTCGACCAGCAGTCGTCGCGCAATGTCGGGCGCATGTGCGATTTCATCGCCGAGAATTTCCTCTACGACATCGACTGCGTGAACATAGCGGCCGCCGCCGACATCCATCCGAAATACGCCATGAGCCTGTTCAAGAAATCGACGGGCATGACGCTCAACGAATATGTCAATCTGCTGCGGCTGAGCTACGCGCAGGCGCTTTTGATGCATGAGGGCGCCAATGTGCTGAAGGTCGCGATGGACTCCGGCTTCGGCTCGCTCAGCGCCTTCAACAAGTCGTTCCGCAAGCTTGCCGGCATGTCGCCCTCCGATTTCCGCAAGGCGGGCGTCAGGTAGCCGCCGGGTCTGTCGGTCAGGCCGCGGGCGACCGCACCGCCGGGAAGCGGACGATCACGGCGAGCCCCGGATTGTTGTCCTCCAGCGTAATGGTGGCGCCATGCAGGTCGGCCACCGCCTTGACAAGGCTCAGCCCAAGGCCGCTGCCGGGTGTGGTGCGGCTGGAATCCAGCCGGTAAAGCCGCTGGAAGACTTTTTCGCGCTCCTCGGGCGGAATACCGGGGCCGTTGTCGCGGACGTGGACGAGGATGCGGTCGTCCCGCCTGGTCGCCGACAGTTCGATCGCCGTGCCCGGCGGGCAATGCCTAAGCGCGTTCTCGACCAGATTGGCGAGCATCTGCATCAGCAGGTCGCGATCACCGTGGATATACCATTTCGTACCCGGAACGAGCTTTGCCGACAATGACTTTCCATCATCCTCGGCGACATCGGCATAGACTTCGCCGATGGTGTCGACCACGCCGCCGATGTCGAGATCGACGAAGCGGGCCTTGCGCGCGCCGGCCTCGATCTGGGCGATGCGCAGCAGCGCGTCGAAGGTCTCGTTGATCTGCAGGCTTTCGGCGCGGGCATCGGTCAGCTCAGTCGAAACATCCTCGCCCGAGGCCACCTTGTCGGCGGCCTGCTCCAGGATCATCTGCAAGCGGTTGAGCGGTGTCTTCAGGTCATGCGCGATGTTGGCGCTAACCTCCCGCATGCCGTCGACCAGCGCCGAGAGGCGGTCGAGCGCGGCGTTCACCTGGGCGGAGACGGCGTCTATGTCGTCGCCATTGCCGATCAGGGGAATGCGCGCGTCGAGCCGTCCGTGCGAAACGTCGATCATGGTGGCGGCAATGCCGTCGAGGCGCCGCTGGACGCGCAAGGCAAGGACGGCCCCGCCGGCGATCGCGAGGCCGGTGATGAACAGCGTGCCCCAGCCGAAGCTCATCAACACGATGGTCTCCAGCTCGTCGGTCTCTGCGAGCGAGAAGGCGACCGTCAGACTGTTGCCGCCGACCTCGCCCGTATAGGCGCGATACATCGTGTCTGGCGGCACGCCCGGCAATCTGGCGGCGAACATCGAGAAACCGTCGGGCAGGCCTGACGCGGTAAAGTTTCCGGCCAGGCGGTTGCCGTCGGGATCGGTCAGCGAGAAAAGCTGATCCTTGTTCGGGCTGAGGTCGGCATTGTTGTTGACCGCGGTAATCAGGTCTTCCTCGTCGTTCTCCGAATAGGTCAGGGCGACGACCGAATAGGTTTCCTTGATCGATTCATCGAGCCGTTTCGCCAGGTCGCCGCTCATCAGCTGGTAGACGATCGCGCCTGACAGGATGAAGGCGAGCACGAACAGGAAGGCAAAGGTCAGCGCCAGCCGGAACGGCGTGCTGCGCAGCAGGCTGGGGCGCGTCTGTTTCATCGCTCCAGGGGCATCGGCCAGAACAGCCAAAGCAGCGCCAGCGCCAACAACATCCAGACAACAATCATGAAGACCAGCCCTGCCTTGCTGACCGGCTTGGAGTGGCGCGTGGCCGCCTCCCGGAACTCCTGCATGAGACCGGCCGGCACCAGCTTGACCGCAAGCATGATGCCGAGCGGGACGATCAAGAGGTCATCCAGATAGCCGATGACCGGGATGAAGTCCGGAATGAGATCGATGGGGCTGAAGGCATAGGCCGCGACGGCGCCGGCCGTGGCCTTCGCATACCAGGGCACGCGAGGATCGCGGGCGGCAAGCCATAACGCCACCGTGTCGCGCTTGATGCCGCGCGCCCATCGCTTTGCAGTGTCCAGCATCGGCATGTCGTTTATATACGGACAGCCTGGCGGAAGCGCGAGGTCCGATCAAACACGTCAGCCCGGCGCATGCAGGCTGTAGCCGGTGTTGCGCACGGTGTGGATGAGCGGCACGTCGAACGGCCTGTCGACCTTGGCCCTGAGCCGGCTGATATGGGTCTCGACGACGCTGGTCTTGGGATCGAAATGGAAGTCCCAGACGCGCTCCAGCAGCATGGTGCGGGTGATCACGCGGCCCTCGCCGCGCATCAGCACTTCGAGCAGGCTGAACTCCCGCGGCTGCAGGTCGATCGCCTGGCCCTGCCTGGTTACGCGCCGCATGATCAGGTCCATTTCGAGATCGGCGACGCGCAGGCTGGTCTTCTGCTCCTGCGCCGCCGGTCGGCGGCCGAGCGCGTTGACGCGGGCAAGCAGCTCGGAAAAGGCAAAGGGCTTGACGAGATAGTCGTCGCCGCCGGCCTCCAGTCCTTCGACGCGGTCGTCGACGCCGCCGATCGAGGTCAGGAATATGGCCGGCGTCTTCACCCCTGCTGCGCGTGCGGCCTTGATCATCGACAGGCCGTCGAGGCCGGGGACCATGCGGTCGGCAATGATGACGTCGTAGGCATTGCGGGTCGCGGCGAAGAGCGCGTCCTGGCCATCGCGCAGGAGATCGCAGACATGGCCGGCCTCCGTCAGTCCCCTGACGACATAGTCGGCGGTTCTCGGATCGTCCTCAACCAGCAAAAGGCGCATCGCGTTATGTTGTCCCAGGTTTCCGCCAAGGGCAAATTTGTTCATGACACAGCTTCCTGGCTTTGGACCGGTCCTCGACGGCGCTCAACCAAGCCGCCTCGAATTTTCAGCGTGGTGGTAAACGTCACGGTAGGGAGATGACCTCACCTCAGCCTGTCCGCAGCCTTACAAATTCGTAAGAATGGCCGAAAATGCTCCCTTGCCCTCGCCATCGGGCGGGAGAAAGGCTAGTGGAGCCGTAACGTCTCTGCTCGGTGCAGGAGTGGCTGAATGGCCTACACATCGCTCAAGTCGGCGCCAAAAGCGTTCGACCAGCACAAGCGCCTGATCGTCGTCCAGGTCGCGGCCGTGCTCGCGATCGGCCTGCTATTGTTCTCCAAGCCGTTTCTCAGCGAGGGCTCGAACGGGCACGAGCTAATGGAGATGGCGGGCTTCGGCCTTGTGCTCACCTGCTTCCTCGGCCGGCTGTGGAGCATCCTCTATGTCGGCGGCAGGAAGAACGACGAGCTGGTCGTCTCGGGTCCGTTCTCGATGACCCGCAATCCGCTCTATTTCTTCTCGACCGTCGGCGCGGCCGGCATCGGGCTGATGTTCGGATCGGTGCTGGCGGCCGCGATGCTGGGGCTGGCAAGCTTCCTCGTCTTCCGGTTCACCGGCAATCGGGAGGCCGAGTTCCTGTTCGGTAAGTTCGGCGCCGCCTACACGGCCTATGCCGAGCGGACGCCGCGATTCTGGCCGAACCCGCTGCTTTACCGCGACCAGGACCACTGGGTCTTTTCCACCAGCGCGCTGAGAAGCACGTTCCGGGACGGGCTCTATTTCCTGGCCCTGTTTCCGGTCATCGAGGCGGTCGAGCATTTTCGCGTGATCGGCATGCTGCCGACCTTGTTCACAATCTACTGATCAGTCGCGCGGCGCGCCCTTTCCGGAAGGATCGCCAGGCCGCCCCGCGAGGAGCAGCACGGCGCCGATGAGTGGCAGGAGCGTAAGCCGCTTCACGGCTGTCGGCTCAATTCGTGCATGAGGATGCGCCGGCCTCCAGGCATTTCGCCGCCCGTCATCTGTTAGCGGCGAGCCCGGCCTTGTTCAATCGGCGACGAGACCCAAACTATGGCAGACCGGACATGCAGGTCGCCCGCTGCCCATCCGGCCATGGCCCGAACTTGCACCCCTATACAGGCCAGTGCGATAACGCCACGGTTCATCAGGGCCACTTCGTCGGGAATGTGTTTGAGATGACGAAACCGGTGAGAGACCTTTCCCTGCGCACCCCCATCGACGGCCGGCACCGGCAGATGCTGATCGGCGGCGAATGGCGCGATTCGGTGAGCGGGCGCACTTTCGAGACGCGCAACCCCGCCACCGGCGCGGTGATCGGTACCGTGCCGCTGTCGGACACCAAGGACATCGACCTGGCGGTGGCAGCCGCGCGGCGCGCCTTCGAAGGGCCGTGGAGCCGCTTCAAGCCCTATGAACGCCAGCTGCTGCTCTTGAAGATCGCCGATGTGATGGAGCGGCATTGGGAGGAGCTGGCGCTTTCCGACACCACCGATATGGGCATGCCGATCACCCGCACCTTGGCCAACAAGAACCGCGTGCTCGGCATGCTGCGCTTTTATGCCGGCATGGCAACGTCGATCCACGGCCACACCATCGGCAATTCGCTGCCGGGCGAGATCGTCTCCTACACGCGCAAGGAGCCGGTTGGCGTGGTCGGCGCGATCATTCCGTGGAATGCGCCGACCGCCGCCTCGATCTGGAAGATCGGCCCGGCCTTGGCCACCGGCTGCACCATCGTCTTGAAGCCGTCGGAAGAAGCGCCGCTGACGCCGCTCCTCATCGCCGACCTGATGCAGGAAGCGGGTGTGCCGCCCGGTGTCGTCAATGTCGTGACCGGCACGGGCGCGGAAGCCGGCGCGCCGCTCGCGGCGCATATGGATGTCGACAAGGTGGTCTTCACCGGCTCGACCGCCACCGGCCAGGCGATCCTGCGCGCCTCGGCCGCCAACATGAAGCGCGTGTCGCTGGAGCTCGGCGGCAAATCGCCGGTGATCGTCCTGGCCGACGCCGATATCGAGCGCGCCGTGCCGGTGGCGGCCATGTCGGTCTTCGCCAATTCCGGCCAGATCTGCATCGCCGGCTCGCGGCTCTTCGTCGAGCGGCCGATCTATGAGGAATTCGTCGAGCGGGTGGCGACTTTCGCGGCCAAGCTCAGGATCGGCGACGGCGCCGATCCGGAAACGGAGATCGGGCCGCTGATCTCGCAAACGCAGCTCGAGCGCGTCAGCGGCTTCATCGCGGACGGCGCGCGCGAGGGCGCGTGGCTGGTGACGGGCGGCACTCGCATCACCGAAGGCGCGCTGGCCGCCGGCAATTTCATGACGCCGGGCGTGTTTTCCGGCGTCACCGACGACATGCGCATCGCGCGCGAGGAAATCTTTGGACCGATCATCTCGGCGCTGCCCTTCGACACGCTGGACGAGGCGGCGCGGCGCGGCAACGACACGCCCTACGGGCTCGGCGCCGGCGTGTTCACGCGCGATGTCGGCAAGGCGCATCAGCTCGCCAACCGGCTGCGCGCCGGATCGGTCTGGGTCAACACCTATCACGCCATCGACCCGGCCGTGCCCTTCGGCGGCTACAAGATGAGCGGCTACGGCCGCGAGGGCGGGGCCGAGCATCTCGACGAATTTCTTAATACCAAGGGCGTCTGGATCCGGATCGATTGACGGTCTGTATCCGGTGGCGTTCCGTTGAACCGCCGCGCGGCTTTAACTATTTGCCTTGCGCAATTCCGAAGCGAGAGCCGTTGCACGCTTTTCCTGGTATTGCGCTGGAGCAACACAAGAGTTCGAGCGGCTCAGCGGGCTGCTCTGAAGCGGAATGGAGCGCATGAAAAAGATCGGTTTTCTTTCGTTCGGGCACTGGTCGCCCTCGCCGCAATCGGGGACGCGGTCGGGCGCGGACGCGCTGCTGCAGTCGATCGACCTTGCGGTCGCGGCCGAGGAACTGGGCGCCGACGGCGCCTATTTCCGCGTCCACCATTTTGCCCGCCAGCTCGGCTCACCCTTTCCGCTGCTTGCCGCGGCCGGCGCCAGGACCAAGCGTATTGAGCTTGGTACGGCCGTCATCGACATGCGCTACGAGAACCCGCTCTACATGGCTGAGGATGCGGGGGCGGCCGACCTCATCGCCGGCGGCCGGCTGCAGCTCGGCATCAGCCGCGGCTCGCCCGAGCAGGTGATCGATGGCTGGCGCTATTTCGGCTACGTGCCGGAAGAGGGCAAGACCGACGCCGACATGGCGCGCCGCCACGCCGAGATCTTCCTCGATGTGCTGCGCGGCGAAGGTTTCGCGCAACCGAACCCGCGGCCGATGTTTCCCAATCCGCCCGGGCTGCTCAGGCTCGAGCCGTTCTCGGAAGGCCTGCGCGAGCGCATCTGGTGGGGGGCGGCCACCAACGCCACCGCGGAATGGGCGGCCAAGCTCGGCATGAACCTGCAGAGCTCGACGCTGAAGTTCGACGAGAGCGGCGAGCCGCTGCATGTCCAGCAGGCCGAGCAGATCCGCGCCTACCGGGCCGCCTGGAAGGCGGCAGGCCACGGCCGCCAGCCGCGCGTCTCGGTCAGCCGCAGCATCTTCGCCTTAGTCAACGACATGGACCACGCCTATTTCGGCGGCAGCGAGGGCGAAGACCATTTCGGCTATATCGAGCCGGAGAAGCGCGCCGTGTTCGGCCGCACCTATGCCGCCGAGCCGGACGTGCTCATCGAGCAGCTGAAGGAGGACCAGGCGATCGCCGAGGCCGACACGCTGCTGCTGACCGTGCCCAACCAGCTCGGCGTCGACTACAACGCCCATGTCATCGAAGCGATCCTGAAGCACGTCGCACCGGCGCTGGGGTGGCGGTGAGCAAGCGCACGACTTTGGTGCCTCGGGCCGACCACGCTCAGCCATTGCCACAGCATAAAGCGAGCTGCCTTACCATCGATATTGACACCTGATAAAATGTCGCCCTACTTTGCGTAATCGGTTACGTAACCGATTACGGCTCATCAAAAGTGGAGGATAGCATGAGCAAGATTTCAAATACCCGCGGGCTCGACCTGGGCTCGTTCTCGCGCCGCCAGTTCCTGAAGACCAGCGCGCTGGCGGCCGGCGCGCTGGCTCTGCCGCTCGGTCCGGCCTTCGCCGCCGACAAGCCGAAGGTTGGCCTGGTCATGAAGTCCTTGGCCAACGAGTTCTTCAAGCAGATGCAGGCCGGCGCGGAGGCGTATGCGGCCAAGAACAAGGACAAGTTCGACTTCGCCGCCGTCGGCATGAAGGACGAGCGCGACTTCGCAGCCCAAGTCGACGCGATCGAGAACTTCATCACGCAGAACTACAACATCATCGTCGTTGCGCCGGCCGATTCGAAGGCCATGGTCACGCCGATCGCCAAGGCGCTGAAGGCCGGTATCAAGGTCATCAACATCGATGTCGCGCTCGACGAGAAAGCCAAGAAGAAGGCCGGCATCGACCTCGCCTTCTTCGGTCCGGACAACCGCGCCGGCGCCAAGCTTGCCGGCGATGCGCTCGGCAAGGCGCTGGGCAAGGGCGGCAAGGTCGTCATCCTCGAGGGCAATCCGGAGGCCGACAATGCCAAGCAGCGCAAGCTCGGCTTCGACGATTCGGTGAAGGAGTACAAGCTGAAGCTGCTCGACTCCAAGACGGCGCATTGGGAGACCGAGGAAGCCAACACGCTGATGACCAACTTCCTCACCCAGCACCCGGACATACAGGGCGTAATGGCGGCCAACGATTCGATGGCGCTCGGCGTCGTCAAGGCGATCGACGCGGCCGGCAAGTCGGGCCAGATCAAGGTCGTCGGCTTCGACAACATCCCGGCCGTCGGCCCGCTCTTGAAGAGCGGCAAGATGCTGGCCACCATCGAACAGTACGGCGCGCAGATGGCGGCGATGGGCATCGACTACGGCCTGCGCGAGCTTGCCGGCGAGAAGTTCTCCGGCTGGGTGAAGACCGACGTCAAGCTGATCACGGCGTGAGGCGAGCAAGGGCGCCGGCACTCCCTCTGGCGCCATCCATTCGCTTGTCTCATCATCGCCGCCGGCAAATTGTCGGCGGCGATGATCGCGCGTTCGCACCGCCGTTGCGGTAGAACAGCGCCATTCAGGATTGTTGCATGGACGATGCGATACTTTCCCTTGAAGGGGTCGGAAAGATCTTTCCCGGCGCCGTCGCGCTGAGCGATGTCTCGCTGTCGATCGCGCGCGGCGAAACCCACATCATCCTGGGCGAGAACGGCGCGGGAAAGTCGACGCTGATCAAGCTCTTAGCCGGTATCTACCAGCCGGACGCGGGTACCGTCGCTTTCAACGGCGCGCCCTATCAGCCGAAGACGCCGCATGATGCGCAGCAGAGCGGCATCCGCGTCGTGCATCAGGAACTGAACCTTTTGCCCTATCTCAGCATCGCCGAGAATTTGATGCTGGAAAGCCTGCCGCGGCGGCGTTTCGGCGTCGTCGACCGCAAGGCGCTCAACCGGCGCGCCGTGGCGCTGCTCAAGGAGGTCGGGCTTGATGTCGATCCGAGAACGCGCGTCGAGGCGCTCGGCGTCGCCCAGATGCAGCTGGTCGAAATCGCCAAGGCGCTGAGCTACGACAGCAAGCTTCTGGTCCTGGACGAGCCGACGGCGACGCTGACGCCGCCGGAGATCGAGCGTCTCTTTTCCATCATCAAGCGGCTCAAGGCCAAAGGCGTCACCATCATCTATATCTCGCACCGGCTGCATGAGGTGTTCGAGATCGGCGACCGGGTGACCATCTTACGCAACGGCCGGCTGGTCGCGACCCGCGACCTTCACGGCCTGTCCGTGCCGGATATCGTGCGCATGATGATCGGCCGCGACATCGCCGACGAATTCGGCTTCGATGCCTCGGTCGTGCCGGGCAAGGTCGCGCTCAGCGTGACCAATCTGAAGCGCGATGCTGCGACGCCGGAAATCTCCTTCGCGGTCAGGCATGGCGAGATCCTGGGCGTCGCCGGTCTTGTCGGCAGCGGGCGGACGGAGGCCATGCGGGCCCTGTTCGGGGCCGATCCCAAGCTCGACGGCGTCGTCGAGATCGACGGCAGGCCGGTGGCGATCACCGCGCCCAAGGATGCCGTGGGGCATGGGCTGAGCCTCCTCACCGAAGACCGCAAGGGCCAGGGCCTGCTCCTCGATCTGGCCGTCGACAAGAACATCACCATCACCGATCTCGGCAAGGTCTCGCGCCACGGGCTGGTCAACCGCCGGGCTGAGACTGCGGCAGCAAGCGATCTTGTCGGCCAGCTGCGCGTCAAGGCGAGCTCGATCGAGCAGGCGGTGCGCAATCTCTCTGGTGGCAACCAGCAGAAGGTGGTGTTGGCCAAATGGCTGTTCCGCGGCACCTCGACGCTGATCCTCGATGAGCCGACGCGCGGCGTCGACATCGGCGCGCGGCGCGAGATCTACCAGCTCTTGTGGATGCTGGCGGCGGCCCAAAAAGGTATCATCATGGTGTCGTCCGATCTGCCCGAGCTGATGGGCATGTGCCACCGCATCATCGTCTTTTCCAAGAACAAAATCGTCGGCGAGGTGCCGCGAGCCGAATTCGACCAGGAGCGCATCCTGTCGCTCGCCTATCAGGAGTATGTGCGACCATGACCGAGACGTCCGAAACCCTCGTGTCGGCGCCTGTTTCCCCCAGCCGGGCGAAGTTCCTGCGCTTTCTGATCCGCGACGCCGGCGTGCTGCTCGCGCTGGTGCTGATCACGCTGTTCTTCTCGCTTAGCGCGCCTTATTTCGCCACGCCCGGCAATGCGCTGAAGATCTTCGTGCAGATCGCCATCAACACCGTACTCGCGGCCGGCATGACCTTCGTCATCCTCACCGGTGGCATCGACCTTTCGGTCGGCTCGGTGCTGGCGCTCTGCACCGTGGTGGGGGCGACCATCATGATCGACGAGAGCCTGTCGCCGGCTGTCGCGATCACGCTGGCGCTGCTCGCCTGCATGGCGACGGGTGCCGCCTGCGGCCTGCTCAACGGCTGGATTTCGACGCGCTGGAAGATCCCCTCCTTCATCGTCACGCTCGGCATGCTCAACATGGCCGCGGGTGCGGCCCGCGTCGTCAGCGACAATTCGACCATCACCGGCCTGCCGCAAAGCTTCGTCGATTTCGGCAATCTGATCATCGGCGGCTTCCTGCCATCGATCTTCCTGGTCGCGGTGCTGGTGATCGCGGCCGGGTGGTTCGTGCTGCGCTTCACCGTCTTCGGCCGCATGATCTTCGCGGTCGGCACCAATGACGAGGCGGTGCGGCTCTCCGGCCACAATCCGGATTTCTACAAGGTCGCCGCTTTCACCATCAGCGGCCTGACCGCCGGCATCGCCGCCATGGTCTATCTCTTGCGCCTCAACATCGGCAGCCCGATCGCCGGGGTCGGCTACGAGCTCAACGCGATCGCCGCCGTCATCATCGGCGGCACCAGCCTCAGCGGCGGCAAGGGCTCGATCATCGGCACGCTGGTCGGCGCCTGCATCCTGCAGGTGCTCTCGACCGGGCTGCAGCTGCTCGGCGTGGGCGACAATTTCAAACCGATCGTAATTGGCCTTGTCATCGTGCTCGCCGTCATCCTAGACGCGTATCGGGAGAGGCTGCTGCGGAGGATCCGCTAAGAGGGAACCATGACGACGATCGCCGATGTCGCGCGCTATGCGGGGGTATCCGTCGCAACCGTCTCGCATGTGATGAACCACACGCGCCATGTCGAGCCGGAGACGGCCGAGCGCGTGCGCGCGGCGATCGCGGCCCTGCGCTACAGCCCGAATTCGCTGGCGCGGAGCCTGAGGCGAGGCGAGACCAAGACCATCGGCCTGCTGCTCCCCGACAATTCCAACCCGTTCTTCGCCGGCGTCGCGCGGCAGATCGAGGATGCCGGCTTCGTCGCCGGCTACACGGTGATCCTGTGCAACTCCGACGGCAACGCCGAGAAGGAAGAGCGCTATCTGTCGGTCTTGCTGGCAAAGCAGATCGATGGGCTGATCTTCGCCGGCTCGTCCGACCATGCGCGGGTGTTCGCGCGTCTTTCCGCCGCCGTGCCGGCGGTGCTGCTCGACCGTGAGATCCATTCCGTCAATGTCGATTCCGTGCTGGTCGACCACGACCACGGCGGCTATCTCGCCGGCCGCCATCTGGTCGGGCTCGGCCACGAACGGATCGGCGTCATCGGCGGCCCGCGCGATTCGAGCTCCAGCCCAGCCCGTGTGCGCGGCTTTACCCGGGCGCTCGCGGAAGCAGGGCTCGACCTGCCGGCTTCATCGGTGGTCGATTCCGACTATCATTTCGCCGGCGGCCGCCTGGCGATGGAGCGGCTGATGGCGCAGGCGCCGGAGATCACGGCGGTGTTCGCCTGCAACGACTTGATGGCCATGGGCGCGATCACCGCGCTGCGCTTGCGCGGATTGCGGGTTCCCGACGACATGTCGCTGGTCGGTTTCGACGACATCCCCTATGCGGTCACCACATGGCCGCCGCTGACGACGATCGCGCAGCCGGTCGAAAAGATCGGCACGCGGGCGGTGAGCCTGCTGCTCGAGCGACTTGGCGACCCCACGGCGCCGTCGCGCCGAGAGGTTCTGACGCCTGTGCTTGTCGAGCGCGAGAGCTGCGCGCGTCTGCGTGGGTAGTGTTGGCAATTGTCGACGTCGGCGCTCCCCCTCATCTGCCTGCCGGCATCTTCTCCCCGTTCACGGGGAGAAGGGGACTGGCCGCGGCCTCGGCGCTCATCCTGCAACGTTGGCAATTGGCGAAAGCGCCGATGCCAGCGTCTTTCTCCCCGTTACTATACGGGGAGAAATACCCGGCAGGGCAATGAGGGGCGGCGCTGACCTGGCAAGCAAAAAGCGGCGTCTTAGAAACTGCCGATAGGCCTGTGGCTCCTCCGCGAATTCCCTCAAGCGGCCGGCTGCATGGCGGCTCTCAGCAGCATGCCGAACAGGTCACGCGGCTCGTCCGGGTCGGCGAGTAGGTCGAGCTCTTCATAGAGGCCGGTGGCCTTGAGCTGGTCGCGGACATAGCGCAGCGCGGAAAAATCTTCCGTTGCGAAGCCGACGGAATCGAACAGCGTGATCTGCTTGGCCGACTTGCGGCCCTCGGCCTGGCCGGTGATCACCTGCCACAGCTCCGTCACCGGATGGTTGGGATCGAGCTGCTGGATCTCGCCCTCGATGCGCGTCTGCGGCGGGAACTCGACGAAGATGTCGGAGCGCAACAGGATGTCACGATGGAGTTCCGTCTTGCCCGGGCAGTCGCCGCCGACCGCATTGATGTGGACTCCGGAGCCCACCATGTTGTCGGTGAGGATGGTGGCGTACTGCTTGTCGGCCGTCACCGTGGTGATGATGTCGACGCCTTCCACCGCATCCTGCCCGGTCGAACAGATGGTGATGTCGAAACCTTTGCCGGCGAGGTTGCGCGCGCATTTTTCCGAGGCCGAGCGGTCGATGTCGTAGAGCCGCAGCCGGTCGATGCCGAGCAGCGCCTTGAAGGCAATGGCCTGGAACTCGGACTGGGCGCCGTTGCCGATGATGGCCATGGCGCGCGAGCCCTTCGGCGCCAGATACTTGGCCGCGAGCGCCGAGGTGGCGGCGGTGCGCAGCGCCGTCAGGATCGTCATCTCGGTGAGCAGCATCGGATAGCCGGAGCCGACATCGGCGAGCACGCCAAAGGCGGTGACCGTCTGGCGGCCCTCGCGCATGTTCTTCGGATGGCCGTTGACATATTTGAAGCCGTAGAGCCGCCCGTCGCTGGTCGGCATCAGCTCGATGACGCCGTCATGGCTGTGCGAGGCGATGCGCGGCGTCTTGTCGAACAGCTCCCAGCGGCGGAAATCCTCCTCGATATAGGCGGCGAGCTCGGTGAGAAACCGCTCGACCCCGATGGCGAGCACCAGCTTCATCATGCGGTCGACGCTGACGAAGGGGACGATGGCAAGGCGGGAAGGCTGGGTCATGGTCAGATGCTTCCGGAATGGCTGCGGGTCGGGCGGTCCATGATGCGGCGGCCCATCAGGCTGGCGGTGAGGTCGACCATCAGGGTGGCGGTGCGGCCGCGCTCGTCGAGGAACGGGTTCAGCTCGACCAGGTCAAGGCTGGAGACCAGGCCGCTGTCGGAGAGCATCTCCATCACCAGATGCGCCTCGCGGAAGGTGGCGCCGCCGGGCACGGTGGTGCCGACGGCCGGCGCGATCGATGGGTCGAGGAAATCGACATCGAGGCTGACATGCAGCAGTCCGTTTGCCTCCTCGACGCGCGCGAGGAAGGCGCGCAGCAGCGGGGCGATGCCGTGCTCGTCGATGGCGCGCATATCATGCACGGTCACGCCCGCTTCCTTCAGCGCGCGGCGCTCTGCCGGATCGACACTGCGCAGGCCCATGGTGCAGACGCGGGCAGGGTCGACCGCCGTCGGCAGATCCGGGAAATAGCCCGAAAAACCCGGCCGGCCGCTGGCATAGGCGAGCGGCACGCCATGCAGATTGCCGCTGGTGGTGGTGTCGAGCGTGTGGAAATCCGGATGCGCGTCGAGCCACAGCACGAAGAGCGGCCGGCCGCGTTCGGCGGCGCGACGCGCCACGCCGGATACCGTGCCGGCGGAGATCGAGTGGTCGCCGCCGAGGAAGATCGGCATGGCATCCTGCGACGCCGCGAAGGCGGTCTCGGAAATCGCCGCGGTCCAGGCGGAAATCTCGGGCAGGGCCTTCAATACGAGATTGCCGTGGACGACGGCGCGCACCTCGGCCGGCTGGACGGCGCCCCAGTCCTCGACCTCGTGGCCGAGTTCCGACAGCACCGAGACGAGCCCCGCGGTGCGCAGCGCGCTCGGCCCCATCTCGCATCCCATCCTGCCCGCGCCGTCCTGCACCGGCGCGCCGACGATCCTGCAGCGCATGATTCTTTCCGCCCTTGCGATTGATTGCGGCAGTGAACCACCGCCGCCCGGCGGTTTGAACAGGGTAAATTGGCATTTCGAGAAGTTCAGTCTATCATATTGAGCATAATAATTGACCAAAATGGAGGATCATGGACACGCTCGACGAAAGGCTGGTGACGCTTCTCAGGCACGATGCACGGCGCAGCGTCTCGGACCTCGCACTCGACCTCGGCGTTTCGCGCGCGACGGTCAGAGCGCGCATGGAGCGGCTGGAGAAATCCGGCGAGATCATCGGCTACACGGTGGTGCTGCGCGCCGACGCGGTCGACCAGCGGATACGCGGCGTGATGATGATCGAGATCGAGGGCCATGCCGCGGACCGCGTGATCAGGGCGCTCGGCGGCTTTCCGGAGGTTTCGACCATCCACACCACCAATGGCCGCTGGGACCTGGTGGTCGAGCTCGGCACCGCCTCGCTCACCGATTTCGACGCCGTGCTGCGGCGGATACGGCTGATCCCGGGTATCACGGGGAGCGAGACCAGCCTGCTGCTGGCGACTCCGCGGACGACCAGGGCAAGGCTGGGGTAGCCTTCGCGCAATCCGCCGCCCCCTGCACGCGAGGCTGCTCCTCGAGGCGGGCTCCGGTCAGACGGCCGAGATGCCCGCTACCCGAAAAGAGTATGGCCCGAAGCGATCGAGGGTATCTTTCCCGAGATGGCACGACATGGCTGCCGCAGAGCAATGCTTCGCACTGGAAAGGCGGCTTAGCCCGACACCTCGTGAAATTCGGCCAGTTGCCTGTTTAAGGGGACAAGCGATCTAGATTGATTTATGTCGGCTGGTCAGTCTGGGATATTTCGGACAGTTTCTGGCAAGCCAAAGTCATATGGGAGATGCAGTGGCGACCAAGGCAACAGCAGTCTGCATCTTGGGGATGCACCGCAGCGGAACCTCCAGCGTTACCCGCGCCATTAGCCTATTGGGATTTTATCTCGGTAGCGAAGCCAATTTAATGGGGCCCGGCGCGGACAATCCGGAAGGGTTCTGGGAGCATACGGAAATCTGCACCCTACAGGAGCGCCTGCTGCAGCAATTAAATCGCCGTTGGGATACGCCGTTGCCGCTGCCGGAAGGCTGGCAACAAACGGAAATGGTCCGGCCTTTTCGGGAGGAACTAAAACAACTCGTTGCAAGCAATTTTGCCGGGCATACGTCTTGGGCGTGGAAGGACCCGCGCTCCTGTTTGTTGATGCCGTTGTGGCGCGAAATCCTGGCCGAATTGCACGTTGATTTGCGTTGCCTGTTTGTTGTGCGCAGCCCGATCGAAGTAACAAACTCACTTGCTAGACGTGACCCGATCTCTGTCAACCATGCCATGGGTGTCTGGTTCAATTATTGCATCACCGCGCTCAAGGACACTATTGACGTGCCGACGGCTTTCTTAAGCTATGACACGTTTATAGCATCCTGGGAGACGGAATTGCGCCGCTGCGCCGACATCCTGAATCTTGACTGGCTCGACGACGAAAAAACGCTGCATGAAACGATGCAAGCGTTTATTCGCCCTGACCTCCGTCACAATAGGTCAAACCGGGCCGACTTGGCCGATGTGCCGCTGCCTGCGCGTAAACTCTACGAGACCCTGGTCGCCGCCTGCGCTCAGACTGCGTCACAGGGAAATTGTTTCAAACGAGAAGTCAGCGAACTCGCTGCGGATTTTCACGCTTATGCGCGCTTCTTTGAATCTGACCTGCAAGGTCAGGCACGACCGTCACCCATTAACCGCACATTTTCCCGCTGGAGAAAATCCTTCCGCAAACGTTTTAGCATTAACTGAAACGAGAGTTTAGCCCGATACTGGACTCGTGACGGGTCGCTAATCTGCCTTTAACGCCGTTTCGGGAATCGAAAGCAATTGCTCCGGCCAATCGTCCGGGAAGTCGCTCTATGGCGACTTGAAGTCGGTTTGTAGGCTGCCGGCGAGCAGCGACAAAGACGTCGAAAACCGGCTTGTTCTGGCCGATCTCTGGCTTGCTGACTTAACGATTGAGATAGCGGCCTCGCCACAGCCAGTCCCGGGCGACACTAGGGCGTGCGCATGGGTCATATGGAGAGATGATTGGTGGCGCATTCCGTCAGACGGGCACCAATCTTTCTTGCGTCCCGCCAAGATATCGGTTCCAGATATCCGCCTGACCTACAGCAATTGGCCATCGATCTCGTGATGGAACAGGCCAACGTCGTGTGTGAGAAGTGGGTGGACCACTAGTCCGCAGTAACTCCCCTGCCCGCTCCCCGGCCCCAGACAGCAAAAGGCCCGGATACCCGGGCCCTTTAAGCTTTTCAAATCAAAGAAGACTTGGAGCGGGTGAGGCGATTCGAACGCCCGACCCCAACCTTGGCAAGGTTGTGCTCTACCCCTGAGCTACACCCGCTCGCGCGGCCTTGGGCCGCAAGCCGCGCCTATATGGCCGAAGAGCGCGGCGATTGCAACAGGGAAATGACGGTCTTTTTGGCCGCACCCCGCAGACGCCGACGAGGGCGCCCGGGAACGTGCGGATTGCTTCGCCGCGCTGGGGGCCGCGGCCTCGCCCTGGAGCAGTTCACCGTTCGTGGAAACGCAGAACCGCTCCCTCTCTTTGTTCTTGGCGCAATTCCGGACGGAAAACCGTTTCATACTTTCCTGGAATTGCTCTGGGGCGCCATTGGCCGTAAACGGCATCACCATGCCAGCTGGACGAAGTGAGGACCGATGCCGAAGACCGAAGCCGAGCTCTATGCCTTTCTTGCCGATCTCGGCATCTCCGTTTCGACGGTGCGGCATCCGCCGCTGTTCACGGTGGCCGATTCGCAGGCGCTGCGCGGCGAGATCCCGGGCGGGCACACCAAGAACCTCTTCCTCAAGGACAAGAAGGACAATTTCTTCCTCGTCACCGTCGGCGAGGAGGCGGAGGTCGATCTCAAGCAGATCCATCATCTGATCGGTGCCGCCAGCCGCGTGTCCTTCGGCAAGCCGGAAATGCTGATGGAACTGCTCGGCGTCATTCCGGGCGCGGTCACCGTCTTCGGCCTGATCAACGACACAACCGGGCGGGTGAAGGTGGTTCTCGACCAGGAGTTGATGAGCCACGAGGTCATCAACGGTCATCCGCTGACCAACGAGGCGACGACGACCATCGCCGCCGCCGATCTCATCAGATTCGTCAAGGCAACCGGCCACGATCCTGTTATCTTGAAAGTCTCGGCCTGATCGCCACATGGAGGGCGAAACCGAAATCCGACAATGACGCGCCGCGCCTTCATGCCGGCGGCGGCGCGACCGAAAGGGCGACGACATGAGTGACAACAACCCGTTCAGCGGCTCATTTGGCGGCAATTCCGGCCAGTACGACCAATCCGTCCAGTATGGCGGGGCCGACCGCGCCAAGGTACCGCTCCGCGAAGCACCGGCCGCCGCCGACCTGGTCAAGGACACCACGACCGCGACATTCGCGGCCGACGTCATCCAGGAATCGCGCCGCCAGCCGGTGCTGGTCGACTTCTGGGCGCCCTGGTGCGGCCCTTGCAAGCAGCTGACGCCGCAGCTCGAAAAGGCGGTGAAGGCCGCCGGCGGCAAGGTCAAGCTGGTCAAGATGAACATCGACGACCATCCCTCGGTCGCCGGCCAGCTCGGCATCCAGTCTATCCCCGCCGTCATCGCCTTCAAGGACGGCCAGCCGGTCGATGGCTTCATGGGCGCCATTCCCGAAAGCCAGATCACGCAGTTCATCCAGAAGGTCGGCGGCAAGGGCGGCGGGGCGCCGCAGATCACCGAGGCGCTTGCCGCGGCCCGCGAGGCGCGTGAGGCCGGCGACGTCCAGACCGCGGCTGACATCTACGACGCGATCCTCGAGCAGGCACCCGAAACCATCGAGGCGATCGCCGGGCTTGGCGAGATCCTGTTCGACGCCGGCGACAGCCAAGGCGCCGAGGCGGTGCTTGCGAAGGCGCCGGAGGACAAGAAGGACGCGCCGCCGCTTGCCGCTCTGCGCGCCAAGATGGCGCTCGCCGCGCAGGCCGCCGCGCTCGGCAATCCGGCCGAGCTCGAGCGCCGGCTCGCGGCCAATCCGAACGATCATCAGGCGCGGTTCGACCTGGCGATGGTGCAGAATGCGCGCGGCGACCGGATGCAGGCCGCCGACAATCTTCTGGCGATCGTCAAGGCCGACCGGACGTGGAACGACGACGGCGCGCGGGCGCAGCTCTTGAAGTTCTTCGAGGCATGGGGGATGACCGACGAGGCGACGCTTGCGGCGCGGCGCAAGCTGTCGTCGTTGTTGTTCTCCTGAGCGATTTGCCGGCTCTGTTTGCCGGTAAAGGGCTTGCGCAACGCGGCAACTGCGCCAGATAGGGCGATGGCCGGAGTGGCCTTGCCCTGTCGATGAGACGAGTTGGATAAGCCGGGCTGCGTCGGAGGAGATCGCAGGTTTGACACGCTGGCCGGCGATGCTTTCGGAGGGTTGAAGTGCAGGTTGGAAACGCCCGCTATCGGCTCGCGAGGGATCTGCCGTCGACGATCCCGGTGTTTCCGCTCGCCGGCGCGCTGCTCCTGCCGGGCGGCCGCATGCCGCTCAACATCTTCGAGCCGCGCTATCTGCAGATGATCGACCAGGCGATGGCGGGGCCGCGGCTGATCGGCATGATCCAGCCCAGCCTCGATGGCGCGCTGCGCGACGACGGCGAGCCGGAGCTGTGCAGCGTCGGCTGCGCGGGGCGCATCATCTCGCTCGCCGAGAGCGGCGACGGGCGCTACCTGATCTCGCTGCAGGGCGTCTGCCGCTTCCGCGTCACGCAGGAGCTGGCGGTAAAGACGCCGTTCCGGCAGTGCCGGATCGCGCCGTTCCTTGCCGATCTCGAGGAGGATCAGGCGGCAGCCGAGGTCGACCGGCCGGCGCTGCTCAAAGCGTTCCGCGCCTATCTGCAGGCCAACGACCTCGAGGCCGACTGGGAAAGCGTCAGCCGCGCCGAGAACGCCATGCTGGTCAATGCGCTGTCGATGATGGCGCCCTATGGGCCGGCCGAGAAACAGGCGCTGCTCGAGGCGGCGGACCTGAAGACGCGCGCCGAGACGCTGATCGCCATCACCGAAATAACGCTGGCGCGCGAGGATGAGGATTTTGGCTCGAGCCTGCAGTAAGTGTATTGATATTCAGGTGAGGCCGGCCTGCAAGTGGCGGGTTCCTGCGCTTCCGGTGCTCACGTACTTCAAGTACGCTCCGCTCCGGTTCTCGGAACCCATCACTTTCGGCTCGGCCTGACCTGAATCTCAACACACTTAAGCCCGTGGCAATTGGACAATGGAAAAGTGCGATGGCGGCGGACGGACGTGATGGGCGGAAAGCCACGGTCGACCCGAAACTGCTGGAACTGCTCGCCTGCCCGCTGACCAAGGGGCCGTTGACCTGGGACCCGGAGCGCAGCGAGCTGATCTCGCGCGTGGCGAAGCTCGCCTATCCGGTGCGCGACGGCATCCCGATCATGCTGCCGTCGGAAGCGCGCACGATCTCGCCCGAAGATGTGCTGCCGCCGCAGCCGCGGCTCGGCGGGCCGTCGTGAAGGCCTTTCGTTGACGACGCTTCCGGAAGGATGCCGCAAGCCATCGAGATTGGCAGAGGGCGTCCCTTCCGTCGTCATCCCAGGGTCTGCGCTGCGTCGCTACCTCCTTGCTACGCCCGAGGATGACGAAAGCGCTCCACGCCCTCGGCCCATTCCATATCCTACTGAAAATTCCGCCCCTTGGGCATGACCTGTTGTGCGGCACCCGATAGGACCTCGATGTCCTGGCGAACCGGCAGGCCGCGGTTCGCGGAGCGCTCCGGTCCATTCGATGGCTCAGAGGGCTGATGCTCAATGGTGGGCGTCTCCTGCAGCAGCACGCTCAGCCAGGATGTCAGGTCCTCGATCCTGTCGGCGACGATGTGGATCACGTCCGATTCCTGCTGCAGCTTGCCGGTGACGCGGATGAAGCGCGCGCCCATCACCGCCGAGCGGAAGCGGTCGAAGACGCGCGGCCAGATGATGACGTTGGCGATCGCCTTTTCATCCTCGAGGGTGATGAAGATCGCATTGCCTTTGCCGGGGCGCTGGCGCACCAGAACCAGGCCGGCGACGGAGACGCGGCGGCCGTCGCGCACAGACGGCAGACGGGCATTGGGGGTGATGCCGGCGCGGGTGAGCCGCTCGCGCAGGAAGGCGACGGGATGCTCCTTCAGCGATAGGCCGAGCGAGCGGTAGTCATGGACGACATGCTCGCCGAGCGGCATTTTTGGCAGCCTGGTCTCCGGCTCCAGCTCGCGCAGGCGCAGCATCGGCCGGTCGAACAGCGGCAGCTTCTCGGCGGCGCTCCTGCCGTCGAGCGCGCGCACCTCCCAGAGCGCCGCGCGACGGTCGAGGCCGAGCGAGCGGAAGGCGTCGGCCTCGGCCAGCCTTTCGATCTCGCCGACATCGAGGCCTGAACGCAGCCAGACGTCCCTGACCGATCGGTAACCGCCGCCGCGCCGGGCGACGGCGGCATCCATCCGCTCCTCGGAAAGCCCCTTGATCTGGCGAAAGCCAAGCCGCACGGCATGAGCCGTCTCGATGACGCCGCGCATCGAGGCATGGCGTTCGAGGATGCGGGACGGATCGAAACCGGACTTCTCCAGCGTGCAGTCCCAGACGGAATGATTGATGTCGACCTCGCGCACTTCGACGCCGTGGTCGCGCGCATCGCGGACGAGCTGGGCGGGCTGGTAAAAACCCATCGGCTGCGAATTTAGGATCGCGGCACAGAAGACGTCGGGATAGAAGGTCTTGAACCAGCAGGAGGCATAGACCAGCAGCGCGAAGGACGCGGCATGGCTTTCGGGAAAGCCATATTCGCCGAATCCTTCGATCTGCTTGAAGCAACGCTCGGCGAATTCCTTTTCGTAGCCCTTGTTGACCATGCCGTCGATCATCCGCTGGCGGTAGTTGCCGATCGTGCCGGTGCGCTTGAAGGTGGCCATGGCGCGGCGCAGCTCGTCGGCCTCGCCCGGCTGGAAGCCGCCGGCGACGATGGCGATCTTCATCGCCTGCTCCTGGAACAGCGGCACGCCAAGCGTCTTGCCGAGAATCTCCTTCAGCTCCGGCTTCGGGTATTCAGGTTTCTCCTTGCCTTGCCGGCGGCGCAGATAGGGATGCACCATGTCGCCCTGGATCGGGCCGGGCCGTACGATCGCCACCTCGATGACAAGATCGTAGAAGGTGCGCGGCCGAAGACGCGGCAGCATCGACATCTGGGCGCGCGACTCGATCTGGAAGACACCGAGCGTATCGGCCCGGCAGATCATGTCGTAGACCCTGTCGTCCTTTTCGGGGATCGTCGCCAATCCCAGCGGGCGATCATAAGCGTCTCGCACATCGTAATGACGCTCAAGCAGGGTCAGAGCGCGCTTCAGGCAGGTCAGCATGCCGAGCGCCAGCACGTCCACCTTGAGGATCTTCACCGCGTCGAGGTCGTCCTTGTCCCACTCGACCATCTTGCGCTCGTCCATCGCCGTCTTGACGATGGGCACGACCTCGTCGAGCCGGTCGCGGGTGATGACGAAGCCGCCGACATGCTGGGAGAGGTGGCGGGGAAAGCCCATGATCTCATTGGCGCGTTCCAGCACCTGCCGCGCCAGCGGGTCGGTGCGGTCGAGGCCGCCGGCATTGGCTTCCCTGTCGCCGATCTCCGAGGTCGACCAGCCCCAGATGCTGCTCGACAAAGCGCTCCTGACATCCTCGGAGAGGCCCATGGCCTTGGCCACCTCGCGCAAGGCCGAGCGGCCGCGATAGCTGATGACGGCGGCGGCAAGCGCGGTGCGCTTGGCGCTGTATTTCTCGTAGATATAGGCGATGACCTCGTCGCGCCGCTCATGCTCGAAATCGACGTCGATATCGGGCGGCTCGTTGCGCTTCTCGGAGATGAAGCGCTCGAACAGCGTGTCGATGCGCTCGGGGCCGACTTCGGTGATGCCGATGCAGAAGCAGACGATCGAATTGGCGGCGGAGCCGCGGCCCTGGCAAAGGATGTTCTGGCTGCGGGCGAATTTCACGATGTCGTAGACGGTCAGGAAATAGCGCGCATAGTTCAGGCGCTCGATGAGGGCGAGCTCCTCCCCGATGCGCTGCGTGACATAGGCGGGAACACCGGCCGGATAGCGTCTTGCAGCCCCTTCCCGCGCCAGGCGTTCGAGCTCGGCCTGCGGCCCCAGGCCGGATTCGGTCGGTTCGTCCGGATAATTGTATTCAAGGTCGCTGAGCGAGAAGGAGAGCTCCTCGGCGAAGCGCAGCGTCTCCGCCAGCGCTTGCGGATGCCGGCGGAAAAGGCGCGCCATTTCCAGCGGCGGCTTCAGATGGCGCTCGGCGTTTGCTGTTAGCTCCAGCCCGACCTCGGAGACCGGCGTGTTGAGGCGGATTGCGGTCAGCACGTCCTGCAGCGGCCGGCGGTCGGCGGCATGATAGAGCACGTCGTTGGTCGCCATCAGCGGCACGCGCGCAAGTTCGGCCATCGCCGCCGCCTGCTCGATGCGGAAGCGGTCGTTGCCGCCATAGTCCGGCGCGACGGCAAGCCGGAGCGCGGCGCCAAAGCGGTCCCTAAGCCGGCTAATGAGTGAGAGATTGTCTTCCGTGCGCGCCGACAGGTTGGGCAGGATCGCCAGCGACATCAGATCGCCCCATTCGAGAAGGTCGCTCAATTCGAGCAACGTCGCGCCCTTCTCGTTCTCGTCGCGCAGATTGGCCTGGGTCAGCATGCGGCAGAGATGGCCCCAGCCCGTGCGGTCGCGGGGATAGGCGAGGATGTCCGGGGTGCCGTCGCGGAAAACCAGGCGGCAGCCGGGATGATAGGCAAGCTTTTCCACCTTGGCCTGCTGCCAGGCGCGCACCACGCCGGCGACAGTGTTCCTGTCGGCAAGCCCGATCGAGGAAAAGCCGTAGAACTTTGCCGTGACCACCAGCTCCTCGGGCTTCGAGGCGCCGCGCAGGAAGGAAAAATTCGACTGGATGCCGAACTCGGCATAGGGGACGGCGGCCAGCGCGTTCATGCGAACACCCCGTGCATGAACCAGCGCGGCGCGGCTTGCGAAGCGCCGCTGTAGAGGCCCTGGCGGTAGAGCCAGTAGCGGCGTCCCTCGCTGTCCTCGATGCGGTAATAGTCGCGGGTCGGCGCCTCTTCCTCGCCGGGTCGCCACCATTCCGCGGCGATGCGTTCCGGTCCTTCGGCGCGGGCGACGCGGTAAAGCGCGCGGCGCCAGCGGAAGTTCATCGGCGGCCCCTCGGGGATTTCGGTCGCCGGCACCTCGATCGGCTCGGGCGAGCGGAACAGCCGCACCGGCCGCTCCGGCGGGTAGATGATCATCGGCGGCACCGACCGGTCGGGCTGTCTCGGCGGCATGCGCCTTTGCGGCGCTTCCGCGAAAGGAACCGTGGTGACGGCGCGCTCCGGCAGATGGCTTTCAACGACGACCGGCTTCAGCACGGCGGCGTCGCCGAGGCGGGCGCGGATGCGGTCGGCGAATAAAGCGATGTCGGCATCATCGTCGGCAACCTCGCCTGCGAGATCGCCCTGCAGCATGTCGAAGGCGGCGACCGAAAGCACGGAAAGCCGCACGAGGTCGAAGCCGAAGCCGGCATCGATGCTCTGCTCAAGTGCGGCGAGCCGTTCGTGGAACAGTTTTCGGATCAACTGCGGCTCGCGCATCGGGCGCGAGGTGCCGACGGCGATGCGGCTGACGGCGCCGTCGACGCGGAAGAGGAGAAGGGCAAGCGCCCGCGCGCCCTCGCCGCGGCGTTCGAGGTCGCTCTTCAGGGCGACGGCAAGCCGGCTCACCAGCCGCTCGATGTCGTCGGTCAATACGACCGGCTCGGCAAGATGGCGCTCGACCGAGAGCGGCGCGACGGGAAGGCGCGGCGACACCGCCTCGTCGAGGCGGCCGAGCGCCTGGTCGAGGCGCAGCAGAAGAGAGGCGCCGAAGCGGCGGGCGAGCGGCGCGCGCGGCGTGGCCATCACCGCGCCCGCCGTGCGCAGGCCGACGCTTTCCAGGCTGATGCGGGTCTCCGGCGCGATGCGCAGCGCCGAAAGCGGCAGGGGCGCAAGCAGCGCTTCCTCCTCGCCGCCGGCGACGATGCGGTCGCCATGGAAGCGCGCCGCCGCCCAGGCGGCCCCTGGCGTGGAGGCGAGGCCAGCGCGGACATCGAAACCCTGCTCGAAGAAGCGGGTGAGGATCTCGTCCTGCATGGCGCGCTCGCCGCCGAAGAGATGCGTGCAGCCGGTGACGTCGAGAAACAGCCCGTCCTCGCCGTCGATCGCCACCAGCGGCGTGTAGCGGTCGCACCAGTCGGCAAGGCCTTCGAGCAGGCGGCGGTCGGCCTCCGGGTCGGCTTCCACCACATCAATCGCGGGGTGCATGGCGCGCGCGTCGGCAATGCCCATGCCGCGCTTCAGCTTCAGCGCCTCAGCCCGTTCGTCGAGGGCCGCGATGCGCTGGGTGTTGTTGTCGCGATGACTGATCACAAGCGGTGGGTGAGGCGGGGGCAGGTGATGCGACGGCCGGGAACGCCAGGACCGCCCCAGACGCTGGCGCAGGATCCGCTCCGCGGGCAGATGTGGAAACCACAGCGACAGGATTCGTTGCCCGCTCTTCCTGGGGCTTTCTTTCCTCACCCCTTCTTCTTTCCTCAAAAGCGTGCTCATCGGGGTTCCATTCCAGTGTGAATTGTCCGGGCAGGGCCGTGCGGCTCTTGCCGATATCGACGGTGAAGGCAGGGCGGCCGATCGAACCGGCGAGCGGACCGGCGACCGTCTCGCGGCTCGCAGCAGGCGCGGCCGAAACGATGAGGCGCACGGGCGCCGCTGTGGGCTCGGCCTCGCCGGCCTGGCGCAGCAAAAGCACCGGGCGGCCGGCGCTCTGGGCGCGGGCGTGCAGCCGCCGCGTCGCAGTAAGGTCGAGCCGCTGTGGGCTGCCGCGGATCTCGAGCATGACGGCGGCGAAAGCCGTCATGCGGGCGGCTTCCTCGGCGATCCACAGCGCGTCGAGCAGTTTCGGCGCTTCGGAAAACAGCAATTGCTCGGGTTCGATGCCGAAGAGGGCATGCAGCCCCCTGGCATAGGGAAAGCCGGCCTCGCGGAAGATTTCCGCGGTGCCGATCCAGAGGATCGGCAGGCCCTGCCTTTCCTTGAGGATCAGGCTGGTAAGCGACAGCGCGAAGCCGGCGACGGCGCCGGCATCGCGGGTTTCCAGCCCATGGATTTCGCTGAGCGCGGCCTTGGGCAGGCCGCCGCCAAGCGCGGTGTCGAGGCGTTCGATGCCGGTGCGCAGGAAGGAATCCTGCGGCGCCACGGCGAGGCCGCGCCGGACGATGGTGGCGTCCGACTGGGCCGCATCGCTGTATATTTGTTTTTCCTCAATTCCGGACGGAAAACCGCTTCGCACTTTTTCTGGAATTGCTCCAGGCGCGCCGCGTGCCGGCGCTTCAAGGCGCTCGGGCAGCGTTCCCTCGATCTTCGCGATCTGGCGGCGCAGGGCAAAAACAGTGTCCCGCGCCACGGCGCTCATCGCCATGACGTTCACTTCCGGCAGCAATTGTTCCTGTTATGTTCTTATAGATTCCAGAGGGTCCCGGAAGAGTCAAGCGGCATGGGAAGGAATTTATTCCTCCGCCCTTTACCCACAGGGAAGCCCGCCAGCCGGCTCATTTGCCTCAATCGGCGCGAAAGCCTATATGCCGGGATCAAAGGAAACCTCATGGCCCGCATCTACAAGACCCGCACCTGGCACGACCAGCTCTCGCCGTCGATGGACGAAATGGAGCTTCTGGCGCTGGAGGCCTATGCCCATCTGCCGGAAGAGTTCCGCCAGCTAACCGGCGAGATCGTCATCCAGATCGCCGACTTCCCGACCGACGAGATCATGGACGACCTGTCGCTGGAAACGCCCTTCGACCTGCTCGGCCTGTTCGAGGGACGCGGCATCGCCGAGCGCTGGAACCCGCAGACCGGCGAGGGGCCGAACCGCATCACGCTATACCGCCGCGCCATACTCGACTACTGGGCCGAGAACGAGGAGACGCTGGGCGACATCGTCACCCATGTGCTGATCCACGAGATCGGCCACCATTTCGGCCTGTCGGACGACGACATGGAGCGGATCGAGGAAGCGGCCGAGCAGGCGGCGGCGGGGTGAGTGTTACGCCGTTTTGGTGGGCGCCAAGCCACCCCCCTCTGGCCTGCCGGCCATCTCCCCCTCAAGGGGGGAGATCGGCAGCTCCCCTCGACGGTACTCTTCCTCCAACGCTGGCGATTGGCGAAATCAAAGGCGACGATCTGATCTCCCCCCTTGAGGGGGAGATGCCCGGCAGGGCAGAGGGGGGTGCTGTCCCGCCAGCGTCGCGCGGCGCACCTACCAATCGCTGAGCTTGGTGTCGGGCGTGTATTCCTGGCCTTCGATATCCTTCACCACGGCCTGGCCGCAGCGCATCGATTTGGTCGTCTTGTCATAGGCATAGGTCGGCGAGCCGAACAGGTGCCAGCCCTTGTTCAGGGCCGCCGTCACCTTGTGGCAGAAAGTGGCGTCGTCCGGACCGGACAGAAAGCGGTAAAGTTTCATTTTTCGACCCTGTCATGACCAATGTCTATCTGTATGTCGCCCAAAACCGCTGCACAGTTTTGGGCGACATACAATAGAGCGGTTCACCGCTTCACGGAAACGCAGAACCGCTTTATCCCTTTGTTTTGAAGCAATTTCGGACGGAAAACCGCTACGCACTTTTCCTGGAATTGCTCCAGCGCATCATGCGCCGATGATTGCGGCCTTCGCCAGAAGTTTCTCGGCCTCGGCCAGATGCAGCCGTTCGACCATGCGGCCGTCCAGCGCGATGACGCTTTTGCCGGCATTTTCCGGCCGTGAGAAGGCGTCCCTGATCGCCCTTGCCGCGGAAAGCGCCTCGGGCGACGGCGCGAAGGCGCGGTTGGCCGGCTCGATCTGGGCGGGATGGATCAGCGACTTGCCATCGAAGCCCATGGCGGCCGCCTCGGCACATTCGCGGGCGAAGGCCTCCAGGTCGCGGAAGTCATTGGCAACGCCGTCGATCACGTCGAGGCCGCCGGCGCGGGCGGCGAGCACCAGCTGCATCAGCCACGGCATCAGATAGCGCCGGTCGGGGGTGGCCAGCACGCCCGTTGCCTTCAACAGATCGTTCGTTCCGGCAACGCAACAAGCGAGCCTGGAAGCCGGATCGCGGCCAAGCTCGGCGATGGCGCCGATGTTGAGCAGCGCCTTGGGCGTCTCGATCATCGCCCATAGCTTCACCGTATCGGGCGCAAGATTGTCGTCGAGCAGATCGCCGGCCTCGAGGATGTCGCGCGGCGTCGCGACCTTGGGCAGGAGAATGCCGTCCGACCCAGCCCTGGCGACGGCCAGGAGATCGTCGATGCCCCATTCGGATCCAAGCGGATTGATGCGCACTACCATCTCGCAGCGCCGCTTCGGCCGCGCGGCCAGGATGCCTGCCAGTTTTTCGCGCGCGGAAACCTTGTCGGCGGGCGCGACGCCATCCTCGAGATCGATGACGACGGCATCGCAGGCGAGCGAGGCGATCTTGGCGAGCGCCCGCTCGTTGGAGGCGGGCACGTAGAGCACAGAGCGGCGCGGGTGGTAGATTTCAACGGTCATGACCGATCTATGCCGGCTGGTGGCGACTGAGGCAAGACGCAACGGCCCTGCACGAAATCTGCACATCCGTGCGGAAAACCTCCTCCGATCCGCCCCGAGCTTTCCGCGCCCACCAGCGAAACAGGGCAGCATGCGAACACATCAAATGCCTCGCCTGCCCTACCGGCTGCGCTATGACGGCTGGTGGCTCGTCCAGCCGAAGAAGCCGCGCCCCGCAGCCAATCATCCTGCCCTTCGTCCCGAGATCGCGGCACGGGGTCCGGATAGCCGCGCCGAGGAAGGTCCGGAGATAACGCACTCCGCTAATCTTGCGCCGCACTCTCGACAAGCGCGGCGCGCTTGCTAATCCTGCCGTTACAGAACCTCCGGGCTATTGATCGATGCCGCACAATATCCTCGTCGCCGACGACGACCCGCATATCCGCGAGATCATCTGCTTCGCACTGGAGAAGGCCGGCATGACGACGGCTGCCGTCGCCGACGGCGCCGCTGCGCTGCAGGCGGTCGAACGCCGCACGCCCGACCTCGTCGTGCTCGACATCGGCATGCCGGAGATGGACGGGCTGGAGGTCTGCCGGCGGCTCAGGCAGCGCTCCGACGTGCCGGTGCTGTTCCTGTCGGCGCGCGATGAAGAGATCGACCGCATCCTCGGGCTGGAAATGGGCGGCGACGATTATGTGACTAAACCGTTCAGCCCGCGCGAGCTGGTCGCCCGCGTCAACGTCATCCTGCGCCGCGCCCGCCCGGTGGCGGCGGAGGAAGAAGCGGACGACCGGCAGTTCGCGCATGGTAGGCTCATGCTTGTTCCGGCAAGCCACGCGGCGAGCTTCGACGGCAAGCCGCTGCTCTTCACGGCAATCGAATTCGCCATCGTCAAAGGTTTTCTAGCCCGGCCGCAGCATGTGCTTGGCCGTGACGCGGTGATGGCCAATGCCTATCAATCGAACATCCATGTCTCCAATCGCACCGTCGACAGCCATATCCGCAATATCCGCGCCAAGCTGGCGGCGGTCGGCTGCGTGGACGCGATCGAAACCGTGCATGGCGTCGGCTTCCGGCTCGGCCGATGCGGTGGCTGAGCAAGGAAAGATGGCGGCCGCGGCTTGCCACCGTCGTCGTCGCCATCCTGATCGTGGTGATGGCGCTGCCGCTGGTCGGCCTGTTCTTCTTCCGGCTCTATGAGAACCAGCTGATCCGTCAGACCGAGGGCGAGCTCATCGCGCAGGGCGCGGTCGTTGCCGCCGTCTATGCCGCCGAGGTGCGCGCCGCCGGCATTGCGCCGGAAAAGCTCGGCGCCAAGATCCCCACGGCGCGCGACAACGCCAACCAACCCTATCAGCCGATCGAACCCAGCCTCGACCTTGCGTCCGACGATGTCATGCCGACGAGGCCGGCCGCCCTTCCCGCGACCGCCGATCCGGCCTTCGCGGCCATCGGCACGCGGCTCGACGGCATTCTCGACGAGACGCAGAAGACCACGCTCGCCGGTTTCCGGCTGCTCGATCCGCATGGCGTGGTGATTGCTGGCGGCGGCGAGGTGGGCTTGTCGCTCGGCCAGGTCGAGGAGGTGCGCAGAGCGCTTGCCGGCGTCTATGCCAGCGAGCTGAGACTGAGGATCCCCGACCAGCCGCCGCCGCCGCTCTATTCGGTGAGCCGCGGCACCAAGGTGCGCGTCTTCGTCGCCCTGCCGGTCGAAGTCGAAGGCAGGGTCGCCGGGGTGGTCTATCTCTCGCGGACGCCGAACAACATCGTCAAACATCTCTATGGCGAGCGCGGCAAGGTGACACTGGCGGCGATCACCATCGTCGGCGGCACGCTGCTGATCGCGCTGGTGTTCATCCGCACCGTCAGCCGGCCGATCTATGCGCTGATCGAGCGTACGAAACGCATCGCCGCCGGCGACCGCGAGGCGATGCGCCCGCTCGATCACCATGGCACGCGCGAGATGGCGGCGCTGTCGGCCGCCTTCCTCGACATGGCGCAAAAACTGCAGGCGCGCTCGGACAGCATCCAGACCTTCGCCACCCACGTCTCGCATGAACTGAAATCGCCGCTGACGGCGATCCAGGGAGCGGCCGAGCTTTTGAGGGATTCCGGCGGGACGATGGACGAAGATGAGCGGCGGCGTTTCTCTAACAACATTGTCACAGATGCCGGGCGGCTCAATCTCCTGGTGCGCCGACTGCTCGAACTGGCACGCGCCGAAAACCTCGCGCCGAGCGGCGAAAAGACGACGCTCAATGCGGCGCTGGCGCTGCTGCCGGTCGACACCAGGCTGAAGGTGCGCATCGAAGCGGGTAGCGAAGTCGGCCTCGGCATCTCCGGCGAGAACCTCGCCATCGTGCTTGCCAACCTGATCGACAATTCGGCAAGGCATGGCGCGAAGCAGGTCGCGATCGGTGCCGTGGGTGCGGGCGACAGGGTGGCAGTCCTTGTCGGCGACGATGGCGACGGCATTTCGGCCAGCAATCGGGCAAAAGTGTTCGAGCCATTTTTTACCACAAGGCGCGAGACCGGCGGCACGGGCATGGGGCTGGGCATCGTGCTGGCCCTCCTGAAAGCGCATGATGGCACGATCAGGCTGGTTGACAGCGAGCGCGGCACACGCTTCGAGATCGATCTGCCGGCCGCGTGAGGGCTGGCGAATTTCGGAGAGACAAGTGCGCTACGACATCGTCATCATCGGCGGGGCCATCGTCGGGTCCTCGGTCGCCTATTACCTGCGCGAAGAGGGCTTCACGGGCTTGATCGCGCTGATCGAGCGCGATCCGCAATTCTCCCATGCGGCGACGACGCTGTCCCTGGCCTCGATCCGCCAGCAATTCTCAATTCCGGAAAACATCCGCCTGTCGCAGTTCACGCTGAAATTGTTCCGGCGGCTGAAGGAGACCTTCGGCGCCGACGCCGATATCGGTTTCCGCGAGGGCGGCTATCTCATCCTTGCCGGCGAGGCCGGGCTGCCGATCCTCAAGGCCAACCACGAAGCGCAGATCGCCGAAGGCGCAGACATTGTTCTCGAGGACGCCGAGCAGCTGACGCGCCGCTTCCCGTGGCTGTCGACCGAGGGCATTTCCGCCGGCGCCTTTGGCCGGAGCGGCGAGGGCTGGTTCGATGCGCATGCGCTGCTGATGCTGTTCCGCAAGGCGCTGCGCGACAAGAAGATCGATTTCATCGCCGCCTCGGTCACCGGTGTCGTGCGCGACGGCAACCGCGTCATCGGCGTAAGCCTCGACAATGGTGAGACGCTGGAAGCCGGCATTGTCGTCAACGCCGCCGGGCCGAATGCCGGCAATGTGGCGGCCTTTGCCGGTCTCGCGCTGCCGGTCGAGCCGCGCAAGCGCAACGTCTTCGTCTTCGAGGCGCGGGAAAAATATGCCGACATGCCGCTGCTGGTCGATCCGTCCGGCATCTATGTGCGGCCGGAAGGCTCGGTCTACCTCACCGGCGGCGCCGAGCCGGAGGAAGGCGATCATGCTCCCGACCCCAAGGATTTCGAGGTCGAGTGGCCGCTGTTCGAAGAGGTGATCTGGCCGGTGCTCGCAACGCGCATCCCGGCCTTCGAGGCGATCAAGCCGACGCGCGCCTGGGTCGGGCACTACGATTACAACACGCTCGACCAGAACGGGGTGATCGGGCCGCATCCGGAGGTCGAGAATTTCCTCTTCGCCAACGGCTTCTCCGGCCACGGCCTGCAGCAGGCGCCTGCCGTCGGCAAGGCGCTCGCCGAGCTCATCGTGCATGGCGGCTACCGGACGATCGACTGCACGGCGTTCGGGTATGGGCGCGTTGCGGAGGGACGGGCGTTCCGGGAGCTGAATGTGATTTGAAGGTGGCAGGCGGAGCATCGCGTTCTGTCGAGTTCCCGCCCACCCCCCTCTGGCCTGCCGGCCATCTCCCCCGCAAGCAAGGGGGGAGATCAGCAGCTTCGGCGCCGAGCCTCTCCTACCACGTTCGAGATTGGCGGAACCCGTCGAGCGCACAATCTCCCCCCTTGCGGGGGAGATGGCCGGCAGGCCAGAGGGGGGTGCTGTCCCTCCGACATCTCGGCGATATTCTTCATAAACTAAGCTGCTACCAGTCTTCCTGCATAAGCCTGCAGCCACCCAAGCACCCGCGCCCAGCCGTCGGCATGCTCTGCCGCCGCATCTGCCAATCCGGCGAAACCGCCGTGGCAGATGGTGAGCCGCGTGCCGCAGGCGGTCGGCTCCAGCAGGTAGGCGACCGTGGTTTCCTTGCGGCCGAGCGTCGGATGATCCCAATCGTAGCGCCGAGTCTGGACGATCCGGCGCGGCGTCTCGATTTCGACGAAGGCGCCGTCGGCGGGCAGGCGCCTGCCGTCGGCCGTCCTCACGATGACGCTCCAGGTTCCGCCGACGCGAAGATCGGCGGCCCAGCCGGTCATGCGGTAGGTGTCGGGGGAGCCCCACCAGCGCTCGACCTCGTCCGTGACGAGGGCGGCGAGAACCCGCTCGGGAGCGGCAAGGATCTCGGCTGAAGCCATGGCCGTCTCGCCATTTGCCATGGCCTGCGGCCAGGAATGCCGGAGCATCATAGCGACCTCTCAGATAAAAGTTTCGGAATCGAAACGAGGCTTCAGACCTTTGACGGCGGGCGCTCGAAACCCTTGCCGGTCTCGAGCAAGCTCTTCAGGCTCGCCAGCACCAGCGGCCAGCCCTTGGCAACATTCGGGATAAGGCTGTGCGGTCCGTCGGCCTCGTGGGTGACGGCGAGCTTCATCAACTCGCCATCCTGCTCGATGGTGAAGGTGCAGCGGGTGTAGCCGTCTTCCTTCACCTCGGGCATCCATTCGTTGCGCCATTTGATGACCAGGCGTTTCGGTGGGTCGATTTCCAGGATCTCGCCCGAGTCGGCGACGCGGCCGTCGGGGAAGATCAGCTTCCAGCTCGAGCCTACCTTCCAGTCGCTCTCTTGGTAGGAGCAGAGGAAGAACTGCCGATTGAATTCCGGATCGGTCAGGGCCGTCCAAAGCTTTTCGGGCGTGGTGCGGATGTAGGTGACGTAGACGAAGGTGTTGTCGCTCATGGCTCTTCCCTTTCAAGCCGCTTCTTCAGGTCGCTCAATGCATCCAGCCGATGGCGCTCGAACTTGCCGATCCAGCGCTCGGCGATCTCGTTGATCGGAACGGGGTTGAGGTAGTGCTCCTTCTCGCGCCCGTTGCGGACGGTGGTGACGAGGTTCGCTTCCTCCAGGATCGCCAGATGCTTGGTCACCGCCTGACGCGTCATGTCCACCCGTTCGCAGAGCGCGTTCAGCGTCTGCCCGTTCCTGGCATAGAGGCTGTCCAGCAATTGCCGGCGGGTCGGGTCGGCCAAAGCGCGAAAGACGGCATCCATGCTCATGGCTTTAATATGCAACCATTTGGTTGCATGTCAATGGGCGACGCAAAAGTTTTCGGCACCGGCCGTGGATGCCCAAGCGCGGCTGCCAACAGTCGCCTTTCATTTGCCCGCCGCTTTGTGTAAAGCGTGCGCCAGCAATTCCCGCAGAACCGAGACGGGCAAGGACCATGGACAAATTCACCAAGCTCACCGGCGTCGCCGCGCCCATGCCGATCGTCAACATCGACACCGACATGATCATCCCGAAGGATTATCTGAAGACGATCAAGCGCACCGGGCTTGGCACCGGCCTGTTCGCCGAGATGCGCTACAAGGAAGACGGCTCGGAGAACCCGGATTTCGTGCTCAACAAGCCGGCCTATCGCAAGGCGCAGATCCTGGTCGCTGGCGACAATTTCGGCTGCGGATCGAGCCGCGAGCATGCGCCGTGGGCGCTGCTCGATTTCGGCATTCGCTGCGTGATCTCGACCTCGTTCGCCGACATTTTCTATAACAATTGCTTCAAGAACGGCATCCTGCCGATCACAGTCAGCCCGGAAGACCTGGACAAGCTGATGGACGACGCCTCGCGCGGCTCGAACGCCACGCTGTCGGTCGATCTCGAGGCGAAGGAAATCCGCGGGCCGGACGGCGGCGTGGTCAAATTCGATCTCGACGACTTCAAGCGCCATTGCCTCCTGAACGGCCTCGACGATATCGGGCTGACCATGGAGAAGGCCGGCGCCATCGCTTCATTCGAGAAGAAGAACGCCGAGCTGCGCCCCTGGGCCTGATCGGCATGGCGTGAATAGACAGGCCCGGCCATTCCAGGCCGGGTTCGTGGCGGCTGAACGGGAGGAACAGTCATGACACGCTTGCTTCTGGCCGGCGCCTCGGCGGCAATTCTTCTGGCCATCACCGGCGCCAATGCGCAGACCAGCGCGCCGGCCACGCAGCAGGCGCCCGCGGCTTCCGATCAGCCGGCCGCCGATCAGGGAGCGACCGACCAGGCCGCTTCTGACGAGGAAAAGCAGGGCCCTATTCCCTTCGAAGGCGGGCAGTTCACCATTACGCAGCCGGAACAGGATGGCGAGAAGGTGCTGGCGTATGACGGCAAGCAGCTCGCCAGCAACTACGACGTCTTCTTCGAGAAGATCGTCGAGGTCGGCGGCGTCAAGGTTGCGCTGTTCGATGTCGGCGATGGCGGCAACCAGTGCGGACCGGCCAGCGTGATCGCCTGGAAGCCGGAGGGCGGCGAGATCCAGACCACCACCGTCGAGCAGGACGAGTGCGGCGCGCCGCCGGCGGCAGCCTCCGACAGCGCCATCTACTACGTGCCCTACCTCCTGCCGGGCGAGACCAGGCCGGCGCTGCAATGGTCGCCAACAGGCGGCCTGACCACCTCCGGCAACCTCACCTACACGCCGGAACCGGGCACCGACTGGAAGGATATCGATCCGTCGAAATACGACAACGTCATCGACGCCTTCCACAACGAGGCCGTCTACAAGGCGGCCGAAGCGCTGCTCGGCAAGGACATGCCCGATATGGCGACCAGCCTGCTGGTCGGCGGCGGCACCGAAAAGACGGCGTCCGGCGCCTTCTACGCCACCGGCTGCGTGCCGCATGACTGCGGCGGCAACGACGGCTTCATGGCGGTCGATCCGGTCAAGCACAAGCTCTATTTCGCCCGCCGCGGCGACAATGGCGAACCGCAAGCCTGGCCCGACGTGAAGAGCTGGCCGGCCGACATCAAGAAGGCGCTGGACGAAGCGCAGAGCTCGGGGAATTAGGGTTTCTGCACGGCGGCGGTCATCGCGGCTTCGTCATCCACGGGCGGAGCGACGCGAAGCGGAGCGCAGACCCGAGGATCCATGCCGTGACGGTTGCCGTAGAGTGCATCCGAGCAGAATTCTGCCTGCTGGCGGCGCTTCGGCGTAACGGCATGGATTCCAGGGTCTGCGCGCGTCGCTTCGCTCCTTGCTCCGCCCTGGAATGGCGACGGCAGGGAGGCTCCGGCCAATCTCCGAGGGCTTGGGCCGGCCATCCTGACAACAGTCCGCCCGGCTTGGCCCACGACCGATCCGCGCTTCTCCTGCTAGATGCATGCCGACAAATGCAACGAGGCACTCCATGCGCAAGCTCATCTCCACCGGCTCCCCCTTCGAGAAAACCGCCGGCTATTCGCGAGCGGTGGTGCAAGGCGACTGGTGTTTCGTGTCCGGAACGACCGGCTACGACTATGCCACCATGACGATGCCGGAGACGGTCGAAGAACAGACGCGCAATTGCCTTGCAACAATCGCCAAGGCATTGCGCGACGGTGGCTTCGACATGGCCGATGTGGTGCGGGCGCATTACTACATCACCGACCAGGCCTATGTTGACGCGGTCTTCCCGATCCTCGGCGAGGTGTTTGGCGACATCCGCCCGGCGGCGACGATGATCGTCTGCCAGCTCAACAAGCCGGAGATGAAGATTGAGATCGAGGTGACGGCGCTCCGGCGCACGGCCTGATGCCAGTCCCAAAAGTGCGAAGCGGAGCAACAACGACACGGTTAGAGCAAGGATTAGCCGATGGTGAAGGTCAGGCGTATCGTCGCCAATATCGCCACTCAGGACATCGCGGCGGCGAAAAGCTTCTATCATGACGTGCTCGGCCTCGATGTCGTCATGGACCTAGGCTGGATCGCCACTTATGGCTCGCAAGAGACAATGACTGTCCAGATCAGCTTCATGGCGCAAGGCGGCTCGGGCACGCCGGTGCCGGATCTGTCGATCGAGGTCGACGATGTCGATGCGGCGCTCGACCGCATGCGCAAGGCTGGCTTCGCCGTCGAATACGGCCCTGCCGACGAACCCTGGGGCGTGCGGCGCTTCTTTGTGCGCGACCCGTTCGGGCGGCTGGTCAATATTCTGTCGCACCGGTGATGGTTGTAGGTCACTTTTGAGACGCTGGCGGGACAGCACCCCCCTCTGGCCTGCCGGCCATCTCCCCCGCAAGGGGGGAGATTGAGCGCTCGACCACTTTCGCCAATCTCGAACGCTGAGGAACGAGCGAGGCGCCGAAGCAGCCAATCTCCCCCCTTGCGGGGGAAATGCCCGGCAGGGCAGAGGGGGGTGCGAAGGATCTCGACGCTCGTACCCTTGCGCCCAGCCCGCTTGGCGTTTAGCAAGGCCGCGGTTCAAAAACATTCTCGGGACGGTTCTCCATGGCTTCGAAAAATCTCTTCTTGCTCGCCGGCGATGGCATCGGCCCCGAGGCCATGGCCGAGGTGAAGAAGCTGATCGCAGCCATGAACGAGAAACTCGGCAGCGGCTTTGCCACCGACGAGGGGTTGGTCGGCGGCTGCGCCTACGACGCGCATGGCGCGGCGATTTCCGACGCCGACATGGAAAAGGCGATGGCGGCGGATGCGGTGCTATTCGGCGCCGTCGGCGGGCCGAAATGGGACAAGGTGCCTTACGAGGTGCGGCCTGAGGCCGGGCTGCTGCGTCTGCGCAAGGACATGGAGCTGTTCGCCAATCTGCGCCCCGCCATCTGCTACCCGGCGCTCGCCGCATCCTCCTCGCTCAAGCAGGAAGTGGTCGAAGGACTTGATATCCTTATCGTGCGCGAGCTCACCGGCGGCGTTTATTTCGGCGAACCGAAGCAGATCATCGATCTCGGCAACGGCCAGAAGCGCGGCATCGACACCCAGGTCTACGACACGTTCGAGATCGAGCGCATCTCGGGCGTCGCCTTCGAGCTGGCGCGCACCCGCAAGAACCACGTCACCTCGATGGAAAAGCGCAACGTCATGAAATCGGGCGTGCTGTGGAACGAGGTGGTCACCCAGACGCACAAGGCCAAATACAGCGACGTCAAGCTCGACCATATGCTGGCCGATGCCGGCGGCATGCAGTTGGTGCGCTGGCCGAAGCAGTTCGACGTCATCGTCACCGACAATCTGTTCGGCGATATGCTCTCCGACATTGCCGCCATGCTGACCGGCTCGATCGGCATGCTGCCCTCGGCCTCGCTCGGCGCGCCGGATGCCAAGACCAAGAAGCGCAAGGCGCTCTACGAGCCGGTGCATGGCTCGGCGCCCGACATCGCCGGCAAGGGCATCGCCAACCCGATCGCGATGATTGCGTCCTTCGCCATGTGCCTGCGTTATTCCTTCGGCATGGTCGCGGAAGCCGACAAGCTCGAAGCGGCGATCGCGGCGGTGCTCGATGACGGCCTGCGCACCAAGGACATCATGTCCGAAGGCATGACCGAGGTAGGCACGGTTGCGATGGGCGATGCGATCATCGCCAAGTTCCTTGGCTGACCCCCGGACACAACGTCTCGGAGAGCAGTTTTCTTTGCCCTCAGGCCGGGCCGGCGCCAGCCGGCATCGGCCCCTACCGGTTCTTCCCGAATTGAGAGGGAAGAAGCCCGAAGACGAGAAAGGCAACAGCGCCCAAAGCCGGAGTGTAGCAAAGCAAGACAAGCCAGCCGGTCAGACCGATGTCGTGCAGACGCCGCACGACGACTGCGATCGACGGCAGGATTGCTATCAGCACGAAAAGCAGGAATGGAATGTGCCCGATCGAAGTCGTTGGACCGTCATCGAAACCGCTTATCGCCAGGTTGAGCAGAATGCCGAAACCGAACAGCGCGACGAACACGACGGAGAACCAGAGATAGAACGCCCAAAACTCCTTGCGCCGGGCGCGGCCGCTGAAATTGCGATAGTCGTCGATGAGCGCGCGTAAGAAGTAGGCCCAAAGCCCCATCGGCCTGGCAGAGTGGTTTTCGGCGATGCGGCCGCGCTGCTGAAGACTGCCGTCCAATGACGGTGCGGTGGGTTTCGCGGCGATGACGTCGTGCGCCGTCCCGTCGTCCGGTGTGAATTCGACGGGCATGCCTCTGGCAATATTCATGTCCTCGGTCAGGTCGGCACGGCTAAAGATGTAGCGCTTGCCGTCAACGCCGCTGATATAGCCGTAGTCGTGGTCGGCGTCGTAGTGAAACACTGCGCCGCGCATTACTTCCCCCTCTTGCGTAGCAACGGCGGCAAACTATCTAAAGTTGCATAAGACTGCAATATGCACGTTTTGCTCTAGAGCCTGACGCCTGCCGGCACCGGTCCCCACTTGTTCTCGCCGAATTGAGAGGGGATCAGCGCGAAGACCAGTGTGGCGAGCCCGCCGACATAGGGCAGGAAGCAGAGGATGGCGAGCCAGCCGGTCAGGCCGAGATCGTGCAGGCGGCGCACGATCAGGGCGACCCATGGCAGGAACGTCAGCAGGAAGAAGAGGCCGATCAGCCCGAGCATGACGATCGGCACGTCGCCGCCCCCCTCGACGTCACCTCGCGACAGGTCCACGGACAGCCCGACGCCGATGATGACGACGAGGCCGATCGTCCAGAACAGGCAAAAGCCCCAGAACTCCTTGCGCCGGGCACGGCCGGAGAAGTTGACGTAGTTCGTCGTCAGGCCGCGCTGGAAATAGCTCCACAGGCCGGTGGATTCCGCGGTTCCAGTCTCGGCGCTGCGGCCGAAATGCGCCGGCGACGGAGGGGCGCTGGCCGGCAAGGGTGGGGTGGCAGCGCCGGGAGTGGTGCTCTCCGCCGGGCCGGTCATGCGGGCGCGGACCGAAAAGATGTTGCTCGCCCGATCACCGTTCGGCTGGAATTCGACCTCGGCGCCCCTGGCAAGCGCCATCTCGCGGCGCAGGTCCTCGCGCGCGAAACTGTAGCGCTTGCCGTCGGCGCCGGTAATGAAACCGAAGCCTTGCTCCTGGTCGTAATGAAGAACTTCGCCGCGCATTGCCCTGTCCCCCGTTGCCGCGCCTGCCCAGACTGTTCAAAGTCGCGGCGGACCGCAAGAGGCATGGTGCGAAACGGCTGAACGGCTCGACTGCCGGGGCGATCAGTCCGGCCGTTTCTTAGCCTTCTTGTGTTTTGCCGGCCCATCAAATTTCGGCTTGCCGGGCTTTTTCGCCCAAGGTTTTGCTTCAGACGCTGCGGGCTGCGGCTGACCGGCCTTGGACGGCATGCGCCTCTCAAGTTTCGGCTTGGGCCCATTCTGGTCGAACGGGCGCTTGCCGCGATGCGGCTTCTTCTCCGGTTTCGGCGGCTGGTAACCGGCCCGCGACAGATCGGGCGTGCCGTCCAGCCGCTTGACGGCGATGCTGCCCTGCAATTTGCGGTCGGGGCCGATCGCGGCGAGGAAGCGGTCAGCCCAATCGGCGGCGATCTGCACGAAGGTTTCCTCCGGCTGCATCTTAATGGCGCCGATCTCGCGCTTGGACATGCCGGCGGTGCGGCACAGCATCGGGATCAGCCAGCGCGGTTCGGCATTCTGCCGGCGGCCCACCGACAGCGAGAACCAGACGCTGTCGCCGAAATCGTCGCGGCGGCCGGGCGCATCGTCTCTGCGAGCGAACTTTTCTTTCGACGGCGCGAATGGCGCGACATCGATCAGATCCTCGGGCGCCGAGCGGCTGCCGCGGCAAAGCCGCACGAAGGCTGCCGCCACCAGTTCGGCCCCGTGTTTCTCGAGCAGCGTGTCGATGAAACCGCGCTCCTCCTCGCTCACCGGTTCGCTGAAGGCCGGATCGGCCAGGATGCGCTCGTCGTCACGGCGCAGCACCTCGTCGGCCGAGGGCGGGCTCGCCCAGGTCGCGGTCAGGCCGGCATTGGCCAGCAGGCGCTCGGTGCGGCGGCGAGCGTTGCCCGGTACGATCAGCGCGCTGACGCCTTTTCGTCCGGCGCGCCCGGTGCGGCCGCTGCGATGCAGCAGCGTCTCCGGATTGGTCGGCAGGTCCGCGTGGATAACCAGGTCGAGATTGGGCAGGTCGATGCCGCGCGCCGCCACGTCGGTGGCGATGCAGACTTTGGCGCGGCCGTCGCGCATCGCCTGCAGCGCGTGGCTGCGCTCGTTCTGGCTGAGCTCGCCGGAAAGCGCCACGACGGAAAAATTGCGGTTGTTGAAGCGCGCGGTGAGATGGTTGACGGCGGCGCGCGTGTTGCAGAACACCATCGCGTTCTGTGCCTCGTAGTAGCGCAGCACGTTGATGATGGCGTTCTCGCGATCGGCCGGCGCCACGGAAAGCGCCCGGTACTCGATGTCGATATGCTGCTTTGCCTCGCCGCCGGCCGAGATGCGCACGGCATTGCGCTGGTAGCTCTTCGCTAGCGTGGCGATGGAGCGCGGCACGGTGGCGGAAAACATCAGCGTGCGCCGCTCGGCGGGCGCGGCGTCGAGGATGAATTCGAGGTCCTCGCGAAAACCGAGGTCGAGCATCTCGTCGGCCTCGTCCAGCACCACGGCCTTCAGCGCCGACATGTCGAGCGAGTTGCGCGAAATGTGGTCGCGCAGCCGGCCCGGCGTTCCGACGACGATGTGGGCGCCGCGCTCCAGCGAGCGCCGCTCGCCGCGCATGTCCATGCCGCCGACACAGGACGCTACAGTCGCGCCGGTCAGCGCATAGAGCCATTCAAGCTCTCGCCTGACTTGCAGCGCCAGCTCGCGCGTCGGCGCCACCACCAGTCCTAGCGGCGCGCCGGCGTCGGTGAAACGCTCAGCGCCGCCGAGCAGGCTCGGCGCCAGGGCAAGGCCGAAGGCGACAGTCTTGCCGGAGCCGGTCTGAGCCGAAACCAGCGCGTCGGCCATGCCAAGCTCGGGCGCCAGCACCGCCTGCTGCACCGCGGTGAGCGCTAAATAACCGCGCTTTTCCAGCGCCTCTGCGAGCGCAGGCACGATGACTTCGAAACTGGACATCTTGTTCTTTCGGAATTCGGGGTTCTGTGCTCGTCGTGGAGCACAAGGCCGGCACTGCGCCAGACACGCGAAATTTGGGCGTTCGTACTTCCTGCAGCCGCCGTTGTACAGAGCAGGTGGCACCGCCTTTTCCTTCTCCCCTTGTGGGCCCCTTGGGGGAGAAGGTGGATCGGCGCGACAGCGCCGAGACGGATGCGAGGTATTCCAGCGGAGTGAGACGTCTGCGGTCCCTGGAGCACCCCTGATCCGCCGCCTTCGGCGACACCTTCTCCCACAAGGGGAGAAGGGTGAGCGGCGCCGATTGACTCTTGACGCAAAGCGCGTAAAAGCCGGCTGCGAACGGGATCGTCTTCGATGCGCGGCCTTCTGATGGCTCTTCTTGCATACGATGCCCCCAGCCACGATGCACAGCGTCGGGCCGGGCGCTTCGGTGCGTCCGCCCGTTCCTACAAAACTATGGCCAAAACCACCACCAAAACGGTGTGATTCCCTTGGCCCAATCACCCTCTCCCGGGTTCGGCCCGGGGGACGGAACCCGCATGAGGCCGGCGGGTTTTCTCCAACAACCAAGCGGAGAGGGACAGGAGATCTAGATGAGTTTCAAGGTTGCGGTAGTCGGCGCCACGGGCAATGTGGGCCGCGAAATGCTCAACATTCTGGACGAGCGCGGCTTTCCGGCGAGCGAAGTGGTGGCGCTGGCCTCGCGGCGCAGCCAGGGCACCGAAGTGTCCTTCGGCGACCGCACGCTGAAGGTCAAGGCGCTCGACACCTATGACTTTTCCGACACCGACATCTGCGTCATGTCGGCCGGCGGCAATGTTTCCAAGGAATGGTCGCCCAAGATCGGCAAGCAGGGCTGCGTCGTCATCGACAATTCCTCGGCCTTCCGTTACGACCCGGACGTGCCGCTGATCGTGCCGGAAGTGAACCCGGATGCGGTCGAGCTGTTCTCGCGCAAGAATATCATCGCCAATCCGAACTGCTCGACGGCGCAGCTCGTGGTGGCGATGAAGCCGCTGCATGACGCCGCCACCATCAAGCGCATCGTCGTTGCCACCTACCAGTCGGTCTCCGGCGCCGGCAAGGAAGGCATGGACGAACTCTTTACCCAGACGCGCGCGGTCTTCGTCGCCGATCAGGTCGACGTCAAGAAGTTCACCAAGCGCATCGCCTTCAACGTCATTCCGCATATCGACGTCTTCCTCGACGACGGCTCGACCAAGGAAGAGTGGAAGATGGTGGCCGAGACCAAGAAGATGCTCGATCCCAAGATCAAGCTGACGGCGACCTGCGTGCGCGTGCCGGTGTTCATCGGCCATTCGGAAGCCGTCAACATCGAGTTCGAGAAGCCGATCACGGCCGACGAGGCGCGCGAGATCCTGCGCGAGGCGCCGGGCTGCCAGGTGCTCGATAAGCGCGAGAACGGCGGCTACATCACGCCGCTTGAATCGGCCGGCGAGGACGCCACCTTCATCTCGCGCATCCGCGAGGATTCGACCATCGACAATGGGTTGTCGATGTGGATCGTCTCGGACAATCTGCGCAAGGGCGCTGCGCTGAACGCCATCCAGATCGCCGAGCTGCTGGTGGAGCGGGGCCTGATCCAGCCGAAGAAGAAGGCGGCCTGACGGCAATTCTGTTCTCGCTCACGGGCCGCACCGCCGCTGCCGCGGCTGGCCCTCCGCGGGGGCGCCGGACGACCGGCGGCCCGCGGTCGCGGGCTCGGCCTTCGGCCGTGAGGCTTGCCTTCTCCCCCGTTCACGGGGAGAAGGTCCCGGCAGGGGGATGAGGGGCGGCGCCAACCTATCCGATTTCCTGCAAAAACCGATGGTCCACGGTCGCGAGCTTACAATGAGCGATGACCTTGAAATCATCCTGCGTCCAGCCACAAGCTCGGACGCCGGTGCCATCGCTAAGGTCATGCGCGCGTCGCTCAATTCCTTCGACTGGATGCCCGTGATCCATACGCCGGACGAGGATTTCACTTTCATCCGCGATATCGTTCTGCCCAAGCAGCAGGTGATGGTGGTCGAGGCTGGTGAACGTATCGTCGGCTTCATTGCCGTCAACGGCGATTGGGTCGAGCAGCTCTATCTCGATCCCACCAGGACAGGACAAGGCATCGGCAGCCGGCTGTTCGTTCAGGCGACCGCCGCTCTGCAAGTGGTCAAGCTGCGTTGCTTCCAGGCCAACAGCGGCGCCCGCCGGTTCTACGAACGCCATGGATTTCGCGCCGAAGCTTTTGGCAACGGCTCGACCAATGAGGAAGGCCTGCCTGATATTCTCTATGTGCTCAGGCGTTAGCCGCTGCTTTCCGCTGCCAGCTGCCGCAGGATGGCGAGCGCCTCTTCTGCCCGCTCCGCCGGAACGAAGAGATGGTCATGATAGAAAGCCGAGACCGGATTGACGCCCATGCCGGCCGCGGCCAGCCGCGTGGTGATGGCGGCGAGGAAGCCTACCGCCTCCAGCGAGGAGTGGATGTCGAGCGTGATCATCCGGCAGCGGAACGTGCCGGCGAGGCCGGCCGCTTTCGCCTCGTCCTCCGTCACGATCAGCGTCAGGCCTTCCCGCTCGCGAAACTGCATCACCGGGTCGAGCCCATCCGGCACGGCTGCGCCCGGCGCCAGCGTGGCGAAGACATGAACGCAGGGCAGCAATTGCGGCGCCATCGACGCCAGCAGTCTTTGCAGGTACGTCTCGCCGGTCATTTTCTCTCCCTCGGTGGTGCGCCCACGGTCCGGTGCTTGGACGACGTCCGCTCCCTAGAACGGCCGGCTGGGTGCCGCTAGCCTTCCCCTGCTTAAACGACATCGCAATGTCGCGAGCGGCCGAGCTTGCGAAGCTGATGAATAGCACAATACACAAGATCAGGGCCGCCGCCTCAGGCGCGGTATCGGACTGTCTCGCGGAAGCGCGCCGTTTCCTGGAATTGCTCTTGAGGTGTCTAGATGATCGTCCGCCCGCGTCCGGGATTCCTGCACCTGTTCTTCATCATGCGCGGCTCGGTGGTGCCGCGCATCCTGCCGCAGATTTTCGGGTTTGCCGCCTATGGTGCGCTGGTGGTGATGATCGTGCGGGCGCTGAAGCTTGATTTCGGCAATGCTGGCACCGCGCCTTTTGCTTTGCTCGGCGTCGCGCTGTCGATCTATCTCGGCTTTCGCAACAATGCCGCCTATGACCGCTGGTGGGAGGCGCGCAAGCTTTGGGGTCAGCTCGTCTTCGATATCCGCAATCTGGCGCGCGCCTCGACCGGCCTGATCGAGGACCGCGGCGAGCTGCGCGGCTTGCTGATGGACGCCATCGCCTTCTGCCATTTCCTACGCGGATCGTTGCGGCGGGTGGACGCTGTGCCGGAGGCGCGCGGCTTCATCGGCGACGAGGTCGAAGCGGTGGCGAAGGCCCTCAACGCTCCCGACGCCATGGTGCGCAGCATGGGAGCGCGCGTCGCGGTGCTGCGCAAGAGCGGTGCGCTCGACCCGATCGGCTACCGCATCCTCGACGAGCGGCTGTCGGAAATCGCCGCCGCCCAGGCCGGCTGCGAGCGCATCATGGGCACGCCGCTGCCCTTCGCCTACACGCTGCTCCTGCAACGGACGGCTTATGTCTTCTGCCTGCTTTTGCCATTCGGGCTGGCCTCGGCCACCGGCTGGGCAACGCCCTTGTTCACGGCGCTGATCGCCTACACCTTCTTCGGCCTCGATGCGCTTTCGGAGGAACTCGAGGATCCGTTTGGCACCCAACCCAACGACCTTGCCCTCGATGGCCTTTGCCGCGTGTGCGAAATCTCCGTGTTCGAGGCGCTAGGCGAGACGCCGCCGAAGATGATCCCGGCCGACAGGTTTTATTTCTCGTAGGATGGCCATGTGCGGCAGGTGCTGTTTTGGAGATCTGGTCGAAACGCCTCCTTCTTCGTCAATCTTGGGGTCAAAGCCCGAAGACGAAGGCATGGTTAGCGGCACCTGGGCCAAAAGAGTCCGGACCCTGTAGGATCGCGGCTCTAAAGCGCGTCCTTGGTTCGACCTCAGCAGAGGGGTTCGAACTTCAGGAGGGAACAGCAATGAGCAATTCGGAAGCCGCGGCCGTCTCGAACGGCGCTCTGTGGACCGGGCGCGTGCTCAGCGCCGTCGTGGTCCTGTTCATGGTCTTCGACGGCGTCATCAAGCTGCCGCCGCTCTCCATTGTCACGGAGACGATGGTTGAGCTCGGCTGGCCGGCCGACGCCAACATCGCGCGGCTACTCGGCATCATCGGGCTGGTCTCGACCGCGCTCTACGCGCTGCCGCGCACTTCCGTGCTCGGCGCCATCTTGCTCACCGCCTATATGGGCGGCGCCATCTCCACCCATGTGCGCATCGGCAATCCGCTGTTCTCGCATACGCTGTTCGGCGTCTATCTCGGCGTTATCCTGTGGGGCGGGCTCTATCTGCGCGACGCAAAAGTGCGTGCGCTGATTCCGTTCAGCCGGTAGCGGTTTGTTTTTATGCAATTCCGGACGAAAATCGCTGCGCACTGGAATTGCTGTAAGCGTGGGGAGAAAAGATGCTTGGCACGATCCTCATCATCCTGGTCGTCATCATCGCCGCGGTGCTTGTCTTTGCCGCGACACAGCCGAACGATTTCGTCGTCAGCCGGTCCGCCCGCATCAAGGCGCCGGCCGAAGCGATTTTCCCGCTGATCGACGACTTCAGGCGCTGGCCCGAATGGTCGCCTTTTGAGAAGCTCGATCCGAACATCAAACGCACGCTCTCCGGCGCCGAAAGCGGCAAGGGCGCGGCCTATGCCTGGGAAGGCAACAGCAAGGCCGGGAAGGGCCGCATGGAGATCGTCAATTCGACACCCCCGTCGCTGATTGCGTTGAAGCTCGACTTCGAGAAGCCGTTCAGGGCCAACAACAGCGTCGACTTTACTTTGACGCCTTCGGATGAAGGCACGACCGTCACCTGGGCGATGCATGGCGCCCGGCCGTTTATCGCCAAGCTGATGGGCCTGTTCATGAATTTCGACAGGCTGATCGGCAAGGATTTCGAGGCCGGCCTCGACAATCTGAGACGGGCCACCGAGAAATAGGGCGGCGAAGCAAGGCCACCAGGCGAAAGGCCGTAGTCCTCCGAAGGGATTAACCGCGGGGCTCGGGGCCCGTCGTTGCTCAAGACCGCTGCGCATCTCCAAGTGGGATCAATTCACGCTTTCGTGCGTTATCGACCCAGGCGTGTGGAGGCGTTTCCCTTTCGGGAGGAGTGACGATGACAAAGATGATGGTCCTGGCGGCCGTGGTGGCTGCGCTGACCGCATGCTCGCAAACAGAAAAAGGGGCGGCGATTGGCGGCCTGGGCGGCGCAGCCGTCGGCGCTGCCGTTGCCAACAATCCGACCCAGGGGGCCGTCGTCGGCGGTGCCGTCGGTGCCATAGCCGGCGCGCTGATCGGTCATGCCAGCGAAAGCGGCCAGTGCCGCTACCGCGACCGTTACGGGCGCGTCTACATCGCGCGCTGCCCGGCTGGCTATTGAGTACCGACAACCGGATCCAAAAAAGAACGGCGGGCAAAGGCCCGCCGTTCTTTTGGCCAGCAAAAAACGGAAGCCGGGATTACTCGGCGGTAGCGGCTTCTTCGGCCGGCGCTGCGGTCGCGGCCGCAACGGCGGCAGCGGCGTCTTCCTGCGCCTTCTTCAGCAGGGCGGCGCGCTCCTGCGCCTTCTTGCCGGGCAGGGCCTTCTGCGGGTTCGAGCGGGCCGAACGCTTGGCGATGCCCGCCTCGTCGAGGAAGCGCAGAACGCGATCGGTCGGCTGGGCGCCGTGCGAGAGCCAATGCTTGACGCGGTCGGCATCGACCTTCACGCGTTCGCCGTCCTTCGGCAGCAGCGGGTTCCACGAGCCGAGCGCCTCGATGAAACGACCGTCGCGCGGCGAACGGGCGTCGGCGACGACGACATGGTAGTAGGGACGCTTCTTCGAGCCCGCACGGGCCAGTCTGATCTTCAGTGCCATTGTTTATCTCCTAAAAAGCTCTGAGTTCGTTGATCGGGTTGAGGCTTTGTCTTGTGCAAGTCGTTGTCCCAAAACCGCTGCGCACTTTTGGGCGACATGCACGTCCTCAGCCGGCTTTCGTCACGCCGTTGTTAGCGGCGATCTGTTCGTGGTGACGGATCACTTCGCGGATGACGAAGTTCAAGAACTTCTCCGCGAAATCCGGATCGAGATGCGCATCCTTCGCCAGTTGGCGCAGGCGGGCGATCTGCTGCTGCTCGCGCGCCGGATCGGCGGGCGGCAGGCCATGCTCGGCCTTCAGCACGCCGACCGCCTTGGTGCAGCGGAAGCGCTCGGCCAGCATATGGATGAGGGCGGCGTCGATGTTGTCGATCGAAGCGCGGTAGCCCGCCAGAATGGCGCGTGCCTCGGCCATGTCCTTCTCCTCGTTCATCGCCCCTCACTTCTTCTTGCCAAGGCCTGGCAGCCCACCGCCGCCGAGGCCGGGAAGACCCGGCAACTTCATGCCGCCGGGCAGGCCCGGCAGACCGCCACCGGGCAATCCGCCCGGCAAGCTCTTGCCGAGACCGGCAGCCTGGGCCTGCTTCTGCAAGGCCTCGAGCTGCTTCGGATCCATCTTGGAGAGGTCCGGCATGCCGCCGCCCGGCATCATGCCGCCAAGGCCCATCTTGGAGGCAAGGCCGCCCATCATGCCGCGCATCAGGCCGCCGCCCTTACCCTTGCCGCCCATTGCCTTCATCATGTCGGCCATGCCGCGATGCATCTTGAGCAGCTTGTTGATCTCGGCCGCGTCGGTGCCGGAGCCGGAAGCGATGCGCTTCTTGCGCGAGTGTTTCAGAATGTCGGGGTTTGCCCGCTCCTCCCTGGTCATCGAGGAGATGATGGCGAGCTGGCGACGGAACATCTTGTCGTCGAAGCCGGCCGCGGCAAGCTGGTCCTTCATCTTGCCCATGCCGGGCATCATACCCATGATGCCGCCCATGCCGCCCATCTTCGACATCTGCTGAAGCTGCTGGGCCAGGTCGTTCAGATCGAACTTGCCCGACTGCATCTTCTTGGCCATCGCCGCCGCCTGCTCGGCGTCGATGGTCTCGGCGGCCTTCTCGACAAGGCTGACGATGTCGCCCATGCCGAGGATGCGGTCGGCGATGCGCTTGGGGTGGAATTCCTCCAGCCCGTCCATCTTCTCGCCGGTGCCGATCAGCTTGATCGGCTTGCCGGTGACGGCGCGCATGGAAAGGGCTGCGCCGCCGCGGCCGTCGCCATCCATGCGGGTGAGCACCAGGCCGGTAATGCCGACGCGCTCGTCGAAGCTCTTGGCGAGGTTGACGGCGTCCTGGCCGGTCAGCGAGTCGGCGACCAGCAGGATCTCATGCGGCGCCGACACCTTCTTGATGTCGGCCATCTCGACCATCAGCGGCTCGTCGATATGGGTGCGGCCGGCGGTGTCGAGGATGACCACATCATGGCCGCCGAGCTTCGCCGCCTGCACGGCGCGGCGCGCGATGTCGACCGGGCTCTGGCCGGCGATGATCGGCAGCGTGGCGACCTTCACCTGCTCGCCGAGCTGGCGCAGCTGCTCCTGCGCGGCGGGGCGCCGCGTGTCGAGCGAGGCCATCAGGACCTTCTTGTTCTGCCGCTCGGTCAGGCGCTTGGCGATCTTGGCCGAGGTCGTCGTCTTGCCGGAGCCCTGCAGGCCGACCATCATCACGACGACGGGCGCCGGCGCGTTGAGGTCGATGGCGACGCCTTCGGCGCCAAGCATGTCGACCAGCTCGTCATGGACGATCTTGACGACCATCTGTCCGGGCTTGATCGACTTCAGCACCGCGGCGCCGACCGCCTTCTCGCGTACCTTGTCGGTGAAGGAGCGCACCACTTCCAGCGCCACGTCCGCCTCTAGCAGCGCACGGCGCACCTCGCGCAGCGCCGCCGAGACATCCGCCTCGGACAGCGCGCCGCGGCCGGTCAGGCCGTTCAGGATGGAGCCAAGGCGCTCCTGAAGGGATTCAAACATCTATCGTCCTTCGATCTCGGTTCGGGTTCGACCCGAGAGGTAGTGCGTTCGCGCCGGGTCGCCAAGCAAAAGCGCAAAGCCAAAAAGCACCCGGGGGCGCATCGCGCTGCCGGGTGTTGACCTCCAGGATCGGTTTACAGCTCTTGCCTCAAAGAGGCTTCGGCGTCCTGGTCGGCTTTCGCGGAGGAGTACTCGTCGCGGAATTCGTGCGCGTCTAGACAGGAAATCGGGGCCGGAGTCAAGGCTTGGGCCGTTTTGAGAGCCAAACGCCGCGATCAAGGCGGTTCAGGGCAGCCTTTCGCCGTCCAGAATGCGTTTGTAAAGCTCGAGATACCCTTGTGCCGTCCTGGCGATGGGAAATCGGTCGGCCGCGGATTCCCGACACCGCTCGGGCGAGAGCGCGGCGATCTCGGCCAAGGCTTGCGCGAACTCGGCGTCGGTGTCGAAGAGGCGTCCGGTGGCATCATCGACGATTTCCGGCAGCGCGCCGCGCGGCGTCGTCAGCACCGGCGTGCCGCAGAGCATCGCCTCGACCGGCGCCATGCCGAATGGCTCCTCCCAGGCGATCGGGTTGAGGAAGGCCTTGGCCTCTCCGAGCAGGCGCAGCTTCTCATCGCCATCGACGGTGCCGTGGTAACTGAAGCGACGGCTGAGACTCTTGAAGAAGACACCCTGGCGACGAACCTTCGTGCGCTGCAGAAGCAGCCAGCGCGAGCCGCCGGCGATGTCGAGCTGGAAATCGAAGGCTCTGGCGAGATCGACGGCCCGGTTGAGGTTCTTGCCGGCCCGCGCGATACCGGCCAGAAACAGCAGCCGGTTCGTCTTGGCGGCGGCGAGGCGATAGGCATCGATCGGAAAGCCGTTGTAGACGAAGGTTTCCCATCCATGGTTGCGCGCATGGCTGGCGCTGACGAAGCTCCAGTTCCACCCCCGTTTCGGGAATCCCGGGGCAAAGCCGTGCATCGTGTAGAGCGCCGGGTGTGACGTTTCGATGTACCAGCCATTGAAATGCACGATATCGGTGTCGGCCGGAATCGCGGCGCGGCACTCGGCCGCCGAAGACGCATGGCGCACTTCACAAAGCGGATGGCTGGAGCCGCGGCCGGCGATCAGGACAATCCGGTGGCCGAGGCGCGAAAGCTCTTTAGCAAGCCAGTCGACCTGCCGCTCGGTGCCGCCATAGCCCTTGCAGGGAATGGCGCGCTCCGCCACCAGCGTGATGCGCATCAGATGAGCCCGCCCGCTTTCCGATAGACCATGATCTTATCCGAAAACCGGTTTCCCGTCTTTGGGATCATGGTCGCTCCGTCCCGACCTTCAATGGCGAGCGTGGATGCAACAGCAAGAGCATCGTCAAAAGCGTGCTTACGATGCCGATCGCGGCGATGAGAACGGCGTCCCAATTCGTCCAGCCCGGGCCTTCGAGCGGCTTGGCGTTGAACAAAGCGAAGGCATTGTAGCTCTGCTGGTGCGAGATCAGCAGGAAGCCGGTCAGGTTGTTGCCGAGATGGGCGCCGAAGGCTGCACCCAGATTGCCGGTCACATAAACCAACAGCGTGAGGAGCAGCGCGAAGGCGGCGATCGAGACCAGCACGCAGGCATTGATGGCAAGCGTCGAGGCCGGGCTCCAGTGCAGAGCGGTGAACAAAAGCCCGGGCAGCGCGCCCCAGATCAGCGGGCTGGCAAACCGGCTGGCGAGGCCGCGCAGCAGATAACCGCGGAACAGAGCCTCTTCCGAGGATGTCTGCAGGAAGGTGAGCAGCACGATCGGCACGAGGAAGGAGAGCCATGATGGAAACGCGATCGATCCGCGGGAGATCTCCGGCTGCAACCAATAGAGCAGGACCTCCGAGAACAACGAGGTGATCAGAACCGCGACCAGGCCCTTCAGGAAACCGCCGCGCGAGATGCGGCGGTCTGCGCCGATCAGCGCCGCGAGCGGCTCGCCATGGACGAAGCGCATCGCCACCCAAAGACCGATCCAGATGCCGGCAAAGGAGACCAGAGCCGTGAGGATGCCGACGGGCGAAGCGAGGAAGTCCTGCATGTACTGCCCGGTCGAAGGACCAGGCAAACGCCAGACGATGTAGGCATAGGTGCCGACAAAGAGCACGAGGCCTGTCATGGCGAGCCAGAAGAAAACGACGATCACCGTGCCCAGCAGAAGCCGCGGCAGAGTGGTTTTCTCGTTCGGCGAACGCCGGTAGCGCCCGAAGGCAGCACTGTCGATGGTCACGCGGGTCCCCAGCCGAATACTTTAGGGTCGCATGAAATAGGAGATCGGCGTCTCGCGCGCAATCGCCCTCATCGCAGGGCACGTTTCTAGGTTGCCGTCTCACCGAAAAAGGCGGCCGCCAATCGCCGGCGGCCGGCCTCACACTATAAACGCCTGGTCAGCGCATCACATAGACGATGCGGCGCGTGCCCGGATCGACCAGCGCCGGCTGGTTGTTCACATAGACGTAGCGGTAGTTGTAGTCTGGAATTGCATTCAACTCGACCGTGTCGGGAAGAGTGGCACCCGTCACGACTTCGCCTTCGAGGTAGACTGGTTCGACGCGATGCGTGGCGACATAGGTGCCCACCTCGGCCGGCGGCCTGACGATCGGCTCAACCGGTTCGCCTGTCACAATGGCGCCGGTGTAGTCGTCCTGCGTATAGACGTCGTCGGCGGGCGGCGACACCACGGCAATGCCGGCATCGGCCGGCCGGCGCGTCACGACGACCCGACTGCCGCCGAAATCGCCGGTCACATAGTCGGAATAGACCCAGCCATTGCCACCGGCTTCAGCGATAGTGCACCATTTGCTGTTTTCGATGCAGCCTCTGAGCGTGGCCGACTGGCCGGCCGCCAGCACGCCGATGACTGGATATTGCGGACCGGGGCCGGCGCGGACGTTCAGGTCCGTCACGGCCGAGACGGGCGTATCGGCAAGGGCTGTGCCCGACATGGCGAGCAGCGCACCGGCAAGCGCCGGAAACAATACGCTCTTCATGGTTTTTCTCCGTTTTCAACGCTCCCTCGGGCTCGAAAACGAAACCAGACATTATGCGTTCCGGCTAAAGTGCTCACGAATTGTTCCACCTTCTTTCGGCAAACCGGTCGAAGGGCGCAAGGAAGCGCCAGCTTGCGCCCGACGTCCTCCTTGAGGCAGGCCTGCCATAATAAATGCTTGATCGTGCGCAAATTGCCCGGCATTCGCCAGCATCGGGCGCTGCGTGTCCTCCCGTGAGGGCGGTGACAACCAGGCGTTTCACTGGCAAATTCGCAACCGGGACGTGATTCAGGCAATCAGGAGAGCAACATGGCATTTCTTGCCAAGGGAAGGATTTTCGTGGCCGCCGCGGCGGCGGTGCTCGGGCTGGCGACAGCCGCGCAGGCAGGAGGCAGCTGCGGCAAGAACGGTGCCGGCTTCGACACCTGGAAGCAGCAGTTTGCCGCGGAAGCACAAGCCGAGGGCGTAGGCCAGAGGGGTCTGTCGGCGCTGGCCGGCGCGACCTACGCAACAAGGACGATCGCCGCCGACCGCGCCATCCACAAGGCTTTCAGCGGCTCGGTGGAAGAATTCATGAAGCGCCGCGGCGCGTCCGCGATCATCTCCAGGGGCCGGGCGCTGAAGAAGTCGAACGCGGCGATGTTCGCCAATATCGAGCGGACCTATGGCGTGCCGCCGGGCGTGCTGCTCGCCATCTGGGGCATGGAGACCGGCTTCGGCGCCTCCATGGGCAACCAGAACACGGTCTCAGCCATCGTGACGCTGGCCTATGATTGCCGCCGCCCAGATTATTTTACCCCGCATGCCATCGCGGCCCTGAAGCTGGTTGACCGCGGCGCGTTGAGCGCCTCGTCGGTCGGCGCCATGCATGGCGAGATCGGCCACACCCAGTTCCTGCCCGGCAACGTCTTGAAGTACGGCGTCGGCAGCGGCAATCTGCGCGACAGAAACACGGCGCTCGCCTCCACCGCCAACTTCCTCAAAGGTCATGGCTGGCAGGCCGGCGCGAGCTATGAGGCGAATATGGGCGCCATTGCCGGATGGAATTCCGCCAGCGTTTACCAGCAGGCCATTGCCCGCATCGCCGAGGCGATCGACTCCGACTGACGGACACCTCCGTTCCACAGAGAGCCCGGCCATGCGCCGGGCTTTTGTTTATGGAGCAGGGGTCGAAACCCGATCACTCGGGACGACCAGGTTCGACCTCATCACATCGCTCTCAATAATGCGCGTAGCCGCTCAACGGGCATTTCTGGGAGATGGGAACCTGGAAGGTGCCGGCAATACCAGTGCAGTTGCGGAAGTTGGACGACCGCGGCGCCGCCGAGGCCGTCTTTGACCTGGCCTGAATGTCCGTTTCGGACGGCTGCTCGAAATGCCCGTAGCCGCCCGCCGGGCATTTCCGGGAAGCGGGAACTTGGAAGATGCCGTCTCTACCGGTGCAATTGCGGAAGTTGGACGTCCGCGGCGCCGGGGCTTGCGTAACCGCGGCCGGCTCTGGCTTGCCCTTAATGACCAACCAGATTTCGGTCGGTTGGTCGAGCTGCAGCCTGTTTATGTCGGAGTAGCTGATGCGCCCGCTGCGTATCCCTTCGGCAAGGCGCTGGCAGAACAGGGCCGGCATGCGTTCCAGCGATACGCCCATGAAAGAGGCGGTATCGTGCTTTAATGTGATGTTCCATGCTTGGACGGCCGCGACGCATTTGTCCAAATTCGGCTTCGGGTCACGCTTAGCGGCCGCCTGTGAGGGTTGGCACGCCATGGCAGCGACGACCGCCGCAAGCAGTAGAGAAATACCGTTTTTCAAAGTTAAGCCCCCTCGATCCCGCGAGGGAGCCTAGATGAAGTCGCCGAAAGGTCAACAGCAATCCTTTCTCGGCGAGTAACTTCGACTATATTAGAAATGCCGAATAAGGACCCGGCGCAGGCGCCGGGTTCCTCATGGCTGTCTTTCTTAGATCATCCCTTGCGATTCCTCGCCGCCAGCGTGCGCAGCCGCAACCCGTTGAGGCGAATAAAGCCTTCGGCGTCCTTCTGGTCGTAGGCGCCGCGGTCGTCCTCGAAGGTGACCAGCGCGTCCGAATAAAGCGTCTTCTTCGACTTGCGGCCGGTGACGATGACGTTTCCCTTGTAGAGCTTCAGCCGCACCGTGCCTTCGACGTCTTCCTGGCTCTTGTCGATCATCGCCTGCAGCATGACGCGCTCGGGCGAGAACCAGAAGCCGTTGTAGATGAGCTCGGCATAGCGCGGCATGAAATCGTCCTTGAGGTGGGCGGCGCCCCGATCGAGCGTGATCGACTCGATCGCCCGGTGGGCAGCGAGCAGAATCGTGCCGCCGGGGGTCTCGTAGACGCCGCGCGATTTCATGCCGACGAAACGGTTCTCGACCAGGTCGAGGCGGCCGATGCCGTTGTCGCGTCCGAGGTCGTTGAGCGCGGCCAGCATATTGGCCGGCGACAGCTTCTTGCCGTTCAGCGCGATCGGATCGCCCTTGAGGAACTCGATCTCGATCTCGGTGACGACGTCGGGCGCATCCATCGGCGAGACGGTGCGCTGGTGCACGAATTCCGGCGGTTCGCTCCACGGGTCCTCCAGCACCTTGCCTTCCGAAGACGAGTGCAGGAGGTTCGCGTCAACCGAGAACGGTGCGTCGCCGCGCTTGTCCTTCGGCACCGGAATCTGGTGCTGCTCGGCGAAATTGATCAGGTCGGTGCGCGACTTAAACGACCAGTCGCGCCACGGTGCGATGACCTTGATGTCGGGGTTCAGCGCATAGGCCGACAGCTCGAAGCGGACCTGGTCGTTGCCCTTGCCGGTGGCGCCATGGGCGATGGCGTCGGCGCCTGTCTCTTTTGCGATCTCGACCAGATGCTTGGAGATCAGCGGCCGGGCGATCGAGGTGCCGAGCAGATAGGTGCCTTCATAGACGGCATTGGCGCGGAACATCGGGAAGACGAAGTCGGCGACGAATTCCTCGCGCACGTCGACGATGCGGATGTCTTTGATGCCCATCATCTCGGCCTTTCGGCGGGCCGGCTCCAGCTCGCCGCCCTGGCCGAGGTCGGCGGTGAAGGTGACCACTTCGGCGCCGAGCTCGGTCTGAAGCCATTTCAGGATGATCGAGGTATCAAGCCCGCCGGAATAAGCGAGCACGACTTTCTTCACGTCTTTGGTCTTGGACATTGTTGGCGGTTCCGCGGGTAAAAGGTTCGGGGGGCGAGTATCACGCCGTTTCCGGCTCATGCAAGAGACGAACGGGCGCAGGGCGCTGGCGGAAGCTGGGCCAGACCTTCCCGTCGGCAGTTGCTGGCGAAGCGGAAGTGGCTGCGCTATAGGGTCTGCGATCCATCCCGCAGGGGCGAGCAATGTCCTTTATTCCCGACACAACCACGCTGATCCAGTTCGCCATCGCCACCGTCATCCTGGCGATCACGCCGGGACCGGACATGACGCTTTTCGTTTCGCGCACGCTGAGCCAGGGCCGAGCCACCGGTTTTGCCTCGATGGCCGGGGCGCTTTGCGGCACGCTGATCCATACCACGCTGGTGGTGGTCGGCGTCTCGGCGCTGATCGTGGCCTCGCCGATGGCCTTCTTCGCGCTCAAGATCTTCGGCGCCGGCTATCTGGTGTTCCTGGCCTGGCAGGCGGTGACGAAAGGCTCGGCCTTCTCGCCGGAGAAGAAGACGGGACCGCGGATATCGCTGTTCCGCAGCTGGGCGGCCGGGCTCGGCGTCAACCTGCTCAACCCGAAGATCATCCTGTTCTTCATGACGTTCCTGCCGCAATTCGTTTCCGCGCATGACCCGAACGCGCCGGGCAAGCTCTTCTTCCTCGGCATGATGTTCATCGTGCTGTCGATACCGGTGACGGCGCCGATGGTGCTGGCGGCGGAGAAATTCGCGGCGGCGATGAAGGCTAGCCCGCGCGTCACGCGCGTGGTCGATTATTGCTTCGGCGGGGTGTTCTCGGCCTTCGCGCTCAAGATCCTGACGGCGCAGGCGAAGTAAACCGCAGCGCAGCGATCAGGATTCTGGGTCGAGCAAGGGCTCGCGGCGCCAGGTGCCGGCCCAGCGGCCGGCGGAAAGCCAGTAGAAGATGCCGCCGACCATGCCGCTGCCGACGATCGCGAGCCTCGCATTGGTGCCGGTGATGTCGAAATCGCCGTCGCTGACATTATGCGCGAAGCCGAGGAAGACGACGGCGATGACGGCGCCGCCCAGCGCGTAGAACAGCCAGTCGCGGCGGCCGAGCACTTCGGCGATCAGGATGACGACGGCCGCCGGCATGAAGCCGAAATAGGCGACGAACAGCGCCACGAAAGGCACCGAAAAATAGAGCGCGGGCGCGATCGTCGGGTGCCCGGGCTCCGGCGCATAGCCGAAATGGCCGAGGAAAAGCGCGTTGAGAAAGGCGCTCGCCGCCAGCGAGGCCACAACATAGCCGATCAGGATGACGGCGAAGCGGACGAGATAGGCGATGATACGCCTCACGCCTCGCCGTGCCCCGCGATCATCATCGCTTCCAGCGCCAGCCGGTCCGCCTTGCGCATGCGTTCCGACTCCGATTTCAGCTGGCCGCAGGCGGCCAGAATGTCGCGGCCGCGCGGCGTGCGGATCGGCGAGGCGTAGCCGGCATTGTTGATGTAGTCGGCGAACTTCTCGATCGTCTCCCAGTCCGAGCACTGATAATTGGTGCCGGGCCACGGATTGAACGGGATCAAATTGATCTTGGCCGGAATGCCCTTGAGCAGCTTCACCAGCGCCTTGGCGTCGTCCAGCGAATCGTTGACGTCCTTCAGCATCACGTACTCGAAGGTGATGCGGCGGGCGTTGGAGAGGCCGGGGTAAGCGCGGCAGGCAGCGATCAGTTCCTTCAGCGGATATTTCTTGTTGATCGGCACCAGGAGATCGCGCAGATCGTCATTGGTGGCATGCAGCGAGATCGCCAGCATGACGCCGATCTCCTCGCCGGTGCGGGCGATCTCCGGCACCACGCCCGAGGTCGAGAGCGTGATGCGGCGCTTCGACAGGGACAGGCCGTCGCCGTCGGAGGCGATCAGCAGCGCCTTCTTGACCGCCTCGAAATTGTAGAGCGGCTCGCCCATGCCCATCATGACGATGTTGGACACTTTTCTGCCCTCGGCCGGGACGATGGCACCGTCCGGCGTGTCGCGGTCGGGGAAGTCGCCCAGCCGGTCGCGCGCGGTGAGCAGCTGCGCCAGGATTTCTTCCGTCGTCAGGTTGCGCACCAGCTTCTGCGTGCCGGTGTGGCAGAAGGAACAGGTCAGCGTGCAGCCGACCTGCGAGGAGATGCAGAGCGTGCCGCGCCCTTCTTCGGGGATGTAGACGGTCTCGATCTCGACCGGTCGGCCGGCGCCGCGCGGCGGGAAGCGGAACAGCCATTTGCGCGTGCCGTCGGAGGAGATCTGCTCCTCGACGATCTCCGGCCGCGCGACGGTGAAATGCCTGTCGAGCTCGGCGCGCGATTCCTTGGAGATGTTGAACATATGCGCGAAGTCGGAGACGCCGCGCACATACATCCAGTGCCAGAGCTGCTGGGCGCGCATCCTGGCCTGGCGCTCCGGCACGATGCCGGCCTCGACGAGGACTGCGCCGAGCTCGGCGCGGGTCAGGCCGATCAGCGACGGTTTCTCGGCCGGCGCGGAGCGGGCGCGCAAGGCGTCGCGTGCGCCCTCGGCGGTCAGATCGAATGAAAGGGTCATGGTTGCGCCAATATAAGCGGTTTGCGGCCGATTTCAGCATCGTGCCCGAAATGAAGCGCGGCGCATAGCACAGGTTGCGGCCGGAGTCATGCGGGTGGGTTCTTCCGGGAGAAGGTGGATCGGCGCGGAGCGCCGAGACGGTTGAGGGTGATGGAAGAAATGAGGCGTCGGCGTTCCCTGGAACACCCCTTCCGGCCGCTTCGCGGCCACCTTCTCCCACAAGATCCTATGAGGGGAGAAGGGAAGGCCTTGCCTATTTACACTTGGCGATCGAGGCCAGCGCGGCCGAGATGCCTTTCAGCGAAAAGACATAGGATGTCGGGTTGCCGCGGCCGGACTTCGCCTGCACCTTCATGTCGGTGCCGGTCTTCATGGCAGCGATCAGCACCGGCTCTTCGGCCGCATTCTCGACCCAGGCCGACTTGCCGCGGGTGAACATCGAGAAGGTCTTCTTGTCGATGGTGACGGTGGCCTTGGAGCCTTCCTGGAAATTGTAGCCGGCGATGAACTGCGGTTCGTACGAGACCTGCTGCCCAGGGCGCTGGCTGACGAAGAAGAACATGTCGCCGTGGTCGAGCGTCGGCGGCTGCTTGTCGGTCGGCACCGTCAGCACGTAGCAGACCTTGCCGCCCGCCGACTGATAGCTGTAGGTGCCCCAGGCATTGTGCTGGCCGATCTTGGTCGCCTGCTGCGCCAGCGCCGGCGCCGCGAAGGCGGCCGCAAGGACCAGGCTGGAAACTGTAGCAATCAATCCGCGCATCGTTCTTCCCGTATTCCAACTGGTGCGGAGGCGGCCGCGTGGCGTCCTGCCGTCGCTTCATTTTGATTTAATCAGGGTTACCAAACGGTGAATTTTCCTTAAGAAAAGGAGCTCACCCCCAGGAAACCGCCACCTTTCGCGCCGCCGCTTCCACGCGGCAGTCCCGATGTCCCGGCGCGAACTTGGAGGCTACGAAAACGGCAAGAGTTTGTCTTTTCGCGCGGGCGGTTTCGCGGTCTCGTTGCACCGGCCTGAAGTCAGCTGCGCCTCGGTGTCAGCGCTTGTCGGCCAAGGCGTCCCTGGCGGCCTGCCGGTGCGCGGGTGTGATGTGAGCGCTGACGGCGGTGATCGCGGCGGTCAGCACGGCGAGGTCGTCGGTGAAACCGAGACCGACAACGAAGTCGGGGATGAAGTCCACCGGCAGCACGAAATAGCCGAGCGCGGCAAGCAGGATGCCCTTGGCGCGCAGCGGCGTGTCCTTGTCCAGCGCGCAATAATAAGCGGCGACGACCTCGTCCATGAACGGTATCTGCCGTGCAGCCTTCTTGGCGGTGCGCCAGAATTTCTCGCGCACCTCGCCCTCGCCGGCGAGCTTGTCGCCGAAGCCGAAGAAATCAAAACCGGATTCCTGCGCCATCAATGTCTCCCTGGCCGCGCGTGTCCTTGTACGTCGGTTCGCCGCGGGAGATGTGGGGGAAGCGCCAGCTTGCTGCAAGAGTTCGGGCGGATCTCGGCTCGGAAAATCGGACGGGGAACGTCGGCCAGCAAGTAAGCTGAGTTGGCAATTGCCTTGGTCTGGTAATTAGCCGAGGCATCCCTCCGATCGTCATCCTATGTTCTGCGCCGCGTCGCTTCGCTCCTTGCTCCGCCCGAGGATGACGACGCTGGAGCGGTTGCAGTCACACTGCCGGCGGACTCCCCAGCCCTACCCGAAATAGCGGTTCATCCGCTTCGCCAATTCGATGTCGAGCGCCGTGATCCCGCCGGCGTCGTGCGTGTTCAGCGTCACGTCGACGGTCTTGTAGACATTCGACCAGTCGGGGTGGTGGTCCATCTTCTCGGCGGCAAGCGCCACCCGGGTCATGAAGGCGAAGGCTTCGGAGAAGTTCTTGAAGCCGAAGCTGCGCTTGATCGATGCGCCATCGGCGGCCAGCGACCAGCCTTCGAGTTCGGCGAGCGCGGCGGCGATCGCTTCTTTGCTGAGTTTCTCTCTGGTCATGTCGGGTTCCTGTGCTATTCGAAATTGAATCAACCATAGCGCCGGATCGATGAGCGCAAAGCCCATAAAATCCATTCTGTTCGTCTGCCTCGGCAACATCTGCCGCTCGCCGCTGGCCGAGGGTGTCTTCCGCGCCGTGTGGGCCGAGCGCGGAGAGGGCCGCGGCATGGTGCTCGATTCGGCCGCGACCAGTGGCTGGGAAGTCGGCTCCGCTCCCGATCCGCGTTCGATCGCGGTCGCCACAAGCCATGGCATCGACATTTCCGGGCAAAGGGCGCGTAGAATAGCGCCGGAGGATTTTACGCGCTTCGACCTGATCCTCGGCATGGACCGCTCGAATGTGCGCGATCTCAAGGCGCTGGCGCCTCAGGCCGCGCGCGACCGCATCCACCTCTATCTGGAATTTGCGACCGGAACGGGACGGGACGTGCCGGATCCCTATTACGAGGACCAGCAGGCCTTCGCCGCCGTCTACCGCATGATCCGCGAAGCGTCGGAGGCGCTGGCGAAGCGGCTGGAGGCGCGCGCGTCGGCGCCGGCCAATGGCCAGGCTTCCTCGACGATATAAGGACCGCCGCCCACCGAATCGCGCGACGACATCAGGACGAAGCGGCCGACGCGGAAGGGCAGTGCGGAAAAATTGCCGCGCGCCGAAAGATATTGCGCTACGTCCGCCGGGCTCGAGTTGCGCAGGCGCGCGAGCGTCACATGCGGCATGAACTTGCGCGGATCGGCGGGCAGGCCGAGCCGCTGGCAGATGCGGTCGATCTCGCTCTGCAGCGCCACCAGGTCCGGCGAGGCGGATACGCCGGCCCACACCGCATGCGGCTTCTTTCCGCCGAAGGCGCCGACGCCGGAGAGCGTCAGGGGAAAGGAAGGACGGTGGATGCGGTCGAGCGCGCCGGCGATCTCGTCGGCGACATGGCCTTCGACATCGCCGATGAAGCGCAGCGTCAGATGGTAGTTTTCGACATCGATCCAGCGGGCTCCCGGAAGCCCGCCCCGGAGCAGGGACAGCGAAAGAGCGGCATCACGCGGAATTTCGAGGGCGGTGAAAAGACGTGGCATGGGAAGCCTCCTGTCCTCGAATCGAAACTCTCGCCCCTAGCGAATCATCGATAGCCATGCGGAGCAAGCGCTTTGTTGTCCACAAGCTTTCCCCAACGGAAAGCGTTACCCACCCGCCTCACGACGGACCACCATTTGCGGCAATGGCCTTCCTGACGGCCGGCAGAATGCGCTCGACCATCACGTCGACGCCCTTGGGGTTGGGATGCAGGCCGTCTTCCAGCTGCAGGTCGGGGTGCGCGGCGACGCCGTCGAGAAAGAACGGGTAGAGCGGAGCATCATATTTGGCGGCAAGCCTGGGATAGATCGCATCGAAGGTCTTCTGGTAGTCGGCGCCGAGATTGGGCGCGGCGCGCATGCCGGCCAGGAGCACCGGGATGCCACGCTGCTTGAGCTTACCCAGCATCGTGTCGAGGTTCTTTTCGGCAATGCCGGGCGAAACGCCGCGCAGCATGTCGTTGGCGCCGAGCTCGAGGATGACGAGCCTGGTGCCGTCCGGCACCGACCAGTCGAGCCTTGCCAACCCGCCGCTGGTGGTGTCGCCGGAGACGCCGGCATTGGCGACGGTGACGTCCAGGCCCTTTGCCTTCAGTGCCGCCTGCAGCCGGTCGGTGAAGCCCTGACCGGGTGCGAGGTTGAAGCCCGCCATCAGGCTGTCGCCGAAGCCGACGATGGAGAAGGTCTGAGCCCGCGCCGACGAAATGGCGCCGCAAACCGCTAGGAAAAGGAGTAGGGCTGCGGCGAGTGAGTGTTTGAAAGCCATGCGGCGAGCCCCATATGACCGAAACATTCGCGGGGAAGACTCGTCTCCCTTATCCACCATATAGGACGCTTTCATTGTGACAGAAGCCGTCATCGCATTGAGGGATGTCTCCCTGACGCTCGGCGAGGGCGCTTCCTCCGTCCATGTGCTGAAAGGCGTCAGCCTCGATGTGGCGGGCGGCGAGGCCACCGGCATCGTCGGCCCGTCAGGATCCGGCAAGTCCACCTTGCTGATGGTCCTGGCCGGGCTGGAAAGGGTTGACTCGGGCACAGTGCGAATCGCCGGCGAATTGCTCAATGGCAAAAGCGAGGATCAGATTGCTTCGTTTCGGGGGCGAAACATCGGCATCGTCTTCCAGTCCTTCCACCTCATCCCCAACATGACGGCGCTCGAAAATGTCGCGGTGCCTCTGGAGCTGGCCGGCCATGCCGACCCGTTCGGCGTGGCGGCGCGAGAGCTCGCGGCGGTCGGCCTGAGCGACCGTGTGACGCACTATCCCGGCGAGCTCTCGGGCGGCGAGCAGCAGCGCGTGGCGATCGCCCGGGCGCTGGCGCCCTCGCCGCGCATCCTGATTGCCGACGAGCCGACCGGCAATCTCGACCAGGCTACCGGCAAGCAGATCGCCGACCTTCTCTTCGCCAAGGCTGCCGAGCGCGGCATGACGCTGGTTCTGGTCACGCATGATCCGGCGCTTGCCGCCCGCTGCTCGCGCCAGGTGTCAATGCGCTCGGGGCGCATCGAGGATGCGCCGAAGTCCGTCAGGGTGCCGGCCTGATGCGGACGTTGAAGCTCGCCATGCGCTTTTCGCTGCGCGAGATGCGCGGCGGCCTGTCCGGCTTCATGATTTTCCTCGCCTGCATTGCGCTCGGCGTCGCGGCGATCGGCGGCGTCAATTCGGTGGCGCAGGCGATCACCGCCGGTGTCGCCAATCAGGGTCAGACGCTGCTCGGCGGCGACCTGCGCTTCCAGATCAACCAGCGCAGCGCCTCGGATGCCGAGCTCGGCTTCATCAAGAGCCTTGGCCCGGTCTCGCTGAATGCCGGCATGCGCTCGATGGCCCGCCTCGAGGACGGCTCGGACCAGGCGCTGGTCGAGGCCAAGGCGGTCGACGACGCCTATCCGCTCTACGGCGTGCTGGAAACCGACCCGTCGTTGCCGAAGAAGGAGCTGTTCGGCGAGCGATCGGGTGTCTTCGGCGCCGCTGCGCCCGAGCTGTTGTTCGATCGGCTCAATCTGCATGTCGGCGATCGGCTGAAACTCGGCGGCGCCACCTTCGAGCTGAGGGCCAGGCTGATCAGCGAGCCGGACGCGATATCGGACGGCTTCGGCTTCGCGCCGCGGCTGCTGATCTCAAGCGAGGGGCTTGCTGCATCCGGCCTGGTCCAGACCGGCAGCCTGGTCGAGAACGCCTACAAGGTCCGCCTGCCCGAGGGCGCAGGCGAAGCGCGGCTGAAGCAGATCCAGGCTGAAGCCGCGAAGGACTTTCCGCAGGCCGGCTGGTCGATCCGCACGCGCAGCAACGCAGCACCTGCGCTTTCCTCCAACATCCAGCGCTTCTCGCAGTTCCTGACGGTGGTCGGGCTGACGGCGCTGGTGGTCGGCGGCGTCGGCGTGGCCAATGCCGTGCGCGCCTATCTCGACGGCAAGCGCGGTGTCATCGCCACCTTCAAGAGTCTCGGCGCTTCGGGCGGCTTCGTCTTCACGGTCTATCTCGTGCAGATCCTCTTGATTGCCGGCCTCGGCATCGTGCTCGGCCTGATCCTGGGTGCTGCGATGCCGTTCGCGGCGAGCGCGCTGCTGCAATCGGTCATTCCGGTGCCGGCGGAAGGTGGCTTCTATCCCGGCGCGCTTGCGATGGCGGCGCTGTTCGGCTTCTTGGTGACACTGGCCTTTGCGCTGCTGCCGCTCGGCCGCGCCCGCGATGTGCCGGCAACGGCGCTGTTCCGCGAGATGGGTTTCGAGAGCCGCGGCCTGCCACGCCTGCCATATGCGGTCGCGGCTCTGGCGATCGTGCTGGTGCTGGCGGCGCTCGCCATCCTTTCCGCCGACGACCGGCGCATCGCCTCGATCTTCGTCGGCGCGACGGTCTTTGCCTTCCTGGTGCTGCGGCTGGTGGCGGCGCTGGTGCAATGGGCGGCCAGGCGCAGTCCACGCATGCGCTCGGTCTCGCTGAGACTCGCGCTCGGCAACATCCACCGTCCAGGCGCGCTGACGCCTTCGGTGGTGCTGTCGCTCGGGCTCGGCCTGACGCTCCTGGCGACGCTGGCGCTGATCGACGGCAATCTCAGGCGGCAAATTTCCGGCAGCCTGCCGGAGCGGGCGCCCAACTTCTTCTTCGTCGATATCCAGAGCAGCGATGTCGATGCCTTTGCTAAGCTGGTCGAGAAGGAGGCGCCGCAAGGGACGCTGGTCAAGGTGCCGATGCTGCGCGGCCGGATCATGGCGCTCAACGGCGTCGACGTCGACAAGGTGAAGATTCCCGCCGACGGCGCCTGGGTGCTGCGCGGCGACCGCGGCCTCACCTATGACGCGAGGCAGCCGGAGAACGCGACGCTGACCGAAGGCGCGTGGTGGCCGCAGAATTATTCCGGCGAGCCGCTGGTGTCGTTCTCGGCCGAGGAAGGCAAGGCGATCGGGCTGAAGCTCGGCGACACCGTCACCGTCAACGTGCTCGGCCGCAACGTGACGGCGAGGGTCGCCAATTTCCGCCAGGTCGAGTGGGAAACCATGGGCATCAATTTCGTCATGGTGTTCTCGCCCAACACCTTTGCCGGGGCGCCGCATGGCTGGCTGGCGACGCTGACCGACAAAAAAGCCACCACCGCCGACGATGCGCGGCTGCCCAACGCAGTCACCCGCGCCTTTCCGGCGGTGACGACGGTTCGCGTCAAGGACGCGCTCGACATCGTCAACCGGCTCGTCGCGCAGTTGGGGACGGCGATCCGCGCCGCCGCGGGCGTGGCGCTGATCGCCTCGGTGCTAGTGCTCTCGGGCGCTTTAGCCGCCGGCAACCGGGCGCGCATCCACGATGCGGTGGTGCTGAAGACGCTCGGTGCGACAAGGCGAACACTGATCACCGCCTTCTCGCTGGAATATGTGCTGATCGGCCTTGCCACCGCGCTGTTTGCGCTGGCGGCGGGCGGCGTCGCCGCTTGGTTCGTCGTCGCGCATATCATGACGCTGCCGTCGCACTTCATGCCGGAAGTGGCGGTGACGACGATCCTCGTCTCGCTGGCGGTCACCGTCGGCATCGGCCTCGCCGGCACCTGGCGGGTGCTCGGCCACAAGGCGGCGCCGGTGCTGCGCAACCTCTGACCCCGACGAGCGCCGGGAGCAGGCTCGGCCTCGTTAAATCTTTGTAAGAATGCCGGCCGAAACGGCCGAAAACCGGGCTTTTGCCTTCTCACGAAGCGTTACGCCCCGTTACCGTCTTGTCCTTAACGTCAAGAACCATCATATTTCTGCGCAGGCATGCTGGAGCCCGGCCAGCGGCGCCTGGTCCCAACAGAGTGAATCTGGGGACCTGTCACCGGACGGGGCAGGAGCAACAGAGGATTTCCAATGGCTGATCCCATTCGCAACTACCAGACGTCCGCCGCTCCCGGCGCGCGCGTCGATATCGATCAGGGCCTGCGGGCCTATATGATCAAAGTCTACAACCTGATGGGGCTTGGCCTGCTCATCACCGGCCTCGCCGCCTGGGGTGCGTTCCAGCTTGCCGTCACCGGCGACGGCCAGCTGACCGCCTTCGGCCAACTCATCTATGCAAGCGCGTTCCGCTGGGTCGTCATCCTGGCGCCGCTGGCTGCCGTGATGTTCCTGTCGTTCAGGATCCAGTCGATGAGCGTGGCGGCGGCGCAGACCACGTTCTGGGTCTATGCCGGCCTTGTCGGCCTGTCGCTGTCGACGATCTTCCTCGTCTACACCGGCACCAGCATCACCCAGACCTTCTTCGCTACGGCCGCGGCCTTCGGCGGGCTGTCGCTTTATGGCTACACGACCAGGCGCGACCTGACGGCCTTCGGCTCGTTCCTGATCATGGGTGTGATCGGCCTGCTGATCGCGCTGCTGATCAACATCTTCCTGCAGTCGTCGGCGCTCGCCTTCGCCATCTCGGCGATCGGCGTATTGGTGTTCGCGGGCCTGACCGCCTACGACACGCAGCGGATCAAGGAGATGTATTTCGAGGGTGACGTCGCGGACGTTGCTGGCCGCAAGGCGATCATGGGCGCGCTGCAGCTCTATCTCGACTTCATCAACCTGTTCATGTTCCTGCTGCAGTTCATGGGCGATCGTCGCTAAGGCGCGCAGTCCGGTCCGGCTGGACCATAGACTTCGGAAAGGGCGGCCCAACGGCCGCCCTTTCCTTTTGCGCGCTCCTCTGCTGTTATCGAGGCAGAAGAACGAACTGCACAAATTATGAGCAACATCGCAATCAGAGCGGCCACCGCTGCCGACCTCGACCGAATCACCAAAATCTATGCCGACGCGGTCAGGAACGGCACGGCGAGCTACGAGCTGGAGCCGCCCAGCCGCGCCGAAATGGGCAATCGATTCGACACCTTAGCGGCAGGCGGCTTTCCCTATCTCGTGGCGGAAAAGAACGGCGCCGTGCTCGGTTATGCCTATGCCGGACCGTTCCGGCCGCGTCCCGCCTACCGTTTCGTCGTTGAGGACTCGGTCTATATCGCGCCCGAGGCCAAGGGTCAGGGCGTCGGCCTCCTGTTGATGCAGGCGCTGATCGAGGCGGCGCGCGCCGCGGGCTTTCGCCAGATCATTGCAGTGATCGGCGACGGGCACGCAGACAGCGCGTCCGTGCGGCTGCATGAGAAGCTCGGCTTCCATCATTCCGGGCGCCTGGAAGGGTCGGGCTACAAGCACGGACGCTGGCTGGACACCGTGTTCATGCAGCTGCCGCTCAACGGCGGCGCAGCGCTGCCGCCCGATCCGGATTCGCTGCCGGAGCGGAGATTTCGCGAGGGAAAGAGGAACTGAGGAATTGAAGAATTGAAGAATTGAAGAAAAAGGCGCTCAGCGCCTGGTGTAGCCGCCGTCTTCCTTCGTTCTTCAGTTTCCTCAGTTCTTCAGTTCCCTGGCTCAAGCCTCGACCAGCTTAAGCTTGGAATCGAACACGCCGAGCACGCGGCCGAGCTCCTGGCCGCGCTTCAGGATGCGCCCGCCGGCGGCGATGACGGCGAAGGCGCCTTGCCGGCGCGCCAGCTTAGGGTCCTTGACGATCTGGAACAGCGGCACTTCGCTGGCGCGGCGGAAGACAGAAAAGACAGCGCGATCAGAGAGATGGTCGATCGCATAGTCGCGCCATTCGTTGGCCGCCACCATGCGTCCGTAAAGCCTCAGAATCTGGTCGAGTTCGCGTCGATCGAAGCGAACCGGCTGGTCGAGGCGCGCGCGGCGCGCCTCGTGCAGCGGGATCAATATTCCGGATGCTTCCCCATCCTCCATCCCGCTGCTGTGATCGGTCATGCCTCGATCCTTCGATTGAATCTGCACGCGATAAGGTTCGCGCTTTCGCGGCCGAATTGCAAGGGCCGGCTAAGCTAGCCGGCCCTGCGCCGTTTCCGAAAGGTCCAGTCACGTTTGCGAAACGCGTGTTGTCATTGGTGATGCTCCGCCACAATGTCGCCACAAATTATCCGCGCTCATGCCCCAATGTCCGACGAGTTTACCCGCGTTGCCTGAGACGGTTCGGTCCGGCACCGGCTCGTAAACCCCAAGCCCCCCGCCCACGGGTCAGCGTCGGATCGAACCAACCTCGGTTTTTCCTTGGAAAAATCAGGTGCGACGATCCCAAAACCTGAATGACCGGCGTCAGAAGCAAGCTGACGCCGGTTTTTTATTTTCCTTCTCCCACAGGGGAGAAGGGGGAGCTAAAGCCGATCGGGCTTGCGGATGAAGGCGGCGCCGAGGATGGGGCCGGGCATGCCGTCTCTGCCGACGGACTGCAGCAGCACCGCGCAGCCGCCCTTCTTGGCGATCTCGGTCATCGGCAGTTCGTAGCGCTGCGCTTTGCCGTGCCACATGCCGGCCGTCTGGATGTCGGAGACGGCATTCCAATAGGTCAGGCTGCGGCCGCTGTTCTCGCCCTGGCCGATCTTCACCATGTGCGGCGGATCGAAATAGACGATCACCACATGGGCGTCGGTCGGGCCGTTGCCGGCGTCGCCGGCGTCGATCACGACGCGGTCGCTGGTGCGGCTCACCTTGATGCCGACCCGCATGCCCTCGCCAGCCCTGTCCATTCGGGCCAGCGCGCCGTCGACATCCTTGCGGCTGGCGCCATTGACATGGCTGCGGCCGTTGATGACGGCCTGCGGGGTGTAGACCGAGCGGCTGCCGAAGGCGCGCATATAGTCATACTGCCGGTCGGTGTTTTCCTTCGTGCTCAGCGTATCCTGCCAGCCCAGATAGTCCCAGTAGTTCACATGGTAGGCGAGCGCGACGATGTTTTCCTTGGCGGCAAGCTCGGCGAAGAACTCGTCGGCCGGCGGGCAGGAGCTGCAGCCCTGGCTGGTGAAGAGCTCGACCACGCCCAAGGGTTTGTCGGCCTGAGTCCTGTCGGTTTGAGTCTTATCGATTGGCGGCTTCTCGGGCTCGTTTGCCAGCGCGGCACCGGCAAAAGTTGAAACGGCCAGCGCAAGTGCCGCAAGCCGCAATGATCCTCGAGATGCCATGACGTTCCGATTCCCGCCGGTGACGCCGGCCTTGTTCTGATTGCTAAAATATGTGGCAGAACCGACAGTCAACGGGAAGTCACGTTGCGGTGAAATTGTGGCGTCGCAACCGCAGATAAGGCGGCACCAGGGGCGTGGCTGCATTTTTCGATGCGGTTCGATTTCGGAGCCGCATCATCGCCATGTGGCAAAGTTTCCTGATGCCGGACGATCTCTATTGCGAGCGAACAGGATCGGGACTTCGGGCGAACCGGCTAATGCTTGGCGGGCGGCGGTTTAATTGGGGGAATAGGGGAGTAAGGGAGTAGGGCGGTAGGGCAGTAGGGCGGTAGGGCAGTAGGGCAGTAGGGCAGTAGGGCAGTAGGGATGCCTGTTCCCTACTCCCTTACTCCCCTATTCCCTTACTCCCTTAGGCTGCCAGATCGCGCAGCACGTATTGCAGGATGCCGCCATTCTTGAAGTAGTCGAGCTCGTCCAGCGTATCGATGCGGCAGACGATCGGCACGTTCTTCACCGTGCCGTCGCCATAGGTGACCTTGGCCACCATCTTCTGGCGCGGCTTGATCGCGTCCAGCCCGTCGATCTCGACCAGCTCGTCGCCCTTGAGATTGAGGGAGGCCCATGAGGTGCCGTCCTCGAAGACGAAGGGGATCACGCCCATGCCGACCAGGTTCGAGCGGTGGATGCGCTCGAAGGACTGGGCGATGACCGCGCGGACACCAAGGAGATTCGTTCCCTTGGCGGCCCAGTCGCGCGAGGAGCCGTTGCCGTATTCGACGCCGGCGAAGATCACCAGCGGCACGCCTTCCTTCTTGTACTCCATCGCGGCGTCGTAGATCGACATCTCCTCCTTCGAGGGATAGTGGATCGTATAGCCGCCCTCGCGGCCGTTCTCACCCAGCATGTGGTTGCGGATGCGGATGTTGGCGAAGGTGCCGCGCATCATCACCTCATGATTGCCGCGCCGCGTGCCGTACTGGTTGAAGTCGGCGACGCCGACACCGTGCTCGGTGAGATACTTGCCGGCCGGCGAAGCGGCCTTGATCGAGCCCGCCGGCGAGATGTGGTCGGTGGTGATCTTGTCGCCGAAGAGACCCAGCACGCGCGCGCCCTTGATATCGCCGATCTTGCCGAAGCTGCGCGCCATGCCGGCGAAATAGGGCGGGTTCTGCACATAGGTCGAATGATCGTCCCAGGCATAGGTCTGGCCTGCCGGCGCCTTGACCTTCTGCCAGTACGCGTCGCCCTTGAAGACGTCGGCATATTTGCGGGCGAACAGCTCGCGTGTGACGTTCTTTTCGATGAACTCCTGGATCTCGGCCGCGGTCGGCCAGATGTCCTTGAGATAGACCGGCTTGCCGTCGCTGCCCTCGCCGAGCGGCTCGGTGGTGAGGTCCTTGGTGACGGTGCCGGCCAGCGCGTGCGCCACCACCAGCGGCGGCGAGGCGAGGTAGTTGGCCTGCACATCCGGAGAGACGCGGCCTTCGAAGTTGCGGTTGCCGGACAAGACCGCGGCAGCAATCAAACCTTTATCGTTGATGGTCTTGGAGATCGGGCCCGGCAGCGGGCCGGAATTGCCGATGCAGGTGGTGCAGCCGAAGCCGACCAGGTTGAAACCGATCTGGTCAAGTTCCTTCTGCAGGCCGGACTTCTCCAGATATTCGGCCACCACCTGGCTGCCGGGGGCGAGCGAGGTCTTAACCCAGGGCTTCTGCTTCAGGCCGCGCCGATTGGCGTTGCGAGCAAGCAGGCCGGCGCCGATCAGCACGCTCGGGTTCGAGGTGTTGGTGCAGGAGGTGATGGCGGCGATGACGACGTCGCCATGGCCGAGGTCGTAGGAAGCGCCTTCCACCGCGTAGCGCTTCGAGATCTCGGCGGCCTTCTTGTACTCGGTCTCCATCGCCTTGGCGAAGCCGGCCGGAATGTCCTCCAGGGCGACGCGGCCCTCGGGGCGCTTCGGGCCGGCCATCGACGGCACGACATCGCCGAGGTCGAGCTCGAGCAGGTCCGTGAAAACCGGATCGGCCGAGCCGGCGTCGCGCCACATGCCTTGCGCCTTCGAATAGGCCTCGACCAGCGCTATGCGGTTCTCCTCGCGGCCGGACATCGTCAGATAGCGGATGGTCTCGCTGTCGACCGGGAAGAAGCCGCAGGTGGCGCCGTATTCCGGCGCCATGTTGCCGATGGTGGCACGGTCGGCCAGCGTCATGTTGGAGAGGCCGGGGCCGAAGAACTCGACGAACTTGCCGACGACGCCCTTCTTGCGCAGCATCTGGGTGACGGTGAGCACCAGGTCGGTGGCGGTGACGCCTTCCTTCAGCTTGCCGGTAAGGCGGAAGCCGATGACCTCGGGCAGAAGCATGGAGACCGGCTGTCCGAGCATCGCGGCCTCGGCCTCGATGCCGCCCACGCCCCAGCCGAGCACGCCAAGGCCGTTGATCATGGTGGTGTGCGAATCGGTGCCGACGCAGGTGTCGGGATAGGCGATGGTCTCGCCGTCCTCGCTGTTGGTCCACACCACCTGTCCGAGATATTCGAGGTTGACCTGGTGGCAGATGCCGGTGCCGGGCGGCACGACGCGGAAGTTGCGGAAGGCCTGCTGGCCCCATTTCAGGAACTTGTAGCGCTCCTCGTTGCGCTCATATTCGAGCTCAACATTGCGTGCGAAGGCCATCGGCGTGCCGAACTCGTCGACGATGACGGAGTGGTCGATGACGAGGTCGACCGGCACCAGCGGGTTGATCTTTTCCGGATCGCCGCCGAGCGCCTTGATGCCGTCGCGCATGGCGGCCAGATCGACCACGGCCGGGACGCCGGTGAAGTCCTGCATCAGCACGCGCGCCGGGCGGTAGGCGATCTCGACGCCGGCCGTGCCCTTATCACTCAGCCATGCGGCGACCGCCTTGATGCTCTGCTTGGTGACGGAGCGGCCGTCTTCGTTGCGCAGCAGGTTCTCCAGCAGCACCTTCATCGAATAGGGCAGCTGGGCGATGCCGGCGAGGCCGTTCTTCTCGGCCTCGGCGAGGTCGAAGTAGACATAGTCCGCGCCACCCACGGTCAGGGTGCGGCGGCAATTGAAGCTGTCGAGGGATTTTGACACGTGCGATCCGTCCTTGTCTGTTCAGCCTGAAAGGGAACGGACGCCGATGGCATGCAATCACGCGCAAAGGTGCGGGTACGGCCATTTCCGCTGTCCGCTCCCGAGCAACCCGAGCCGTTCAAGGCGGCGCGTGCGCTGGTTCGGCGCTAATTCTTCTCCCGCGCCGACCGCTGGCACGGATGAACCGCATATAGAGAATTTCCTGGAATAGTTCTAGACAGTCGAAAGGCAAATTTGTGCGATGCGGCGGCGGCCGCAAAACGGTGCTTTCGGGACGGGCAAGGGATGCGGCTGATCGCCGAAAATCTGGGCGGCGAGCGCGGCGGCGAGACGGTCTTTTCCGGCATCGGATTCGCGCTCGAAAAGGGCGAGGCGCTTATCGTCACCGGGCCGAACGGCGCCGGCAAATCGACGCTTCTAAGGGTCCTCGCCGGCCTGCTGCCGGCGGCCGAAGGCCGGGTGCGGGTCGAGGGCGGTGGCGAGGAATTTTCATCGGTCGCCTCGACAGCGCATTATCTCGGCCATCTCAACGCGATGAAGACGGCACTCAGCGTCGACGAGAATCTGGGCTTCTGGCGCGCCTTCCAAGGCGAGCCGGGGCTCGTTGTGGAGGAGGCGCTGGAGACCGTCGGGCTGGGAGGGCTCGGACACCTGCCCTTCGGCTATCTCTCGACCGGGCAAAAGCGTCGCGCCTCGATCGCCAAGCTCCTGGTCAGCCGGCGGCCGATCTGGCTGCTCGACGAGCCGACGGCGGGGCTGGACAAGGCGTCGGAGGAGAGGTTCGCGGGGTTGATGAAGGGGCATCTGGAGGATGGAGGGATCGTGGTTGCGGCGACGCACCTGCCGCTGGGGCTGGAGGGGGCGAAGGCGTTGAGGATGGGGATGGCTGGATGACGTTCGCACTCCGTCCCACCCCCCTCTGGCCTGCCGGCCATCTCCCCCGCAAGGGGGGAGATTGGCAGTTCCCCCGTCGGCGCTCCAGCGTTGGAGATTGGCGAAAGCCAGAGCGACATCCGATCTCCCCCCTTGCGGGGGAGATGTCCGGCAGGACAGAGGGGGGTGTGAAGGAACGCGACGTTTGTAAAGACGGCGATCGAGCCATAGAGGCTTCTCGCCCATGCTAGCCCTCTTCCTACGCGACATCCGCCTCTCCATCCGCGCCGGCGGTGGGGCGCTGATCGGCGTCATCTTCTTCCTGGCGGTGATCGCTACCATCCCATTCGGCGTCGGACCCGACCTCAACCTGTTGTCACGCATCGGCCCGGCGATCCTTTGGATCGCTGCCCTGCTCGCCTGCCTGCTCGGACTCGACCGGCTGTTCCAGGCCGACCGTGAGGACGGCTCGCTCGACCTGCTTGTGCTCAACGGCGATCGCCAGATGCTGGCGCTGACGGTGCTGACCAAATGCCTGGCGCATTGGACGGGCAGCGTGCTGCCGCTGGTGGTCGCGGCCCCGCTGCTTGGCCTGTTCATGAACATGGAGCCACTCGGGATCGGCGCCACGGCGCTGACGCTTCTCGTCGGCACGCCGGCCATCACCTTCATCGGTGCCGCCGGTGCCGCGGTGGCGGTGGCGCTGCCGCGCGGCGGGCTGCTGATCTCGGTGCTGGTGCTGCCGCTCACCATTCCGGTGCTGATCTTCGGCGTCTCGGCAAGCTACGGCGCAGTAGCCTATCCGGCGCCGTTCCTGCAGCCCTTCCTCATTCTTGCCGCGCTGACGCTGTTTCTTGCCGTGCTCGGACCGCTGGCGGCGGCGCTGGCGTTGCGCCACGGGACGGATTGATGTGGCCGCTGCGGATCGAGAACCCGATCTTTCTCCAGACCATCTATGGTCACTACCCGGACCTGTCCTCCGTCGAGATCACTTCGGCCACGATGAGTCGCGACGGTCCGGTCATGCATCTGTCCTTTATTTCGACGGTGCTGCCCTACCGGCCGCCGGCCAAATGGGGAGAGTTCAATGCAGTGTCCTTCGGATTGGAGTTCCTCGATGTCGAGTCGGTCAGCCTGCGCAAATTCGAGAGCCATGGGACGAGCTCGATCAGGATGTGGGACGATGCGGGCAAGATCCTGCTGACATGTGAAGGGGCCGTCAGACTGTCGCTGACATCCAAGTTCATGCGCGTCGGCAGCATCTCGGGGTTCCTGCAGTCATTGTGACCGCAAATCTGCCGCACGCGTCGTTCATTGCGACTGAAGACCGAGGCGACTATTAGAACGCCATAAGTGATTGATCGAGAAATGAGCGCGCACGCCCTGTTTGTCACCGCCGCCTATGCCATCACGGCCGTCGTGCTCGCCGGGCTGATCGGCTGGATCCTGCTCGATCAGCGGGCGCGCAAGCGGGAACTTGCGGCGCTCGAGGCCGCAGGCGTGCGGCGCCGCTCCGACAAGGCCGGGACGACGAAGCCGTGAGCAGCGAAACCCAAACGCCGGCGCCCCGCCGCCGCCTGTTCGTGCTTCTTCCGCTGCTGGTCTTTTTGGGCCTGGCCGGACTGTTTTTGTCGCAGCTTCTCTCCGGCCGCGATGTTTCGGAAATTCCCTCGGCCCTGATCGGCCTGCCGGCGCCGCAGACGAACCTGCCGCCGCTCGAAGGGTCGAACCTGCCGGGACTCGATTCCAAATCCTTCGCCGGCAAGGTGACGCTGGTCAACGTCTTCGCGTCATGGTGCGCGCCGTGCCGGGAAGAGCATCCGGTGCTGCTGGCGCTGTCGCAGGACAAGCGCTTCACGCTTGCCGCGCTGAACTACAAGGATGAGCCGGAAAATGCCCGCCGCTTCCTCGGCGATCTCGGCAATCCCTACCAGGCGATCGGCGTCGATCCGGCCGGCCGCACGGCGATCGACTGGGGCGTCTACGGCGTGCCGGAGACCTTCGTCATCGGCAAGGACGGCAAGGTCGCCTACAAGCATGTCGGGCCGCTGACGCCGGAATCGGCCAAGGATCTGCTGTTGCCGCAGATCGAGAAGGCACTCAACGCACCGGGCTGACGGCCCTCGAGCCTCTGCCGCCCTCAACCGCGGCTCCCGCCCCAAGCTTACTCCAGATCGAACCGCGCTATCACCGGCACATGGTCCGATGGCTTTTCCCAGCCGCGCGCCGCTTTCAGAATCTCGTAGCCGGCAAAGCTCGGCACCAGATTGGCTGACGACCAGACATGATCGAGCCGGCGGCCCCGGTCCGATGCTTCCCAGTCCTTCGCTCGGTAGCTCCACCATGTGTAGAGCTTTTGCTCGGCGGGCACGTTGAGCCGCATCAGATCGATCCAGCCGCCGGTCTGCCGCATCGCCTCGAAGTTTTCCGTCTCGACCGGCGTGTGGCTGACGACGTTGAGCAGCTGCTTGTGCGACCAGACATCATGCTCCTGCGGCGCGATGTTCAGGTCGCCGACCAGGATCGAGGCGGATTGATCGTCCTGGCTCGCCGGCACGCCGTTCATCTCATAGACGAAATCGAGCTTGTGGCGGAATTTCCGGTTGATCTCCGGATCGGGCTCGTCACCGCCGGCCGGAACATAGAAATTATGCAGCAGGATCGACCTGCCGCCGGCTTGCACCTTGACCGACAGATGCCGGCTGTCGTCGATCTCGCAGAAGCGGCGCTTCTCGACCAGCTCGATCGGCCGGCGCGCTACCGTTGCGACGCCGTGATAGCCCTTCTGGCCGTGGAAAAGGATGTGCTCGTAGCCCGCCTTGCGAAAAGCCTTCTCGGGGAAAAGCTCGTCCGGAACCTTGGTTTCCTGCAGGCAGAGCACGTCCGGCGCATGCTCTTGCAACAGCCGCTCGACGATCGGCATGCGCAAGCGCACGGAGTTGATGTTCCAGGTAGCGATGGTGAAGGGCATGCGGCAGGTCCGGCAAAAGTTCGCCGATCTACTGCCAGTCAAGCGCTATAAAGACAAGCTGGTCGGCGCTTTCTGCCGGCCCCACCTGAATATCGGCGGACCTACCTCGTCTTGGTGTTGAGCTCGCGGTTCGCCGTATAGTCGATGTCGAAAGTGTCGGGCGGGATGGAGACGCCTTCCTTGACGTTGAAGATCATCACCGTCGTGTCCTTGCCCTGCGCGTCGGTGATCGTCCACTGGCGCAGCTCGTAGCTCTTCGGGTCGAACATCATGGTGATCCGGGCATTGCCGAATACCGACTTGTCGGAGAGCTGAATCGTCGTCAGGTCGTCCTCTTCCTTGACCGCTTTCACCCGCCCGCCGGAGAGGTCGATCCGGTCGTCGAGCAGCAATTTGAGCGGCGTCTTCGACAGCGGATAAAGGTCGGAGGTGTTCATCTTCTTGTTGAGGATCACCACCGACTTGCCGTCTGCAATCACCCGGAAATTCGACGATCCGTCATAGTTGAAGCGGATCTTGCCGGGGCGTTCGAGGAAGAACTTGCCGCCGGTCTGCTCGCCCTTCGGCCCGAACTGCACGAATTCGCCGCTCATCGATTTGACCGAGGAGAAGTGGTCCGCGATCTTCTGCGCTGCCGGCGGAACCGCCGCCTGCGCCCTCGCCAGAAGCTGGAAGCCCGGCACGACATTGATGGCGGCCGTACCCGCCAGCACCAGGCCAAGGCCGAGCACCTGCCGGCGGGTCGGAGCGAATTCTGAGTGGACGAAGGTCTTCATGCCGGTCACTTCCTGTTTTCCGTGTCGTCGCAGTCTCTGGACCCCCAGTTGGGCCTAAGTTTGGCGGGTCGCGCGGCGCTCCGTCGCATGAACGCGCCGGAAGGTTCGAAGTTGCCGCGCTCGACCAGGCCTAGAATTTGTCCTCTTCCGTCGGCACCAATATCTCACGTTTGCCGGCGTGGTTGGCCGGGCCGACAATGCCTTCCTTCTCCATCTTCTCGATGATCGAGGCGGCGCGGTTGTAGCCGATGCCGAGCCGGCGCTGGATGTAGCTGGTCGAAGCCTTGCCGTCGCGCAGCACCACGGCCACCGCCTGGTCGTAGGGATCGTCTGAATCCTCAAAATTGCCGCCGCCACCGCCGCCCGAGCCGCCCCTGCCTGAGGCGCCGTCCTCGTCGTCTTCCTCGTCGTCCTCGGTGATGGCGTCGAGATATTCCGGCACGCCCTGCAGCTTGAGATGCCCGACGATCCTCTCGACCTCGTCGTCCGAGACGAACGGGCCGTGGACGCGCTGGATGCGGCCGCCGCCGGCCATGTAGAGCATGTCGCCCATGCCGAGCAGCTGCTCGGCGCCCTGCTCGCCCAGGATGGTGCGGCTGTCGATCTTCGATGTCACCTGGAAGGAGATGCGGGTCGGGAAATTGGCCTTGATGGTCCCGGTGATGACGTCGACCGACGGGCGCTGCGTCGCCATGATGACATGGATGCCGGCGGCGCGCGCCATCTGCGCCAGGCGCTGCACCGCGCCTTCGATGTCCTTGCCGGCCACCATCATCAGGTCGGCCATCTCGTCGATGATGACCACGATATAGGGCATCGGCTCGAGGTCGAGATCCTCAGTCTCGTAGATCGCCTCGCCGGTCTGGCGATCGAAGCCGGTCTGCACCGTGCGCGAGATCTTCTCGCCCTTTTTCTCGGCTTGGCTGACGCGGGCGTTGAAACCGTCGATGTTGCGCACGCCTACCTTGGACATCTTGCGGTAGCGGTCCTCCATCTCGCGCACCGTCCATTTCAGCGCCACCACCGCCTTCTTCGGATCGGTGACGACGGGCGTGAGCAGATGCGGGATGCCGTCATAGACCGAGAGTTCGAGCATCTTCGGGTCGATCATGATCAGCCGGCATTCCTGCGGCGTCAGCCGGTAGAGCAGCGACAGAATCATGGTGTTGATGGCGACCGACTTGCCCGAGCCGGTGGTGCCCGCGACCAGCACGTGCGGCATCTTGGCGATGTCGACGATGACCGCCTCGCCGTTGATGGTCTTGCCGAGCGCCAGCGCCAGCTTCGCCTTGGTAGTCTCGAAATCGCGGCTCGCCATGATTTCACGCAGGTAGACCGTTTCGCGCTTGGCGTTCGGCAGCTCGATGCCGATGGCGTTGCGGCCGGGCACCACGGCGACGCGGCAGGCGATCGCGCTCATCGAGCGGGCTATGTCGTCGGAAAGGCCGATGACGCGCGAGGACTTGATGCCTGGCGCGGGTTCCAGCTCATAGAGCGTGACGACCGGGCCCGGGCGGACATGGATGATCTCGCCCTTGACGCCGAAATCCTCCAGCACGCCTTCCAGCAGCCGCGCGTTCTGCTCCAGCGCATCCTTCGACAGGCTCGGGTCGCGCGCGACGTTCTTCGGTTCGGACAGAAAATGCAGCGACGGCATCTCGAACCTGCCGGAGCCGATCAGCGAGGTCTGCGCCTCGCGCTGGACGCGCGCGCCCTGCACTGGGCGCGGCGCAGGCGCCTCGACGCGGGTCGCCGCGTCGGAACGGAAGTTGCGTACGGTGGCGCGGCGCTGGACAGGTTCCTCGTCGTCGAGATCGACATCTTCGTCGAAGTCATCATCATCGACCGGATCGACCGAGGCACTGCGGTCGTTGACCATCGCGGCGAAGAATTCCGGCTCGACGCGGGCGCGGCCGCCGGGGCTCATCCGGGACTCGGCAAACTCGGCCGATTCGACGCGCTCAGCGGCGCGCCGCCAGGCGCTCGCCCGCTGCTCCATCTGGGGCTCGAACTCGTCGCGCTCCTGCCTGCGGCGCACGGCGCGGCGATGCAGGAAGGCGCGGAACGACAGCCACCAATGGGTGATGGCACCGAGCGCCAGTATACCCTCATCGTCCTCGTCCTCATCCTCCTCGAACAGAAGATTGTCCTGCTCGCGCGGATCGGGCTCGGCGGCGCGCTCCATGACGGCAAAGCCGTTCTTGCGCGCAATCAGCGCCGAGCCGTAGGCGAACAGCCAGAGGGCCGGCCCAGCCAGGACGACCGCGATTATGCTGGCGAAAAGACCCTTCGGGTAGCCGCCGACGGCGATGCCCGGGATTTTCAGCACCATGTCGCCGAACACGCCGCCAAGGCCGGTCGGCAGCGGCCAGGTGTTGGGCGGCGTGACACAGCCGGCGATCGCCGCTGCGAGCAGCGCAAAGCCGAACCAGGCCAGTCCGCGCTTGGGCAATCTGTCGACGCCGCGCGCGGAGAACAGAAGGAAGCCCCAGATCACCGCCGGCACCAGTCCGGCGACCGCGGCAAGGCCGAAGAACTGCATGGCGAGGTCGGAAAACACCGCACCCGCATAGCCCATGGCGTTGGTGACGATATTGTTGGTGGCGTGCGAGAAGCTCGGATCGGCGACGTTCCAGGTAGCGAGGCTGGCGACGCCGAAGGCGGTGAAGACGAACAGGCCGGCGCCGACCAACCGCCCGACCTGCCGCCGCGCGAAAGCATGGATGCCGTGCCCCGTATCGGTCAGCGCGAGCGGTGCTGAAGCGCCTGAACGCATGCCTCTTCCCCGTAAGTCGTTGCCTGGCCGGGTGCGTGACGCATCCCGGCAGATTCGAACGCCAGACTATCGGTGGGAAGGTTAAGGCCGCATTAACCATGGCCTTTTACCGAGATGCCCTCCGGAAAAGGAGATGGCGGGCCGTCGAGCCCGCCATCTCTCACTGGCAACGGCGAAACGATCGGACCCGTCCGGATCCGACCCTCCGCAAATCACTTGTGACCGGCGTACATCATCAGGTTGGCGCAGAACTCGGCGTGGGGCTTGCTCATCGCCGCGTCCTGGCACTCCTTCATCATCATGTCCTGCTTGTCCTTCGCCGTCGCAGCCCAGGCCGCCTTGAAATCGGCCTCGGACTTCATGGTCTTCATGCTGGAATCGGTGAAGAACGGCGCCATGTTGTCAGGCTCGTCGAGAGCGCCAGCAAGTGCAACGCCGCTGACCATCGACAGAGCCATCGCTCCCAGGAAGATATTCTTGAAGTTCATTAGTCGGTTCCTTCCCTGATATTTGGCGAGCGCCACGATGGCGATCGCAATCCCGGTACGGGACCGGAAGGGCCGACGTTTCACACATGCGCGATCAAGTGAATGTGATCAAAACGCCGCGACTCATAACCGATAAAAAGGAGGCCCGGATTGTTTCCGGGCCTCAAGGCGTGAGCCCCTTTTAGAGAGCGTCACGACGGGATCTTGGGAGTAGATCCGGAAGAACCGCTCGGCGGCGAATCCGGGCCGGCGGCGGGAAGTCCGCCGGCCCTTGGCAAAAGCCCGCCTTACGGCACCACTTCGCCGTGCTGGGTAACGTCGAGACCTTCGACCTCTTCCTGGCTGCTCGGGCGCAGGCCGACCAGCGCCTTGACGATGAAGAGGATGATGAAGGTCGCGATCGCCGTCCACAGGATGGTGAAGACGATACCGTAGACCTGCGTGCCGACCGAAGCGCCCTTACCGAGCGCGTTGATCGCCGGATCGGCGAGCGCGCCGGTGAGCAGCGCACCGATGACGCCGCCGACGCCGTGTACGCCGAAGGCGTCGAGCGAGTCGTCATAGCCGAACATGTGCTTCACCTTGACGGCCGAGATGTAGCAGAGCACGCCGGCGACGATGCCGACGATGAAGGCGCCGGTCGGGTTGACGAAGCCGGAAGCGGGCGTCACCGCGACGAGGCCGGCGACGGCGCCGGAGATGATGCCGAGCACCGAGGGCTTCTTGGCGACGATCCATTCGGCGAACATCCAGGCCAGCGCCGCGGCGGCGGTGGCAACCTGGGTATTCAACATTGCGGCGCCGGCAAGGCCGTCGGCTGCCAGCTCCGAGCCGGCGTTGAAGCCGAACCAGCCGACCCACAGCAGCGAAGCGCCGATCACCGAATAGACGAGGTTGTGCGGCGCCATGTTGACGGTGCCATAGCCCTCGCGCTTGCCGAGAACGAGCGCGCAGACGAGACCCGCGACACCGGCATTGATGTGGACGACCGTGCCGCCGGCGAAGTCGAGAACGCCGGCCGAGCCGAGGAAGCCGCCGCCCCACACCCAGTGTGCGATCGGCGCATAGACGAAGACCAGCCACAGGCCCATGAAGATCAGCAGCGCCGAGAACTTCATGCGCTCGGCGAAGGCGCCGGCGATCAGCGCCGGCGTGATGATGGCGAAGGTCAGCTGGAACATCGAGAAGACGAGTTCAGGAATGTTCGCCACGCCCGGCAGCCACAGCGTCGCGGTGGTGATGCCGTGGTGGAAGAATTTCGAGAAGCCGCCGATATAGGCGTTCGTGCTGCCGCCATCGGAGAAGGCGAGCGAATAGCCGAACATGAACCACAGCACCGTCACCAGGCAGGTAATGGCGAAGCTCTGCATGATGGTGGCGAGCACATTCTTCTTGCGCACCATGCCGCCGTAGAACAGCGCCAGGCCGGGAATGGTCATCATCAGCACCAGCGCCGTCGAGGTCAGCATCCAGGCGGTGTTGCCGGTATCAAGCACCGGGGTCGGCGCGGCGGGTGCGGCCGGCGCCGCCGCGGGAGCAGCTTCCTGCGCGAAGGCGGCGACCGTGCTCAGCGCTACGAGAGCGAGCGAGGCGGCCACTCGTCCCGTAGTCTTCAAGGTGGAAGGTATATTCATAGAACTCTCCGTTGGAATAGCTGATCGCGGCTTTTAGAGCGCGTCGGTGTCTGTTTCGCCGGTGCGGATGCGCACCGCCTGGTCGATGCCGAAGACGAAGATCTTGCCGTCGCCGATCTGGCCGGTCTTGGCGGCCGCAGTGATGGCGTCGACGGCCTTGTCGACCATGTCGGCGCCGACGGCGACTTCGATCTTGATCTTGGGCAGGAAGCTCACCGCGTATTCCGCGCCGCGATAGATTTCCGTATGTCCCTTCTGACGCCCGTAGCCTTTGACTTCGGTGACGGTCAGGCCCTGGATGCCGACGGCGGTAAGCGCTTCGCGCACCTCGTCGAGCTTGAACGGCTTGATGATTGCCATCACGATTTTCATAAGGTTTCACCCTTTGCTGTTGCGGTCCCCCGCGTTTGCACACCTTCACCGATCCCGAGGAGCCGGAGAGTGCAGGATAGGATTCAAGCTCCGTGCCAGTTGCCGAGGCAGGGCGTTAACCTGTTGTAAACAAAGGGGATGCGCGAACCGTGCCCAATAATCGTGCGCGGGTCCGTCAAGCCGTCTGATTAAAAGATAGGCAGAATTTAAAAAATGCCCGATTTCTAGGCGCTAACTCGAGCCGACTTACCGTTTCAGCCGGATGAGGCCTTCCTGGGCGACCGAGGCGATGAGGGTCCCGTCGCGCGCGAACAGCGAGCCGCGCGTGAAACCGCGCGAACCTTGCGTGGAGGGACTGTCCTGCGTGTAGAGGATCCAGTCGTCCAGGGAATGGCTGCGGTGGAACCACATCGCATGGTCGAGGCTGGCCGCCTGGATGTCGCGGTCGAAGATGGCGCGGCCATGCGCGAAGGTCGAGGTGTCGAGCAGCGTCATGTCCGAGAGATAGGCAAGCACGGCGGCTTGAATGGCGCGGTTTTCCGGCACCGGACCGGTGGTGCGGATCCAGATATTCTGCTCCGGCTCCAGCTTCTCGCGGCTGGTATAGTGCTTGAGCATCACCGGCTTCATCTCGATGGGCCGGTCGCGCTCCCAGTAGCGCCTGATGCCTTCCGGCACCGCCTCGCCGAACTTGCCGAGCAGCTCGCGCTGCGACAGCAGCGTGTCGGGCGCCGGCACGTCGCGCGGCATCGGCAGCTGATGCTCCAGCCCCACCTCGTCCTGCTGGAATGAGGCTTCGAGCGAGAAGATCGCCTGCCCGTGCTGGATCGCCACCACACGGCGCGTGGTGAAGGAGCCGCCGTCGCGGATGCGGTCGACCTCGTAGACGATCGGCACCTTGGTGTCGCCGGGCCGCATGAAATAGCCATGCAGCGAATGCACATGGCGCTCGGGCTCGACCGTGCGCTGGGCGGCGACCAGCGCCTGGGCGATCGTCTGGCCGCCGAACACACGCTGCCAGTCGAGCTTGGGACTGCGACCACGATACAGGTTGTGTTCGAGCTGCTCGAGGTCGAGAATGCCGAGAAGCTCGTCCATGGCCGCCGTCATGTTCCATGTCCTTCAAAGATGTGTCATGGCGGGTTTCGGACAGGACAGGCAGGCAGTCAAGCCGCTGCGGCCAGCGCGGGGTCGCAAGCCGCGAAAGGAAAGTGCCATGGTCAAGGCGGATGGAACTGGCGAGGCCTCGCTGGACGTTCTGGTGGCGGGCGCCGGCTATGTCGGCTTGACCACCGCCGTGTCGCTGAAGCAGGCCCGCCCAGGCCTTGGGATCGCCATTGTCGATGCGGCGCCCGCCGGCGTCTGGCGGAAGGACGGCCGCGCCTCGGCCATCGCCGCCGCGGCCTGCCGCATGCTGGAGCAGCTCGGCGTCTGGGAAGAGATCGCGCCGGAAGCGCAGGCGATCACCGAGATGATCATCACCGATTCGCGCACCGCCGATCCGGTACGCCCGGTGTTTTTGACCTTCGACGGCGAGGTGGCGCCCGGCGAGCCCTTCGCGCATATGGTCGCCAACCGGGTTCTGAACGGGGCGCTGCGCCGGCGCGCCGAAAAGCTCGGCATCGACATCATCGAGGGCATGGCCGTCAGCGCCTTCGACACCGGCAGCGCCGGTGTCGAAGTGCATCTGGCCGATGGTGCGGCGCTCAAGGCGCGGCTGCTGATCGCTGCCGACGGCGTCAATTCGAAGCTGCGCGACATGGCCGGCATCAAGACGGTGAAATGGGAATACGGCCAGTCCGGCATCGTCTGCACGGTGGCGCATGAGCGCCCGCACAATGGCCGCGCCGAAGAGCATTTTCTGCCCGCCGGCCCCTTCGCCACGCTGCCGCTAAAGCCCGACAAGGACGGCACCAACCGTTCGTCGATCGTCTGGGTCGAGCGCACGGCAGATGCCAAAGCGCTGGTGGAAGGCGACGAGTTCGTCTTCGAGCATGAGCTGGAACAGCGTTTCGGCTTGAAGCTCGGCGAGATCCACGTTGCCGACAAGCCGCGCGCCTGGCCGCTCGGGCTGACCCTTGCCCGCGCTTTCGTCGCGCCCCGTATCGCGCTCGCCGGCGACGCCGCGCACGGCATCCACCCGATCGCCGGCCAGGGCCTCAACCTCGGCTTCAAGGATGTCGCGGCGCTTGCCGAAGTCCTGGTCGAGGCCGACCGGCTCGGCCAGGACATCGGCGCCCTCGACGTGCTTGAGCGCTACCAGCAATGGCGGCGCTTCGACACGCTGCAGATGGGCGTCACCACCGACGTACTGAACCGGCTGTTTTCCAACGACATCGGCCCGCTGCGCGCCGTGCGCGACATCGGCCTTGGCGTTGTCGAGCGCATGCCAAGGCTCAAGGACTTCTTCATCCGCCAGGCTTCGGGTCTGTCAGGTGACACGCCACGGTTGCTCAAGGGGGAGGCGATCTGACGCCTGGCTTGGAGAATAGCCGCAGCGCCCATCGCGTCGTCATCAACTCTGAGGAATGGCGGCGTCTCGTAGCCTAGCGTTGAGGGTGACGATGATCTTTCGCATGACGGCGGCGATGGCCACCATTGGCTTTTTGCCGTTGGCGC
>NZ_JAVIIW010000117.1:0-1713 GCF_033977205.1 Mesorhizobium album | reverse complement strand
GTAACCGGGGCAAAACCGGTGGCGGACGCGGCGTTATGACTCGGGTGTATCGGGTTGGGGTGGGTGGCGGTTTGGCGGGCGGCGTGATTCCATCAGGCCATGTCGGAGCCACCAGATTCTCGAACGCTGACCCCTACGGACCTGCTCGACATGATCGTGCAGTTGCGGGCGGAGGTCGCCGGGCTTCGCGCCGAGAATGCGGCTCTGAAGGATGAGATCCGGCGTCTGAAAGGTCTACCGCCGCGCCCGACGCTGAAGCCGAGCGGGATGGAGCAGTCGTCCAAGCGGAGCTCACCTGCGGCGACGGGTCCGAAGCGGCGTGGCTCGAGCCGGGCGATCGTCACCGAAGAGCGCCGTCTTTGTTATGAGCCGCCACCGGGCTCGCGGTTTCTGGGGCGGACAAGCTTCGTGGTGCAGGATCTGACGATCGGGGTGCGGGTGGTCCGCTATCATCGGGACCGCTGGCGTTTGCCGGATGGCCGGATCGTCGTCGCTCCGCTGCCGGACGGGGTTGACGGGCACTTCGGTCTGGAACTTCGGCGTCTGGTGCTGTCACTTTATCACCAGGGTCAATCGACCGTGGAGCGGATCGTCGCGTTGCTGCGCGACTTCGGCGTGTCGATCTCCAAGCGCCAGGTCGTGCGGATCCTGACCAGCAAGATCGACGCCTTCGTCGCCGAAGCGAAGCGGGTTCTGACGGCCGGGCTCGCTGCGGCCGGTTGGGTCAGCGTCGACGACACCGGGGCCCGCCATGGCGCGGTCAATGGCGTGTGCACGCAAATCGGCAATGACCGGTTCGCCGTGTTTACGACCACCAAGTCGAAGAGCCGGCTGAACTTCCTGCGGCTCCTGCACGGCGGGTCGGCCCGGTGGGTCCTGAACGCCGCCTCACGCGCCTACATGCTGGAGCGCGGGCTGCCGGTGGTCACGACGGATCTTCTGCATGCCGGGCGCGAGCCGTCCGTGTTCGAGGACGAGGCGTCATGGGACACCCATCTGCTCGCCCATGGCCTGGAGCCCAAGGATGGCCCTCTGGACCCGTTCCGCATCGCCAGTGAAGGCGCGTTGTGGGGCGGTCTGACCGAGGCAAAGGCCCTCGACGGCACCGTCATCCTCAGTGATGGGGCGGGCCAGTTCGCAATCGGCGAGCACGCGCGGTGCTGGGTCCATATGGAGCGGCAGATCCATGCCCTCGATAGCTTCACCGAACCGCAGCGCCGCGCCAAGGCCCTGATCCAGAGCCGGATCTGGTGGCTCTACAACGACATCAAGGCCTGGTGTCTGGAACCGACGCCCCGAAGAGCCAAGGAACTGGCCCGGCGGTTCGACCGGATCGTCGGCATGAAGACCAGGTTCGTGACCCTCGACCGTCTACTCGCGCGCATCCGGACCGACCGCCAAAGCTTCCTGAAGATCCTCCAACGCCCGGACATTCCGCTCCATACCAACGGCTCGGAGAACGATATCCGCAGCGTCGTGACCCGGCGCAAGATCAGCGGCGGAACCCACAGCGACCAGGGCCGTGCCGCCCGCGACACCATGCTCAGCATGATGAAGACCTGCAACAAGCTCGGTGTCAGCTTCTGGGATTATCTCGGCGACCGCCTCGGCATCCCTGGCAGTAAGGTCCTACCGCTTCCCGTTCTCATCGCCGCTCGCTGAACCCCAACAGCAGATCCACCCGCGCAACACCACCGGTTTTGCCCCGGTTAC
>NZ_JAVIIW010000116.1:0-1781 GCF_033977205.1 Mesorhizobium album | reverse complement strand
CATTGGGCCTTGCTCTTCGGACGCGGCCGAACAATGGGAGCCGTATGACGCGAGAGTGTCACGTACGGTTCTGCGAGAGCGCGGGGGTGCGATTCCCCCGCGCCACTCACCTCCATGGCAAAGCATGCGCGTTCCCTTGTCGAGAACAAGCACTTCAACGGCCACCCCGATCTTTTGGTGCAGGGGGTGTACCCCAACAATTCGGTGAAATCCGGCACGGAGGGCATCGAGATCAAGAGCACCCGCAAGCCAGGCGGTGCTGTCGACACCCATGGCGCACGCGAGCAGCATATGTGCGTGTTCGTATAGGAGACCCAACCACGATACCGAGCCAGCCCGCGATCGTCGTCCGATGCGATTCTCGGAAGTCCACATGCCTATGTGACGGAAGCCGATTTTCGCAAGAATCCGCGCGGCGAACTCGGCACCCGCACAGCGACCCTCGATCGCGCGGGTATTCAGAAACTCCGATCAAATTGGATCTATCTACTGAACCGCTAGAGCAGCAAGCTTCGGAACGACGCTCCGGGCCATCATGACATAGGTCAAGTCCCGTTCAATACCGACGCTTTCGTAGCCGACCGCATTGGCGGCGGCGAGCGTAGAGCCGGACCCTGCGAAAGGATCCAAAACCACGCCGTCGCCCATTGGCAGCGAGGCATAAACCAGGCGCCGCAGAAATGCCTGCGGCTTCAGCGACGGATGCGGAGCGATCCGCTTCTCGCTCGTCGGAGTGGGGCTTGATTTGATGACGTCGCCAAAAGGCCTCTCGGCCGAGATCCGGCGAAATCCGCCTGTCTTCCATTTGCGCAAGTTGTCCTGCACGCGTCCGTCCAAGGGATGACGCAGAACCACCCAGGGTTCGAACATCGAGCGTGGCATAACGCTCACGTCGGGAAATTCCAGGTCTCGGCATCTCCAAAAGATACGGCCCGGAACAGCCGAATTGTGCTGTCCCGGGCCGCGTGTATGGAGAGCGGGCGGTCGGGAGTTGAATGCTTCACTTGTAGGAGTGGACGAGGTCCAGCGAGGCCACGGTGACGGCCAGGTTGACGCCGGTCTGCGCCTGGACGCTCAGCGGCTCGAGCATGAAGGCGCTGTCCAGTCCGCCGACCAGGACATTGGCGCCGCCGCCGGTCACGACGCTCGCCTCGGCGTTGACGCCGTAATAGCTGCCGGCGAGATCGCCCGCGTCATGGTTGCGGGTCGCGGCAAGCACCGCCCAGACGAGCTGGCCCTGATGCGTCTTGCCGACATCGACACCGAGCTTGGAGATCATTCCGGTGTAGATCTCGGCCGGGCCGTGATGAGAGGGGCGGAAGACGCAGGACACGCCCTTGTTTGACGTGATCACATAGCCGGTGCCACCGTCGATGGTGCAATCGAGCGTGCCGAGCCGCAGCGTGCCGGCGCTGACGGGAAGGGCGAGGACCGTGGTTGAAAGCGCGGCGGCACAGACAAGTTTCTTGATCATCGGAAAGGTCCTTTCGCAAAGATTGGCCCCGATTAAACGGTCGAGGTACGTCGAGCGTTCCGCCGAAAACTTGGCGCGAGCGTGGCAAAGCGTTAAGCCATTGCCCTCAGCGGTTAACGGATCGCTATCGGTGTCTCAGTACCGCAACAGTGCCAAACAGCCCCATCGCCAGCGATGACCAGGCGTGCAGCACCTAGACGTCATGTTCCGGGGCTGAGATCGGTGGCCCGCCCTTTCGTGCGATTAAAAGACGAGGGTTGCTCGGATGGGCCGAGCCGATCCTCACGCACGGAGGGCGAGCCCGAGA
>NZ_JAVIIW010000115.1:0-1835 GCF_033977205.1 Mesorhizobium album | reverse complement strand
GGCAGCCATTCCGTCGCCGTCGGCGTCGACCAGCCGGTCAGCATCGATGTGCGCGGCAGCGTCGGCTATTATTGCGCCGGCATGAATGCCGGCGGCACCATCACCGTGCATGGCTCGGCCGGGCCCGGCGTCGGCGAGAACATGATGTCGGGCTCGATCGTGGTCAAAGGCGACGCCAGCCAGTATGCCGGAGCCACCGGCCGCGGCGGCCTCTTGGTCATCGAGGGCAATGCCTCGTCGCGCTGCGGCATCTCGATGAAGGGCATCAACATCGTTGTCCGCGGCAATATCGGCCACATGTCGGCCTTCATGGCGCAGTCCGGCAATCTGGTGGTGCTGGGCGATGCTGGCGATGCGCTGGGCGACTCCATCTACGAGGCGCGGCTCTTCGTGCGCGGCAAGGTCAAAAGCCTGGGCGCCGACTGCATCAAAAAGGAGATGCGGCCCGAGCATATCGCCCTGCTCCAGGACCTGCTCGACCGGGCCGGCATCAAGGATGCCAGGCCGGAAGAGTTCACCCGCTACGGCTCGGCTCGCACGCTCTACAACTTCAACATCGACAACGCTGACGCATACTGAGGACGACCATGAGCTACCACAATCCTCCGACGACGCCGCGCAAGTCAGCGACCTTCGATGACTATGCGATCTCGGAAATCCGCCGCGCCGCCGCCACCGGCATCTATGACATCCGCGGCGCCGGCTCCAAGCGCAAGGTTCCGCATTTCGACGACCTGCTTTTCCTCGGCGCCTCGATCTCGCGCTATCCGCTCGAAGGCTATCGCGAGCGCTGCGACACCAGCGTGGTGCTGGGCTCGCGCCATGCGAAAAGGCCGATCGAGCTGAAGATCCCGATCACCATCGCCGGCATGAGCTTCGGCTCGCTCTCCGGTCCGGCCAAGGAAGCGCTCGGCAGGGGCGCAACCATTGCCGGGACATCGACCACCACCGGCGACGGCGGCATGACCGAGGAGGAGCGCGGCCATTCCAAGACGCTGGTCTACCAGTACCTGCCGTCGCGCTACGGCATGAACCCGCGCGATCTGCGCCGCGCCGACGCGATCGAGGTCGTGGTCGGCCAGGGCGCCAAGCCCGGCGGCGGCGGCATGCTGCTTGGTCAGAAGATCTCCGACCGCGTCGCCGAGATGCGCACGCTGCCCAAGGGCATCGACCAGCGCTCGGCCTGTCGCCATCCCGACTGGACCGGTCCCGACGATCTGGAAATCAAGATCCTGGAACTGCGCGAGATCACCGACTGGGAAAAGCCGATCTTTCTGAAGGTCGGCGGGGCGCGCCCCTACTACGACACCGCGCTTGCGGTGAAGGCCGGCGCCGACGTCGTGGTGCTCGACGGCATGCAGGGCGGCACCGCGGCAACCCAGGAAGTGTTCATCGAGCATGTCGGCCAGCCGACGCTCGCCTGCATCAGGCCGGCGGTGAAGGCGCTGCAGGACCTCGGCATGCATCGCAAGGTGCAGCTGATCGTGTCCGGCGGCATCCGCAACGGCGCCGATGTCGCCAAGGCGCTGGCGCTTGGCGCCGATGCCGTATCGATCGGCACCGCGGCATTGATTGCGCTCGGCGACAACGATCCGCGCTGGGAGGACGAATACCGAAAGCTCGGCACCACCGCGGGCGCCTATGACGACTGGCATGAGGGCAAGGACCCGGCGGGCATCACCACGCAGGACCCCGAACTGATGAAGCGGGTCGATCCGATCGTCGCCGGACGACGGCTGGCGAACTACCTCAAGGTGATGACGCTGGAAGCGCAGACGATTGCCCGCGCCTGCGGCAAAAATCACCTGCACAATCTCGAGCCGGAAGATCTCTGC
>NZ_JAVIIW010000114.1:0-1852 GCF_033977205.1 Mesorhizobium album | reverse complement strand
CGCCTCGGCATCCCTGGCAGTAAGGTCCTACCGCTTCCCGTTCTCATCGCCGCTCGCTGAACCCCAACAGCAGATCCACCCGCGCAACACCACCGGTTTTGCCCCGGTTACTTTTTTCTGTACTAAGGGCTTGATTTTATTGCGGAAAATTTCCATTTCCGCGCCAGGCACCGCGAATGAGGCTGTCAAAAAGGTAGCCTGTTGATTTTATTGGTTTTTTGGCAACTGTCGGACAGAAAAAATTCTGTGGACTATCGACACCTATCGGCCATTTCGAGGGCACCGTGAACGGCGAAGATCGAATCCAACCCCTCAATAAAGTACCGTCATAACTGGCTAAATCAATACGATCATCTCGACCCTAGATCGATGGATCACGGGCGTTGGGGCATGCGCGCGCGTGGAAGACAGAGGTGAGAGAGTGAAGACGGTTGGCTGACACAAAACCGCGGTTTTCAGCCATCTAAATTCGAGGATTTGTATCAAGATGAGGAAAGCGCGAGGTTTGTCGAATACCGATTTTACCAACCTGGGGGACGCTAACTCGGATATCTTTAAACTGGAGTTCGATTTGAATATGCGCTAAAAAGCTCACCATGAGTGTGCAAAGAGCAGGAAAGCTGAAGCAGCTCGAGCGCCTCCTCCCGGAGGGCTTGCTCGTGGACTCCACTTGGCTTTCCGCTCGCGGCTACTCCACCTCCCTACGCACCAAATATGTCGCCTCGGGCTGGCTAGAACAGCCGGCACGTCGGGTCTATCGACGCCCACGCGGACAGCTGAGCTGGCAGCAGGCCGTCATCTCGCTCCAGACGCTCCTCGGCCATCGCCTTGCCGTCGGTGGCCGAACGGCCCTCGAACTCCAGGGTTATGCCCATTACCTCTCGCAAGGCGGTTCTGAGGTCCATCTTCACGGGCCAAGGAAGCCGCCGAGCTGGCTCACCGCGCTGCGCCTCAAGGAGCAATTCGTCTACCGCAACAGTAAACTGCTCTTCGGGAGCGACCTGGACGAGGTTAACTTCCCTCCCCTCGTTCCGGGTGCCGACAAGCAAGGCGATCGGTCTCTTCAAGATGCCGGACTGCGCTCGCTTGCATGGGGACAATGGGATTGGCCGCTGACGGTTTCGGCCCCCGAACGCGCGATCCTCGAGCTTCTTGACGAGTTGCCGGATCATGAAAGCTTCCATCAGGTCGACGTGCTGATGGAGGGACTGAGCGACCTTGCTCCGCGCCGGCTGCAGAAGCTGCTTGTCTGCTGCCGAAACGTGAAGGTGAAACGCCTCTTCTTCTTCTTTGCCGATCGGCATCACCACGCATGGCTCAAGCACGTCGAGCGTGCAGCGGTCGATCTCGGCGCGGGCAAACGCATGCTGGTCAAGGAGGGGCGATACGATCCCGCCTACCAGATCACCGTGCCGAAAGAGCTGGACGAGGCGCGCTGATGGCTTTCGCCGTCGCTTACCGAAACCAGGTCGCACTCCTGGTCCGCACGCTGCCTTCCGTAGCAGCGGAAGAGTGTTTCGCGATGAAAGGCGGCACCGCCATCAATCTCTTCATCCGAGACCTACCTCGGCTCTCGGTCGATATCGACCTCACCTATCTGCCCATTCAGGATCGCGCGACCTCGCTAGCTGCGACAGGCTCAACGAAGCGGTCCGTCCGCATCCATCCCGGTGCTTCCCGGCGGCGGTCGCGCCATCGCCGACACCAGCCGCAAATCGAAATCCCCATAACCATCGACTGTGGCCCGCGGGTTCCTTCCTCGGGGACTTTCGTACGCCTGCCGGCGCCCGAAACTCTTATATGGGGAAGGTCAACTGCAAACGGCTTCACATCGACATTGTCATGTACCTCC
>NZ_JAVIIW010000113.1:0-1863 GCF_033977205.1 Mesorhizobium album | reverse complement strand
CTGTGTGCCACGAACGCGCTGACAGCGATGGAGGTGCGGAACTGCACAAGAGATGAGGGCAGGTCCCTCGAAGCCGGCCGTCAGGGGCAGGCTTCAAACCACCGCAAGCTGCTTCGGTCAAAAGCCGTGGTGGTGAGCGTTGCGGAAAAGGCGGGACGTGATCCCGTCAGGTAGGGCTCAGAGAGACGAGCGAAAGCGAACCGCTGATGACGTGTCGAAAGCGTATGGACGATGTCGAAACCGGGGGGAAGTCGTTACCCCGGGATCAGTCTGGGGGATGGCCTGATTGCTGCCCAGACGGCATCCGGCATGAAGGCGGCGTGACTCGGAGCCAGGCTCTTGGGTGGAACGTGGGAACCTGTCGCCCCGATGCGAAGGGAAAAATCCAAGCAGGGGGTCCCTGCGAGGACGAAAGTACCGATGCGGGGCACAGGGACGGAGCAACCCGTAGTAGTGATGAAGGCGTTGTAATGACGCTGGAGCGAAGGGGTTGCGTTGTTCAGCTCTGGACAGGAGCCAACCGGAAACGGGAGGAGCTTCATGGATAGAGCAAAGCCGTTCGACATTCCGAAAAGGGAGGTGTGGGAAGCCTATAAAAGGGTCAGAGCCAACCAAGGAGCGGCTGGCGTGGATGGCCAATCGGTTGCGGACTTCGAGGGTGATCTGTCGAACAACCTCTACAAGCTCTGGAATCGATTGTCGTCCGGCAGTTACTTTCCGCCGCCGGTGAGACGGGTCGACATACCGAAGGGCGATGGCAAGACGCGGCCGTTGGGGGTTCCGACTGTCGCGGACCGCATAGCCCAGATGGTGGTCAAACGGTTCCTGGAGCCGCTGGTGGAACCTCGATTCCACAGCGATTCCTACGGATACCGGCCCGGCAAATCGGCGCTCGATGCGGTCGGCGCAGCACGGCAGCGGTGCTGGCGCTATGCCTGGGTTCTTGATCTCGACATCAAGGCCTTCTTCGACAGCATCGAAACGGATCTGCTGATGCGGGCAGTGCGTAAGCATACGGATTGCCCGTGGGTGCTGCTGTACATCGAAAGATGGCTGAAAGCGCCGATGCAGACTGCGGATGGAAGCCTCATCGAGCGGGAAAGAGGGACGCCGCAAGGAGGGGTCATCAGTCCCCTCCTTGCCAATCTCTTTCTCCACTACGCGTTCGACATGTGGATGCTGCGGAACCATCCCGACATCCGGTTCGAGCGCTACGCCGATGATGCGATCTGCCATTGCCGAAGTGGGGAGCAAGCAGCGGCGTTGCGGAATGACCTTGAGAAGCGGTTCGCGGAATGCGGGCTGACGCTTCATCCGGAGAAGACGAAGATCGTCTTTTGCAAGGATGATGATCGGCGCGGAAACCATCCCGACCACAAGTTCGACTTCCTCGGCTATACATTCAGGCCAAGGCTGTCGCGACGGCGGGGTGGGAAGGTCGGCGTCTCGTTCAGTCCGGCCGCCAGCGGCAAAGCCCTCAAGGCGATCCGACGGACGGTCCGGAGTTGGGCCCTTCACGAACGCAGCGACAAGACGCTGGATGATCTGGCGCGGATGTTCAATGTGCACATCCGGGGCTGGATCAACTACTACGGGCGGTTCTATCCATCGGCTCTCTACCCGACCTTGCGGCACATCGATCTCCTGCTGGCGCGATGGGCCCACCGGAAGTTCAAGTCCTTGCGCAGGCACAAGACACGGGCCATCCACTGGCTGCAACGCATCGCGCGCCGCCAGACCCGCCTGTTTGCTCATTGGGCCTTGCTCTTCGGACGCGGCCGAACAATGGGAGCCGTATGACGCGAGAGTGTCACGTACGGTTCTGCGAGAGCGCGGGGGTGCGATTCCCCCGCGCCACTCACC
>NZ_JAVIIW010000112.1:0-1879 GCF_033977205.1 Mesorhizobium album | reverse complement strand
CGGTAATTCTCGATCATCAGGGCGATCGGCCCCTGATTGATGCCGATATGGTCCGGCGATACCCAACCGCAAGCCCGGCCACCGGCGGTGGCGATTGTCGGATTGAAACTTGCGGTGAAGCCGTAAGGATTGCCCGCGTGCAAGTCGATCTTGTGGAAGTGGTTGAGCGCCGGCAGAACGATCTCCGGCGCAAAGGGCAACGAGGTAATCGCCGCCCACGGCGACAGTGTGCCGTCATCCGGACCAAACGGCGCGCCGCGCGCCAGATATCCGAAAAAGCGGCGGTCTCCGATCGCCATGTGACGTTTTGTCGGGCCTGGGCCGTCGCTGGCGGTAAAACCCCAGCAATTCTCCCCATAACCGATGAAGCCCTTAGGATTGCGGATGGCGTAGTCGCGCTGCAGGAACGTAGCCTGGCGGCTATTCTCGAAATAGTCGCTGCCATGATTGCGCATGAAGGCATCGCGGATGCCGCGAAAATCGATCCAGATGTGCGACATTTGGTGGATGAAGAGCGGACCGGCATAAACCAGCTCCCGGCCATAGATCCTTTTCCACTTGTAGCTGGATAGCCAGGCCGTATAGCTCTCAGGCGGGAGAGGATAGGTCGGCGAGCCGAGACCCAGCACGTAAAGGATGAGCGCCTCGTCATAGCCTTCCCAGCGGTATCGCAGGAACCCTTTTTCGGGCCGCCAGCCATGGGCGACGGTGGCGCCTCCATTCTGCGCCCAGCGCCAGTCGGCGCGGCGGTAGAGCCCGTCGGCAAGCCGACGAATTTCGAGCTCGGATTCATCGTCCCCGCGGAAATAGGCGCCGGCGGCCAGCACACCGGCAAGCAGGAGCGCCGTATCTACCGTGGACAACTCACACTTCCAGACGCGGCGTCCAGTCTGCATATCCAGAAAATGGTAGTAGAAGCCCCTGTAGCCGGTGGCATCGGGTTCTGATCCGTGCGGCGCGTTCCAGAAGAAGCGAAGCGTCGCGAGCGTCCGTTCAACGGCCGCGGCGCGCGTCATGAAACCACGCTCGACACCGACGGGATAGGCCGCCAAAGCGAGCCCTACCGCGGCTATGCTGGCCGGCGACGATTTGGTGTTGCGATCGGCGATCAGGCCATTTGCCGGGTTGGCCTCTTTGAGAAAATAGTCGAAGGACAGGCGCTGGATGTCCGAGAGAAGCTCGTTCAGCGAGTTGTCGGCCGATGCATCCATGGCTGCTGATGTAGAGGCCTTCGATGCGCTTCCCACCTTTTCCGCGAAGGCGAGGCCGGCTACGATTTTTCCATGCATGATTTGCTCCTGTGCTAAGTCCCAGGTGCCCAAATGGAAAACGTCTGCCGTTCCGAAAAGCCGACGCGCTCGCGAAATGTGATACGCGCTCGTCGGTCACTCCGCCGGCTTTGTCGCCGAAGGCCCACTCTGAACCGGACATCCCAACAAGCCACACGTCTAGCCATTAGGTCCGGTCATCCTGTAGCCCTTCGCTACCCGGCACACACCTCATTTGCGAGTCGCAGTCGCTCCATGGTCTTCACCTTCAGCCTGATGATGTCCCCCACCTTCAGACGCTTCGGTGATCTTCTCGTATTCGGATTGTGACATCTCCGGCAGACGGCGAACAAAGGCCACCATCGCCCACAGCTCTTCCTCGTTGTGCGTTGGACCAAACGCAGGCATCCCGGTCATCTTTATGCCGTTTTGCAGGACCCAATAGAGCTCAGTATCATTTAAGGTGGCAGCGGCTCTTGTAAGGTCCGGCGGCAGGGGCTGCATGTTCTTGGCGAACTCCGCCGGAGAAATTCCCGGGCCACCATGACAGGCGACGCAGCCTTCCTCCTTGTAGTGATGGCCACCAGTGTGGATCATCTCCGGATCGTCAA
>NZ_JAVIIW010000111.1:0-1977 GCF_033977205.1 Mesorhizobium album | reverse complement strand
TTTCGAAGCGATCCAGAGGGTTCGACCCCCTCCCGGCAAAGGCGCAGCCCGCCAGCCGGAAGCGAGTCTTGCATGGGCGACGGCAACGTCGCTCGTGAAGCGTAGACAGCGGATGCTGAAGCCATGTGTCAGCCTCGAGATTATGTGCATGCGGAGGCCTTCGGCGTGGGTGGCCCGGGGGCAGCATCGTCGGAACCGCCAAGGGCGAGGTTCTGGCGGCTCGGCCGGGGTCTTGGAGCAGGGCAAAGGCATGGGATGGATCGCCAGGGAACCTGTGAGATCCCGCTCGCGTCCACGGACGCAGTGTGCCGGATAAAGGGACGCCGACTGACCAATGGTCCCAGGCCCGACGGGCGTCCTCCACGCCGTCGGGAGCGCTTCGGCGAACACGAAGGACGGAGGAGCGCGTGGAGCCTGCAACCGAAACCATAAGGGAGCAGAAATGCGCGGGCGGGAAGTCGTAGCGCCTTCATAGTAGCGGTGAAAACGGGGAACTGGGCTCACCGGGACCCGACGGAGCGAAGGGAGGCGTCATGTGTAGAGAACCGTTGACCTGAAACATGGGAGGGGGCTCTGAACCCCACAAACCTGTCTACGAACCGACAACGGATAGCCGAACTGGCGAGGACGAAACGGGGTGTGGCGCTGTGCTCGCTCCACCATGTCATCGATCTGGACTGGATGAAGGAGGCCTACCGGCTGACCCGCAAGGATGGTGCCCCTGGCATCGACGGCGTCACGGCGGCGGACTATGAGGTGAACCTGGAGACCAGACTTCTGGACCTCCTGGAGCGCATCAGGTCCGGCCGATATCGTGCGCCGCCGGTCCGGCGGGCCTATATACCCAAGGCGGATGGGTCGCAAAGGATGCTCGGCATTCCGACCTTCGAGGACAAGGTGGCGCAACGCGCCATTACGATGGTGCTGGAGACCGTCTATGAGGAGGATTTCTACCCCTGCTCATATGGATTCCGACCGGGCCGCTCGGCCCATCAGGCGCTCCGCAATATGCAGAACGTGCTGTGGGCAAAGCGGCTCTATTGGGTGATCGATCTCGACATACAGAAGTACTTCGACTCGATTCCGCACTCTCACCTCCGTGCGTTCCTCGACCAGCGAGTCACGGACGGCGTCATCCGACGGATGATCGATAAATGGCTGAACGCAGGAGCCGTCGAAGACGGTCTTCTGCGCCGAACGGCCGAAGGATCCCCGCAAGGAGGCGTGGTCTCGCCCTGCCTCTCGAACATCTTCCTGCACCACGTGCTGGACGAATGGTTCGAGACCGAGGTGCGGCCGCGGCTCCGTGGGGGCTGTACCATTGCCCGCTACGCTGACGATGCGATCATGGCGTTCGACAACATCGTCGACGCCCAGCGTGTCCTGGCAGTGCTGGACAAACGTCTTGGACGGTTCGGGCTTACGCTCCACCCCGACAAGACGCGTCTCGTCGACTTCCGCCCGCGAAGGACGGAGAGCACACGGCATCCGGAGACGGACGGCACCAAGTTCGACTTCCTCGGCCTGACCCACGTGTGGGGACGGTCGCGCAGAGGCAAGGACATGGTGATGCAAGTCACGGCCAAGGGCCGTTTTGCTCGTGCGTTGGCTGCGGTAAGTGACTGGTGCCGGAAACACCGGAACTGGTCGATCCGCGATCAGCATCGCCATCTCTCGTCCATGATGCGGGGTCACTTCGCCTATTATGGCGTCGGGGGAAATGCTCGGCGATTGCGATGGTTCGCCCACCAGGTCGTGAGGATATGGCGGAAATGGCTATCTCGGCGAGATCGTCAAAGCGTGTTCCGATGGACCCGCCTTAACGAAATCCTGGAACGCCATCCGCTGCCGCCAGCCAGGATTCTTCATTCGTTTGCCACCGTGAGCGAAACTCTACCATGAGGAACCGGATGCGGGAAAACTGCACGTCCGGGTCTGCGAGGGGTGGGGGCAGTAACGCCCCCACCTACTCGGCAG
>NZ_JAVIIW010000110.1:0-1992 GCF_033977205.1 Mesorhizobium album | reverse complement strand
AGCGACCAGCGGATGACGTTCGCGTCCTGCTCGCTGGCAGCAACATTGTAGAATCCGAAATAGGCGTAGCTTGCCAGTCCGATGATGATTGCAACCAGGACAACAGCGATCACAGCCAGGGTTCGCACGGTTAACTCCGTGGCGGCAGGCATCATCGCGCATGCCCACCGTCTGCCAAAAGAACGCCTGGAGCCGCCAGATTATTCCGCGGCTCATCATCACAACATCACGAGCCGCGTACCCGTGTCCTAGCCTTCGGCATAGCTAAAGGTGAGCTCTTCATTGACGAACGATCGAATGATCGGCTCCAGCCCCTTCGCGAACAGTCACAAACCATTCGCCAAGGACTTCGGTTAGAGAGACGTCATTTCCAGCAATGGGTGGCTCTAGGTTCTGCACGGCTGCACCCTTGCCATCAGTGCCCCGCTCGGCGTCGCCGATGATCGTCCACCTTGGTCCGCGTTCTAGTTAACTCTTTGGACACAGAACCCGTCGCCTAAATGGGAGCGAAGGCGACGGGCTCAGGCTTGGGCCGGAGTATGCGGGCCGAACCCATAGAGGTCAGGTCTGCTTGCATCTCGGGAGGGGACAGGGTCACAGGTATTGCGACCTGTCGCTTTTCCAACTCCTCGCTACTAGAAAGGTTCCTGCGACAGTTGCGGAAACTGGCTAATAGCCCGACCGGGTCGATGTGGAGCAAGAGACCGGGCTAGGCCCGTCAAAAGCGTGATCACCTACGTTGTCATTGCCCCCTCGAACAGCGCCGAGCAGTCACTTCGTCACAGAATGCGGCCTGGCTATCGGGCACCAGCCAGCCCGAATAGGATCGAAAGAGCTGCCTTGGCGAGCCAATCGGCACGCTCGGCTACCAGGATGAGCATTCCTGGTTGCTTCGAGCGGACTAGCGGGCGCGCGCCGAGCATGACTTCCACGTCAAACTGCGAGGCGAACGGGGAGCCACAAAATCTAGGTGTTGAGCCGATCAAGCTGGATCGCTGTACGGCGCATCGCAGCAGCTGTTACGACCAGCTTCTCAAGTTCGGCATCCGAGAGGTCGGTATCGACGCGTTGCCTCAATATTGAGATCGCGGCGCGGACCGACACGAAGCCAGCGGCGCCGTTTTCATCAAGTAACTGCTCGACGGCAACCTGCTCATCGACGGTGCGCATAGAACAATTATCATCCCAACGCCAATCCGTGTCGAGCCTGCTTGCGGACATTCTGCCGGTGGATGATCCATGCTGACGGTTTGCTGGTAGGACCTTGGTCTCACAGATGCGGGGGTCTGGAGGGCGACGCCGCGAGGCCGGCGGAACATATATGCTCTCCGACGGTTGAAGCGCGTGCTATGCCCGGTTGCCTTGGACGGCTCGAAGGTAGCAGATTCGTCGTTTTCGATCGTTTCGATCTTGCCGGGGATCTTGGCCATTTTTCCTGCCCTTTCCAAAGAGCGGCCTCAAGGCAAAGCCGCCTCCTTCGGCCGTGGGCCGAGATGTCGGGCGTCGACGGCACGAAATTTGCTGCCGGCTTACCGCGGGCGAGTGCGGTCGACCTCGCCTCGTTTGCGGCCATGGCGCTGATCCCCGATCAGGTGCTCCACGCCTGGAGCGCGCTGACGATCGTCTTGGTGCTCCTCTGCACTTCCCTGCTATGGCTAGGCTTCATTGCGGTCGTGCTGCTGCATTCGGCGACCTATGAGCACCGGTCTCCGCGCTATTACGCCGTCAATGCCGGCTATCGCCTAGTCAGCATGACAGTTATGGGCGTGGTCCTGACGGTCATGCGGAGACAAAAGGCCTCAGCCCGGCGGGGCGCGACGAAGAAGCCGCAAAGCTTGTCTGCTATCGCTATTTGGACCCTACAAGCTGCCGGTCAGCACACGTGAAGATCCTATGGGGATGGAAGGCGACCGGCGCTCTGCCAGAGTGAAGTCGCCAAACATCACCTGGAGGTCAGCATGCAAGCCAACACCACCAAAGCCCCGGCCGCGA
>NZ_JAVIIW010000109.1:0-1992 GCF_033977205.1 Mesorhizobium album | reverse complement strand
ATCCGCATTCCAGCATCTTCGCTCAGCATCGGGCTGATCCTCCCCGACGAAACCGTTGTTTGGGGCGACATGATGAACGTGCAGTACTCTGGTGCTGGCGGGCGCGATCCTGTGTTTGAAGCCGCTCAAATCTCGGATTTGACGTCGCGCGTTGTGGTGCCCCGGCTACTTGATGCCGATGCTTCTCGTTACCTTGATGCCTGCGCGACGGTTCTCGAGCCTTGCGAACATAAGCGGCTACCTCTCGCTATTGAGTATGGCGTGAGCCAGGCGCTCCTTCGCGCAGCGGCTCATCTTCAACGTACGACGATGGCGGAGATCATATGCAGTGAATTTGATCTGCCGCTGCCAACGCGCAGGGTCCCGATTTACTGCCAGAGCGGCGATGCCCGCGAAATCAATGTCGACAAAATGATCCTGAAGGCGGTGGATGTGCTTCCCCACGGCCTGATCAACTCACGGCAGAAATTCGGCCATTGCGGCCAGACTTTCCTTGACTTCGTCAAGTGGGTTGCGACGCGCACGCGCGAACTCGGCCGCCCGGGGTATCATCCGGTGCTTCATTTCGATGTGTACGGCTGGATCGGCCAGGAAATCGGCCTGGAGCCGCAAAGCATTGCCGATTTTATCTGCAAGGTTGCCGATACCGTTCCGGGTTTTACGATCAACATCGAGTCCCCGGCGGACTTTGGTTCTACACGAGCTCAAATTGAGAACTACGCCAAGATCGTATCGATTTTGGATAACCGGGGTTCCAGCGCACGCATTGTCGTAGATGAGAGATGCAATACGCTTGAGGACATTCGGCTCTTTGCGGAAGCCAAAGCGACGCATCTGGTCCAGATCAAGACACCCGATGTCGGCTCAATAACCGATACGGCGCGCGCCGTTCTCATCTGCAAGCAGAATGGAGTAGGGGCCTATGTCGGGGGAAGCTGTACCGAGACGGATCTCTCCGCCCAGGCTTCGGTCCACGTATCGGTGGCAACCCAGGCCGACATGATGCTTGCGAAGCCCGGGATGGGTGTCGACGAGGCATATTCCATCGTCGGGAACGAGCAGAACCGGTTGCTGGCGATGCTGAACCGTCGTCGAGTTCGAGCCAAAAACGTTGGATGAGAGGCGCGGTGTCGCATGCAGAACTCTCTTGAGGGGATCACTGTCGTAGCCGTGGAGCAGGCGGTGGCCGCCCCTTACGCGTCGTCTAGGCTCGCGGATGCCGGTGCCCGGGTGATCAAGATCGAACGGCCCGAAGGGGACTTTGCCCGAAGCTACGACAAGTTGGTCCGAGGGCAGAGTGCTTACTTCGTCTGGCTCAATCGGGGTAAGGAATCGGTGTGTCTGGACCTGAGGTTGGAGGCGGACCGCGAGGTCCTCGACACGCTCATTGCCGCTGCTGACGTCTTTATCCAGAATCTGAAGCCGGGCAGCATCGAAAAACTAGGTTTCGGGTCTGCTGACCTGCGTCGCCGATTTCCGCGCCTGATAACCTGTGACATCTCGGGTTTCGGTGACAAAGGGCCTTATTCACACTTGAAGGCCTACGATCTCATCGTCCAGGCCGAAACAGGTCTATGTGCGATCACCGGCAACCAACAAGGGCCCGCACGTGTCGGGGTCTCGGTCTGTGACATCTCAGCGGGCATGACAGCGCACAGCGCCATTCTTCAGGCGATGTATCACCGCGAGGTCACCGGCGAAGGAACCAGCATTCAGGTGTCGCTGTTCGATGCTGTCGCTGACTGGATGAATGTTCCGGTTCTCCAAAACGACTATAGCGACTACCACACCGAACGCGCCGGTGTGAAACACCCGTCTCTGGCGCCATATGGCGCCTATCGTTGTGCCGATGGCAAGGACGTCATCTTTTCGGTTCAGAATGATCGCGAATGGGTGAGTTTTTGCGAGAAGTTCCTGAAGCAGCCGGAACTTACACGCGCACTTGGTTTTGCCGATAATATGGAGCGCCTCAGTCACCGCGCGCAACTTGAT
>NZ_JAVIIW010000108.1:0-2185 GCF_033977205.1 Mesorhizobium album | reverse complement strand
TCATCGACAGCTATTTGGGCGCGTTTACTACGGATACTCCGCGCATTGGGGCAGTATCGGCTCTGGGCCATGCACGGCGAGTGGCTCCGGAGCGGTTCATTATTTCCGTTCCAAGTGAAGAGGATGATCCGGATGCTCCGCTTCTGGCCTCCTTTTCGGACTATCTGCGCAGTGTACGGGGCCTGGAGCCGAAGACCCGCGAAGGCGTTCTTCTGGGCGGCCGCCGCTTTCTGGATTGGTTCCGCCATCACCATCCCGGCCAGGACATCGAGGCGTTGACGGCTAAGCAGGTCCTTGCTGCTGTCGAGCATCGGCTGTCACTATCGGCGACCTCCAGCAGCCGCACGGCAGCGACTTCTCACATTCGAACATTTCTTCGGTTTTTGTATTGGGCTGGCCACCATCGCCAAGATCTCGCCCGCGTCGTCCCAAGGACGCCCTCTTGGCGCTTGGCACATTTGCCGCCGCGCCTCGCATGGGATGACGTTCGTCAGGCGATCGATGCGATCGGCACAACGACGCCGGTCGACATCCGCGATCGAGCCGTCCTGCTGCTGCTCGCCACCACGGGCATTCGCAACGGCGAGTTACGCGCCATTCGGCTGAAGGATATCGACTGGCGCACTGGCGAGGTTTTCGTTCGGCGCACCAAGGGCAAGCGTGATCGGGTGGTGCCACTCCTCGAGGAGACCGGCGCCGCACTCGCCGATTACATCCTGCGCGCTCGACCGAAGGTGGATAGTCCGTATCTATTCCTGTCCTTTGCGCCGCCGCTGGGGCCGTTCAAGTGCGCGTCGCCTGTTTCGAGGATCGTGCGGAAGCGGTTGCGGCATGGCGGGGTCGAACTCGGGCGGGTCGCAGGTGCGCATCTCCTGCGCCACAGCCTTGCCACCCAGCTCGTCAGGCAGCGAAGGCCAATCAACGAGGTCGCCGATCTTCTTGGCCACCGGAGCATCAACACAACGGCGCTGTACGTGAAGGTTGCGGCCTCGCAACTCGCCGAGGTCGCACTCCCCTTTCCGGGAGGCGCGGCATGACCGCCTTTACCCGATTCCTCGGCGAGAAGGCCGAGCGTTACATCGAACTGCGCCAGTCGCTCGGCTACTCTTTCAGCAAACAAGCTGGCACGTTGCGGGCTTTCGTCCGCTACGTTGAACGCGCTCAGTTCGATGCGCCCGCCACCCAGACGATGGCGCTGGACTTCGTCCTGTCGTTCGGCGGCGCCGCCAACAGCCGCACCACTCGTCACGGCGTGCTCCGCCGATTCTACGAGTATCTCGCCGTCTATGACACCCAAACGGAGACCTGGAGCGTAGAGTCTTTCCCAGATCCAGGGCGATTCCGCCGCCGCGGATCCTCAGCGAGCCAGAGTTGGCGTCGCTCATCGACGCATGTGCGCGCATTTCGCCAGGCATCCCTCTCAGGAGGCGGACGATGGCTACGCTGATCGGATTGTTGGCAAGCTCGGGACTGCGATCTGGCGAAGTGGTCAGGCTTGATCGTTCCGACGTCGATCTGACCAGCGGGGTTCTTCTGGTTCGGAAGACGAAGTTCCGCAAGGACCGCCTCGTTCCAGTTCACACGACGACCCAGGCTGCCCTTCGCCACTACGCCCGTGAGCGTGACGCAGCTTTTCCCACGCCCAAGGACCAGGGCTTCTTCCTCAGCTCTCGTGGCAACCGCCTCTCAGCGACCGGCCTGCAAAACGGTTTTGCCGAGGTCCGCAAGCTCGCCGGCCTTGATGGCGGTAAGCCCTTAAGGCCGCACGATCTCAGGCACCGGTTCGCCGTGACCCGCCTCAGCTTCTGGCATCAACAGCGTGCAGACGTTCAGGCGTTGCTCCCGTTGCTCGCCACATATCTCGGCCACGCCAGCTACAGCGATACAGCTTACTACCTCACTGGTTCGGCGGATCTTCTCGCCATTGCGGCGGACCGCGCTTTCCTCGATGGAGGTGCAGCATGAGCGAACACCTACTCCTGGCGCCGCTCTTGGAGTCCTACTTTCGCCGGCGCTTGACCAAACAACGCAACGCCACTCCCGCGACCGTGGCCAGCTATCGCGACGCCTTGCGCATGCTGATCCTCTTTGCCGCCGCCAGGTTGCGGAAGAGGCCGGCGGCGTTGGCGCTCGAAGATCTCGATCGAGACCTCGTTCTCGCCTTTCTCGACGAACTCGAAGAGAA
>NZ_JAVIIW010000010.1:15000-169192 GCF_033977205.1 Mesorhizobium album | reverse complement strand
ACCCGCAGTTTCTGCTCATCTTCTTCCATAACTTGGTGTCCACCTATTTTGGTGGACACCTCATGCATCAACCCACTCAATGGCAAAAGGTGCGGGGAAAATCGCGCTTACTGTCCAACGCAAGCAGCAGATCATTGAGGAAAAGCGCAGGCGCCACGAGGAAGCCATCAGCGCCGCAGCAGAGGCGCGTGCCGAGGCCGAAAGAGAGCGCATCGATAGGCTGGTCGGCGAGGCGGCAGCCTTCCGCCAAGCCCAGGACATCAGGGCCTATGTCGAGGCCGCGCGAAGGGCGATTGCGAGCACAGAAGCGGTGCCCGAAGCGCAGTTTGATGCCTGGGCACAATGGGCGAACGAGAATGCCGATCGGATCGACCCTGTCCTGTCGAGGGCATTTCTCCAAAATCTTGAAGACGAGTTTTAGAGATCTTCGGCATCCCCAACCAAGCTCCTCAGGCGTTCTATTTCCAGCGCCTGCCTGGCCACCAGTGCCTCAAGATAGGCAACCCTCGCTTCGTAGTCCTGAAGTGATCGCATAATCGCCCGAAGGGGCGATGGTGGCATATGTGGTCCGGTGTCTGGATCGGAGATGCTCATTCGGAACCACCCCACTTGGAGGGCACGGAGTTGCTTCCCGGTATTCTTAACCAACATGATTAGGCCGGCGCAATCCTCGCTGCGCGCTGCAGCCGCCCAAGTGTACCCCGGGACACTCGCCCTGAGCGATGCTGTTTCGGACCAGCGCTCCATTCTAGCCCTTCCTCGAGGCACTCGTCAGCGAGCGCCCGAGCGCCGGTCGCCGACGAAACGGTGATAACGATCCCCAGGATCATGAAGGTGCATTGCACGGGACTCGAGGCGGCCAGAAAGGTGTCCAGCGATCAGGGAGCTATATTCAGTTCCCAAGGCGCCTCGCGCTATGGTTGGAGAAGTGCACCGCCGTATTGCGCCCAAAGGTGTTCGCAGTCCCACACCCTCAAGCTTGGCGTTCCGGGTTCCCCATACAGGACGATTGCACCGCGAACGTTGTATCCAAGCACCGACGCATTGGCGACGAACTGGATGGCGCGCCCTAAGCTGATGGCGCCGATCCGAGCTTCAATTTTGCTGGCGAGATCGATCACTCCGAAGATTTCCGCGTCTGCGCCTCTGCCGGCCAAAACAGCCGTCGAGATCGCATCGTCCAGGGCAAGGAGCATCGCATGAGTCCCGGTGGGCAGCGCTACCTAACTTCGATGCGTGAAATTTGTTCCGCGCTCGCGAAAGAATTTGGATCAACCATCCAGTTCAAGCGGCTCATGGTCCGGTTGCTCATGCCAAATGACTTGCCGGAGATCGCGCCGGTCGACGGGCTGGCCGCATTTCCTGCAATTGTAGAAGTGATCCTGTTCGCGGGGAGGGTCGCCCCCGTGTCGGTGCCCGACGATGGGTGGACCAAGGTTCGAAAGCGTCGTCACCCGTGCAATTTCCTGGCCTCGCGTTCCAAAGTCTTGCGGTCGTTGCCGTGTTCGCCGATCAGTTCCCGAACCTGGTCGGGCGTGATGCGATGCTGCTTGGCGAAATAGCGCACCTCGTACTCCTCATCTGCCGAAACGCGGTCACGGTCGCGGAAATCCCGTTTGCTCGCTCTTGTCGTCTGTCATGGCTGTTCCTCCCTGGGAGGGAAAACCACCACAGGGGACGAACGTTCCAACCTGCTTTTTCAGCAATCGCTAACAGAACGCCTGAGTCTGTGCGATATTGAATCAAATTCGAGTATCGCGTGGGGTTTCGATGCGTAAGCCTGTCGGCGGCGCCCGGCTGTCCTTCATTCGTCCGATGGAGCCCGAGCTCGTCGAGCAGCCGCCCAAGGGCGACGGATGGAGCCACGAAGTCAAATTCGACGGCTATCGCACCCAGCTCATCAAGGATGCTGACGGCATCCGCCTCTACACCAAGACCGGAGTAGACTGGACGACCAAATATCGACCACTCGCCGCGGAGGCGAAGTCGATCGAGGCGGAAGGCTTCATCATCGAAGGGGAGACGATTGTTACCAACGAAGCCGGTTTGTCTGACTTCCATGCGCTGCGCTCGGCGATCACCAGGCGACCGCAGGATCTCTACCTGGTCGCGTTCGATCTCCTGCATCTCAACGGCCACGATCTGCGCGACATGGTGCTGAAGGACCGGCTCGAAATCCTGCAGGCACTCATCCTCGCTGGCGGTCATATCCAATTCAGCGAGGCGCTGCCGGGCACGGGCGACGCCGTCTTTCATCTCGCCTGCGAAGCCGGCCTGGAGGGCATCGTGTCAAAGCGGCTGGATAGCGTTTACCGCAGCGGCGCGACGATGAACTGGCGCAAGATCAAATGCTACGTCGAAAAGGAAATGGACATCGTCGGCGTCAAGCGCGAGAGCGGCAAGCCCGCGATGGTCCTAATGGCCGACAACGGCCGCTACATGGGCGGCGCCTTCGTCACCTTCAAAGCCGACAAGCGGCAGGCCCTATGGGACCGGGTGCAGGGCAAGGCCGGCGCTCTGCCGCCGAAAGGGATGGCGAAGGAGAAGGCCGAGTGGCTGAAGCCCGGCCTGGTCGGCCGGGTAAAGTTCCTGAAGGGCGAAGAGAAGCTTCGCCACGCCTCGCTGAAGGACTTTTGGGAGCGAAGCTGAGTATCCGTCGAAGACCTCACAGGCGCGGTTTTTTGGCCTAAGGCCCGGAGGCAGAAGGGTTCGACGCCTGAACGGCCAGGTCGACGGCCTTTTCGACCTCAGCCACTACCGCTCGAAGCCGCTCCATAGTTCGCTCCGCCTGCCAGGGTGCACCCTGTTTATCAAGCCTATAGTCGTATCGGATTCTCACATATTCCTTCGACCGTTTTGGCGATTGAATGAAATCTTGGACCTCTTTTGGCAATTGCAGCCCTAAGGCCTTGCAGGCTGTTAGCCTGGCAGCAAAGTTGTGGTTGTAGTCCCGCACATCCTCCGGCGTCGTGCCGCCGAGTAGCTGGAAACTTCGCAGGTAGTTTTCCAATGCCTGGAAGTAGAGGAGCCTCCGGGGATGGTCCGACATCTGCGGCCCGATCTGCGCCAGAGCGTCGGCGCTCATCCTGTAGGTCTCAGCAAGGCGGAAGACGCCATAGGCCGTCATGTCCTTGCCGTGGATAAGTTTCGGCTTTTTCGCAGTAACATCCCCCATGGTTAGGAGGATGCCGCCATTAGCTCGGTAGGGCAAGCCGTGTCACCGCCTACCGATTGAAATCTTTGGCATGTCGTCTCCTTCGCCCTGTATGAGGAATTCAGCGAGCGCGCTCATTAGCCACTCAGCATTTTCACGGTCGAGCAACATATCGACCGTGTCGTCATCGTCAGTGACCAACTCCAGCGTGCCTCTCAGCGGCTTGCGGGAAGTCACTTCCACATCACCGTCCTGGTACTCAACAAATTTAGGCATAGTCTTCTCCTAAATAGTCATGGGGCCGCAGACGTGCATGAGCGGGTCCGCGAGCCAGTTGATGTTCAAGGAGTTGTGTTGGGCAGCCGTGCTGCTCGTTGTCTACGACGTAAGGGCTCCCCCGTCGTCGGTTATCACGCGGCGTTACACTCAGAGTGCCCGGCGCCGATTCTCTCAAGGCACAGTGCAAGAGTGATCCAGCGCGTGTGGGCAGTCAAGGTCGTTCAGTCGGCCTGTATGCTGACAACAAGTTGCTTCAGCGCAAGCCAATCTCGAACCGCTGCACAAAGGCGGGATTCTTCATTTCCTTGCTCGGATCATCGCCCGCGCGATTGCCAGTTCGGCCTCGACCCTGGCGTTTTCCTTCTGCGTCATGTTGTCGGCGGCGATCAGACGCCGCAGGGTACGCATGACCTCGCCGCGCGCCCACCCGACATCAAGCATGCAGTCGACGATCGCCTGAAAGCCGGGCTCCATTGCTTCCTGACAGTCGACCTCCCGGTCCGGGTAGGCAATGGCGCGTCTAGGCGGACTGATCATAGGAACTTCTCTCCCTCGCTCCGGTGCTCGAAACAGAACCAATGCGACGTCTGCCTTGGTCGGGCAAAGCCCCAACCGGCATCCTTGCCGCACCCGCCGTGCTCGCAAACATGCCCAAGCGGGCCATGGTCGCGTGGTGGCACGATTTCGCCAAGCCGGGCAGGTTCGTCGCTCATAGCAGCTTTATCGGTTCGATCAGCCCGGCGTGGTCATTGGGCTGTTTGTTGATGGCGGCTGCATTGACGTCCCTGCCGACACGGTAGAACTGCAACTGCCCATCGATGTCGTGGCTGAGAATGTCCTTCAGGTCGCCAGCCGGCGTCGTGGGATCGAGCCAGGAATCGTAATAGGCCGGATCGAGCATGAGCGGCTGGCGGTCGTGGATCTGGTTGACCGGCGCCGCCGACGGCTGGGTGATGATGGTGCAACTGATGACTTCGAGCTTCGAATTGTAGGCCCACAGCCCGGCGAATGAAAAAGGCGCATGGTTGGGCTGGAAAATGAACCAGGGGTCTTTCTTGCCGTCGGCGGGTGAGATCGTCCACTCGTAATAGCCATCGGCCGGAACCAGGCAGCGCTTGGACTTGTAGGCGTCTCGAAAGGCCGCTGTCGTGTCGACGCTTTCGATGCGGGCATTGAACATCGCTGCCTTGGGCATTTCCTTCGCCCAAAAAGGAACCAGCCACCAGCGCCCGGTGCGAACCTTGTGATTGCCGTCATCGGCCGCTGTGATGAACGGCACTTCATCGGTCGGCGCGATGTTGTAGCGCGGCGCGTCGTTCCGCCCGATATCGGCCGGCGCTGTCAGCCGATAGAGGCGATGGATTTCCGACCACGGCAGGTATCTGGTGTAGCGCCCGCACATGCCTCCACCTCAGTTCCGCAAGGCTTCGGGCACACTGAGCGGCCCGAGCTCCAGAATTCGCTCGTAAGCGCCTTGCCGCCGCCAGGCGCCACGTGCGCGCCCATTCTCCCTGTCTCTCTTCGGATCGAACACGATGCCGCCGAAGTGGTCAAGGAAGGCTGCAGCGGCCGCAGGGTCGGCGAAGCAATGCAGCCGCCATTGCTCCTGCTTGCCATCATCCCAGACCGCGATCACAGCTCTGGTCCTGCATGAGATGCCGCGCTCGCCGAGAAAGCGCATGATGAGCGTGTAGTTGCAGTCCGTGCAAAGATCGTCGGGGAGCGCGACCTGGTGCGGCATCTCGCGGTCGATGATCGTCGGCGTTGGAATGCCGCGGCTTCGTCTCACCATGCCTGGGGCAGAAAGCTGTCAGCCTGAAGGCGCATCGCGGCGAGCGTCAGCGCAATCGCGGCATTGGCCGGTGGCTTCTCCATGTGCAGGTAGACATCGGGACAACGCCATGCGGCCACGTTCATGTCTTCGTCGTCATCTCCGTCGCGCTCCGGCTCGATGATGTGCGCGTCGCAAGGATCCTGGTCGATTTCGATCGTCCAGCCCTGAAGGGATTTCTCGGTGATGGCCGCAACCTCAGCCAAGTTGCCAGTGAGATAGGGCAGACCCAACTCGCCCGCCTTTTCTGGTGTTCCCGGTTCATTGACCCAACCCATGACATAGCAGATGTCGATGTCGAGTTGCCGGTCAGGACCGGTGGCCGTTTCGAGACGTTCAATGATCTCCCGGTAGCGCCGCTGCCTGTCCGGCCAGGTCGCCAGATTGGCCGTTTTGACCCTGGGTTCGACGGGACCGATCCCCAAAACCCTATGGGCTCGAACGACCTTGTCCTCGGGCCATCCGGCGCAGCACGCCTCGCAGGCGGCGCGCTCAGCCTTGAACCAGATGGTGGCCGCCGCATCCTGTTCCTCACTCGGCTCGGCATCCTCTGGGAACCCCTTCATGTCCCAGAGTTCAACTGCGAGCATGCCGCTCATGGCATCCTCGCAGGAAATCCCAGAGCTTTCGAAAACCGCCTCTGCGGCGGCTACACCGCGAGCAAGTTCTTCGGCTGTTGCGTTCTCGATGATCAAGCGAAGTGGCATTTTCGCCTCCCTTGTGGCTATCCTCCCAATTGAGAACAAAAAGAGAACAAGAAGTCAAGAGAGACCTTGACCAGAGAGGAATATGTTCCTCATTTCAGCATATGCCCGAACAACCCGAAAAGTGGTCGAGAGGCGCCGCCTGGAGCCTGACGCATGCCCATGACGCGGGGCAAGTGGCCGGCATCCGCTGCGCCCGCTGCAACATCACGCGCTACTACAAGCCGCTCGAGCTGCGGGAGGTGATCGGCAACGTCACGATCGAGGAGGTGCGGGACAAGGTCCGCTGCCAGCAATGCAAGAGCCGGGAGTGGATGAGTGCACAGCTATTCCACCCGACCGGAGAGCAGGCCCACACGATCCGCTTCCGGCGATTGGTGCAGATCCGTTGGGAGAAGCGCGTGATCTGGCGCGATGAGTAAATGAACAGCGGGAGCGGCCCGGCAGGCTGGCGGGGTAGGCCAGCAAACGCCGGGCCTAACCGGTGGGGCTCGGGGGCGAGACACCATCGGCTGACGACAAATATATGCTTGTGCCGAAATGATCGGCACGCATCCATACGGCTGAGCCGGGAGTAGCCCGAAGCGCCGCTATGGTCGAAGGAGGCACCAGCATCGCTAGTTCCCGCGCGGCCTGGCTCTTGGTCCTGGGAAGCTTTCACACGGGTTTGCGGCCAATCTGTCGATTTGCGGATCTCTTACCCACAAAGATTTCTTCCTTCTTTCCGATGTCTCATTGAGGTCGACATTAACGGCCGATCGGCCTTTCGTCGCGGCGATCAGAAAATCAGCCTTGTTCGTTCGATAGTCTTCTTTTTGGACAGACATTGGTTTCCTCCCGATCCGTGGCCTTTCCCTCCATTAGCCTGGACGGAGACACTAGCTGCCGATGCATCAAGGGAGTCTACAAATCGAAGATTGTATTAAAATGATACACGTCACCCCGCGCCCAGCATCCGGCTTCGGTTGGTTGCGATGCCAGCCCGGAACTGCCGTCAGTCCCAATCCTGGTCGGGTGTAGCGGGACGGCGATTCCAGCTTCTAATGGCGTTCAATTCGTCGATGCAGACTGGGCCGGATGCGCCGCAGTCGTCACACTTCACCACGACCCGCCTATCGGCTGTGATGAACGGCCTTGCGTCGTTGCTCGTGCAAAACGGGCAAGGCTCCGCGTTCATCGCGGAGAGCGCTTTTTGCCAGTGCTCTTCGCCGGCTTTGCCGCGGGCGGCTTCCGGCCGAGCCCGCTCGACTTCGCCAGCACAGATCTTTGGGCCGCGTAGTTGGGCGCCACCATTGGATAGTCCGGCTTCAACCCCCATTTCTCGCGGTACTCGTTGGGCGTCAGGCCGTAGTGAACTCCAAGATGGCGCTTCAGCGATTTGAACTTCTTCCCGTCCTCGAGGCAGACTATGTAGTCGGGGAACACCGACCGCTTCGGATTGACCGCGGGGACCAGGGCCGGCGTCTCGGGTTCGGCCCTCTGTCCGATCTTCGACAGCGACGAATTCACGCTCTCGATCAGCTCCGGGAGAGACGCAACCGGCACGGCGTTTTTGCTGACGTAGGCGGACACGATGTCCGCCGTGAGCTCGATCAGTTGGCTTCGGCTGTTCTCAATCTCTTCCGGCATGCAGTATCTCCGATTGGCGGGAATAATAGCTGAAGTCTCTTAGCCGGTTTTCGGCCCGGCGCAACAGCGCGAACACGCTCCTGAACGAAGCGATCGCCACGCACCCGTCGTGCCGTCCGTGACGGTGCCCGCATGTACAAGCGTAAAGTCGACGGCATCACATTTTGGTGCTATTCTGTTCGTGTACTGTTCCCTGCCGACAATCACGTCGATGTTGCATCGTGACTGGAGGTTTGATCATCAGCAACCGCTAAATGTAGCACTATATAGTTCCCTCGGAGCCGCCGCTGCCGAAGCCTCACGGTTGGGGCGGGTGGCGGAAAGGGTCAGTCGCCACCCCACCTCCGTTCGCGGCTGGCCCTTTCCGCCTGGCTTTCCCTACACCGCAGCATGGAATTCCTTATCCAAGCTCCTGCTAAAGTGCTATGGTACACATAGCCCGCAGCGCCGACCTAAAGTCCCCCAAACCCCTAAGTCCCCGGGTCGGCTGCGAGTGAACATTGGGATCAGTCACTCTGGTCGGTGGCTGGTCCCTTTCCTCGATGTGCTATCTTCGCAAGCGTAAGCCCTGCTAGCTGCCGCCAAGGTGTCCTCCTCGGAAAGCGCTGCGGGCTTCCAGAGGGTCGGCGTCGTTCAGGTAGAGCGATTCCGGCCCTCGACTTTCTTAGGCTCGTACCCCGCACCGCAGCATCGATTTCGTTATCAAGCGATAGCTAAAGTATGTTACCGTCCGTGACAGGCTCGCGAAGCCGCCTTGTGTCACCTCTATAGGCATGCTGCGAGCAGGAGAAAGGGCCAGTCGAGTATCCTGCGGCTGGCCCTTTTTGTCTGGGTACTAAGGGCTTGGGGCAATGGATGTTCCAATTGACCATGGGCCCGCTGGTTCCGCTAAAGAACTGGTACGGCAAGCGCTCGTGAACACCCGGCCTGGCCAGACGGTTTCGGTCAAAGAGACCATTGCCGCAAGACCCGCTGGCGATGCCGAGGGCATTCGGGCAGCTTTGCGCGCGACGCAAGCGACACAACCACGGTGACGACGCTCGAGGCGTCGTTGGCCGAGCGTGAAACGAGGACTCCGGCGTCATGAGGACGCGGTGGAAGTCTTTCCTGTTGCTTGCAGCCTTGGCAACGGCGGCCTTTGTGGTTGCACGCTATTACTTCAGAACAGAAAGCTACCGCTACAAGTTAACCTTCGCGGTCAATACGTCCGAAGGCGTCAAACGCGGCTCGAGCGTGATCGAAGCGACGTTCTGGGAAGTCTCGTTCCCGGAGCATGGGGTCATGCACAAGCTTCACGGGGAGGCTCTGTATCTCGATCTCGGTGCTGGCAGAAGGCCGCTGATAGCGCTTCTGACCAGTCAGCTTCACCCGATACAAGCAAAGAATTACGGAGAATATCAGAAAAAGATTCGCTGGTCGCGCGATGCCGGGCCAGGCGACAATCTGCTCACCGAACTGTACGGCCCACAATCGGAAGATGTTCTTGATGACATATCCCGCCTAGCCCGAATGCGCGGCGCACACCGGATCACACCTGGCGATCTACCGGATCTCGTGACCTTTGCGGACATCAAAGATCCGAAGAGTGTGATCGACCTCGATCCGAATGATCTTAAGGCAACGCTCGGTCCCGATGTCTCGTGGAATGAGATTACGCTTGAGAGCACCGACGAGCCGGTCACCGAAGGCATCGAGAAGAAGCTGACCTGGCTGCCGGCGTATAACTCTAAGGGCGCGACGCTCGACGGCTCCCCCTACAGCAGCAAAAATACCGTCGCCAATATTCTGTACCCGTGGGACTTCTATCAAAACGTTGATTAGCAAGGGGATAATTAGCAATGGCAACGCAGACTGATCCGTCGGAGACGGCGGTCGTCGTCGCAGGTGGTGCGCACTTTGGCCAGGACAGGCCGTAAGTTAGGGCTCGGCCGCGACGCGCCGATGGTGGACGTTGTCATGGCTGCCCTGTCGACCGCACCGTTGGGCACTCTGTCAAATTATTTTACCGATTGGCTGCCGTTTCGGCGGGAGGGGTTGCCATGTTTGGTGCCCTTGTCGCTCTCGATCGACCACGCGAGGGTCGGCAGCACCTTGGTGGACAGCCACGCGGCAAGTTCCTCGCGCGGCCAGCTGTCTCGGCCGCCCAACACCCATAGCAGGTCCGAAACTTCCCGCCATTTGCTTCCGTCCGAAAACGGGATGGCCCGCGACGCCGAGGCGTTCGCCGGATCGAGTTCAACGGGCAGCGCAATGTTCGCGAGCTGGAAACGCGCGAGCCTTGCTCGATGTTCGATGTTGTCCGCCAACCGGCCTTTCAGAACCCGTTTGCCTTCCCGGACAGGCTCGAGCGCTGCCTCGACATCGCCGATGATCCAGGTGACGTTCCCGACAAACCCGGAAATGACGAGCGCCTGCTTTGCCTTGGCGTTGGCCCGAAGCCCGGCGATACCACCGGCATTGGGAAGGGCGATATCGGGGGTCTCTTCTCCGCCGCTGATCACGGCGGAAACTTGCTTTCCGGTCAGTCCCCGTCCAGCCTCGAATTCGGCAAGGATCTTTTCCAGGTGCTCCGGCGAAGCGGCAAGCTTCTCCATGACATTGTCAGGGACCCGCGCCTGGACAAGCCGCGATTTATGATCCTTGAGGACCCTCGCGATCTTGATGATCGTGTGAACGCGCTGGCGCGTGTAGCGAGTCACAGCCGTAGCCCACTTGCCGAACGTTCGGTCTGGTATCAGGCTTGCGGCCATACCCAGCAGCTCGCCGGCCTCGAATGTCTCTTCGGTTGTCCTCCGTCCCAACGTCAAAAGCCTGGACTCGCATTTCAATACGATCTCGAGATCAGCCCGCTTCAGGCCGAGCTGGGAATAGTCGAAGGCCTCTGCCTTCCTCCGTGGTGCTTTCGTCATCACTGACCCCATGTCGTCGTTCAAAACGCATCTGGGGTGGAAGGCCGGCCTAATATCCCCGCGGTTTTCCGTCCCAGACATGAGAACGGACTACGGCGCCGCTGCGGCGGCGTCAACGCCAATGCCCTGCTAACTTATTGTCAACAATATGTTTTTTGTCATTCCTCCAAGTCGTATCATTGAGTAAGATTCGCCCGCGTTTCGCCCAAGGAATTCTGGTTTCGACATCAGCGGCACCCATTTTCAGTCAAGCGAATCCTTGGTGAGCGCCGAAGGAAAGGGGGATAAACGGATCAAGCTAATCAACAGTGTTGCGCTCGAAACAACATTCTGGTGTCCGAGCTTCGAGCGGCCAACACCGTGGGTGGAAAGCTGTCCAGCTACAAGGGAAGAGGGTCCGCGAGTTGGTTCGAGGCGACTGGCGCGACACTCCTGTTTCCGGCGCCTAACTTGGCGACCCCATCCGACTGCAGAGCTCCAGCATATTCATCCTCGCCGAGTCGGCTTGGTGGGGTCGTACTGCGAATATCCCATAGCGTTTCTCCTTCGGCCGTGATTAGCCGCCAGAGAAACGCGTAGGGATTGGGGACGCTGGGGGGCCGCAAGCGGCAAGTCTGGTTTGGTCGAAGAGCTTATGAATAGCTGACGTTCGTTACTTACGGCCGGCGAGACAAAGCATAGGTCAGCACTGCTAATATATCTTTCGATCGGTTCTCAACGCCCAGGCTGTCACTGTTGCTGCATGAGGCGTGAGGATTCGCGGACCGCGCCTAACGCGGCGAGTTCAACAAACCAGACGCGAGGCAAGGTACGCCAAAAGGCTTTATCTCCCGTTTGATGCTCGCTGTTTCGGTGGGGCTTGCGTGAGGTGTAATCATCACTTGGTCGATGAACGTCTTCGCCTCGATGTCGATATAGACACCCTCTCTCAATGCCTGCTTGTCCAGCCAAAGGAGTCTGACCTCGTCTTCGAACTTGAAGGCACGCCGCTTTTGCAACAGCATGGTCGCGGCCATCCGGGTAACTTCTTTCTTCGATCCTTCTGCAACCGACTGCGCCAGACGAACAAGAGTTCTCTCGCCACGGTACTGGACGCGGCCTAGAAAAGCGGAGCCGACGCTGTCCGTGATGAGGCCTTTTGCCGAGTCCACCATAGCGTCTACCCGACAGCGGATCCGGACAATAGGTGTTTTCTTTTCGGGACCAAAGCCTGCCATTCGCCAACGCGGTTCGTCATGTGCACCTGTGGTCCAACAGGAGCCGTACGGTTGAAATCCCAACAATGGACCGGGGCGATTGAACAGGCCATCGCACCACCACCGCTCATAGGGGTCCTGCCAAGATCGGACAGGCGAGAGCCGCAGTTTGTCGGTTTGGAAAATCAGCTTGGCGTAACGCCATTCGAGCATGTGATAGAGGTATGGCTTTGTGAGCGCGGGATCCCGCATCACTTTCCGACCGTCCGCGCCGCCCTCGACGAGTGACCATGAGATGAGGTGCTTCTGGTTGGTGATCATAACAGATTCCAAGCGCCAGTTCGGCACTCTAATCAGCTACGAACTCTGTGTCATTGGCATCGCCCCCTTAAACACAGGCCATTCAGACCTAGCGGAGATCCGGAGGCTGTTTGGTCTTGCACCATTTTGATCAGTCAGCTAGGATAACTCTATGATTGATCTGGCAACTCACGCGTTTGAGCTTGTAACGGCGCTAGTTGGATTGGCAACAGCAAGCGTTCCCGCGCTCTTGTTTTTTAAAAATACCTGAAAAATCGATATCAATTTCTTTTACGCAACCAAAAACGCCTTCGCCAGATCAGGAATCTTGAAGGACATCGGCACAAAGGACTGGAAAGACCCTTTGCGAGACTTCTGGCGCAAGCCAAGATGAATGGCTGACAGTCAAATCTCAGACCCACAGTTTACCCGGCCGGTAGCGGCGGGGCAACTGACGTCTCGGTGTCGCGGTTCCGCGCGGCCGTTCGGACCACGCAACCGACATCCTTTGATCTTCGGTGACGAGAAACAATCTTAGAAGCTGGCCCTCCCTTGAATTTTAGAAGCACATCAAGATTGCTTTTCCATCCCATGTCAGGCGTGTAAGCGGCGTGGTGGAGGGGGCGAGACAAAAGCGATGGCAACGAAGAAGGACGGGCAACCGCGCAAGAAGCCAGTCACTACCACGCGTTCGACCTCCGGCGAGGCATATGACTTCGAGGATGAGGTGGGCGCCTGGTTTCTGGTGAAGATGCTGGGCGGGCAGCCTATGTCAGGACCCGGAGGATTTGGCGTCGGACTGAAGAATCAAACCGGGGCGCTGGGCTGGAAAATCGACGATCTGCTCGTTGTGACCGATGGGCAGCCCCTGGCGATATCTTGCAAGGGCAACGTGCAAGTGACCGCCAACGGATTACCGAAGGACTTTGTCGAGCGCGTCTGGGCGCAAACGACACAAGATGATCCACCGGCGAGCAGAACGGCACATTTCGCTCTCGCGACGCGTGACTCGCATCCGGAGTTCAATGCGAAGTGGTCGGACATCAAAAGCTGGGCTACTGGCCCCGACGGCGCGCTCACCCTGGCCAGGATCGCCGTATCGCCCAAGCACAGGGCTATTTTTGAGAGCGTAACCGGCTCAGGCGAAGGCGCGCACGACCACACGGCCTCGCTAGCAATGGTCCGGCGGATCGATGTGCTTCCCTTCGATTTCCAGCTTGCGCCGTCGAAGGATGTAGCGGCAGTGGTTCAGGATTGTCGGCAGTTGCTCCGAGACGGAGCGCTCGCAACCGCCCAGCTGCTTTGGCGGTCGCTCGTCGAGCGCGTGCACGCCTCGAGGGTTGGCGGTGGAGCAATTGCGCTCGACGAGCTTTGGGATTCGCTCAGGCAGCACTTCGACCTAAAGGACCATCCGAACTTTCAAGCCGATTGGCACGTATTGCGTGACCTGACATCCGATTACCTCGCGACGATAGCCACGTCGCTACCTGGAGGTATAACCTTGATCCGCCAGAAGCCCCGCGATGATGTTGCACGGGCGGCGGTCGACAATGAGACTACGTTGGTAGTCGGGGATTCGGGTGTCGGAAAATCGGCGATAGTTCGCGCCGCGCTAGAGACCCATTTTCCAAGTCACGAGAAACTCTGGCTCGGACCGGTCGATCTGGAGAAGGTGCTGTCCGCGACGGGCCGTCGCCAGCTAACCCTCAACCATCCTCTCACGGTCACACTGCGCCGCTCGCCCGCGGCAGGCGTGATCCTGGTCATCGATGCCGCGGAAAGAATTTCGGAGCGAAACGTCCCCGCCGCAAATGCCTTCTTGAAAGAGCTTTCCGCCAACGGCGTGCGGGTGATTGTGGTCGGGCAAGCATTGTGGGCGAGCAGCGCGGGCGCCCTAGTTGCAGGCCTGCGGGTACGTCCGGTGTCGATAGAACAACTTTCAACCGAAGAGGTGGCGGCTGCATTGGGCAGTTCACCTGCTGTGAGGTGGGTGGCGTCGCGGCCCCAACTCCTGACGGGCCTGCGCAATCTTCGGACCCTTGGTTGGGTCATGGGGGCCGCCATCACGCCTGAGATTGGACAAACGGGTTTGGCGACGCCATCGGCAATAGTCGACTTGGTCTTCGGCCGGTGGACCGGCGGAAAGATAGCGCTTGAACGTCTGCTTACGACACTTGCGGTTCGCGAGGCTGAATTCGAGCGAAGCTTTGCGATTTCGGACATTGATCGTGGAGATGCTGAGGCTTTCGACAGCCGTCCCGACGGCTTTCCGATACGAAAGAACAAGCAACGCAGGCTGGAATTCGAGCACGATCTCGCGGCCGACTGGGCGCGTTTCGAGTTGCTCAAGGAGAAGGAGATCGTGGGGGTCGAATGGCACGCACTGGCCGTGAACCCGCTATGGCACAACGCGTTGCGGCTCGCCGGTCAGTGGCTGTTGCGGGAAACCGAAGGGGAAACGTCGGCTTGGGACTACGCGACCGCAAAGCTCAAGCGGGAGAACGCCGGGCTTACGTTAGATCTTTTGCTCGACGCTCTGTTTACCGATCCGGAAGCGGAGCGCTTCCTCGAGGAGAAGGCCGAACTCCTATTCGCAAACCAGTGTGAACTGCTGCGACGCTTGCTCGTCCGGTTCCGCCACATTGCGACCGTCACGACTTGGCAGGGAGGCGATGGCGCTGACCAATCTTTTGCCCTTCATTTCGAAAGTGAATTCCGCAGTCCTATTGTGGGCTATTGGCCGGCCCTGGGTAACTTTTTGCATCGGCACCGCGATCGGGCCTCCGCCTCTGCATCCGCCGAAATCGCGCGAGTTGCGTCGATCTGGCTGACTGCTACGCCGCGCGAGACGAGCGACGGAGCCCGGTTTCCCTACCGCCTGCAGTTCGCGGAGGTCGCGCTGGCCTGCGGCAGAGCAATGCAGCTCGATCTACTGAAGCACGGATTTCACTACGACAAAGAGGATAAACCGACTTTCTCGGCGGCGCTGCTCGCAGCGGACGACATTCCCGATGGCGTAGCGGATTTTGCTCTGGAGATGGCGCATCGCCGCCCAACGCTGAAGTCGATCGTCGAGCAAGCAAACGCTTTCCATCGTGAACAGGCGCGCGAGAAGGCGAAGGCAAGTCCGCAGCGCAGCCGATCGCCCCGTCCAATATCGTCGATCTTCGAGCCCGAAAGGTTGCCGCCTTGGCCACTCGGTCCGAAGGGAAGGCTAGACGAGGCCTTTCGCGAAGCGGTGCTTCGATCGGGTTCAATCGGCGCCTTGATGCGCGCGAGACCAGCAGTGGCCTCGGAGGTGGTGCTCGCGTCAATTATAGAAGACAACCCCGTGCGCGATCGGTCATCGCTGAGGGACGGGTTCGGACTTGAGTTCGACAACGACACCTACCCGGTGGCGTTTTGGAAGGGGCCGTTTTTCCTCCTGCTGGGAATCAATCCCGATCACGCCCTCGGATGTGTCGTCCAGTTGGTGAACTTTTGCACCGAGCGTTGGCAAGCGGATCTGAGGCCTCACAACCCTCCTTCGATTACACTGACTCTGGCCGACGGCAGCAACAAAGCCTTCATCGGCAATCGGATGGTATTTGAGTGGGACCGCGTCAGTTCGATGCATAGCGGGCAACTCGGTTGTGCGCTTGCCGCGCTCGAACGGTGGCTTATGGTTCAGCTCGACCAGGGCCAAGCGATTGATGCTTACGTCGAGAGACTTCTGCTCGAGTCCAAATCGTTGGCCATTCTTGGCGTCCTTCTGCGCGCGGGAAAATATCGGCCCGATGTCTTAAGAGGGTGTCTGCGGCCACTGCTCAAAAGTCGCGAAATTTATCAGCTCGATGATGCTCGGGTACGAGAGGGCGAATTTTTCGATGCGATGAGCTGGGCACGCGCGGGCGAAGACATCTTCGAGATGGCGAAACAGTTTGTTTTCGCACCGCATCGGAAGACCACCCTTCGTCGGATCGCCGCCGCGCTTCTTCGTGAAAATTCAGAGCTGGCAAGCGAGGTAGCGGCGGATGCGAAGCGTTGGCCAAAGTCGAAAGACAAAAATGACGCTCTTGAACGCGACGCGCTCATTGAGGAACTCGATCCACGAAACTACTCGGGACCGAGCGGCCACGCTGAGACAGAGGGCGTGACGTTCTCATATCCAAAGCACCTTCTCAATCGGCTTCAGCGCTATCAAAGTAAAGCCGCCAGCGACCTGGGGCTTGTCGGCCTTCCCTTTCAGTGCAGCAGAGCGCTGCAGCAGTATGGCGTCCTGACGCCTGAGACGGCTGCCTATTTGGCAAGCGTGATTAGCTCGGAGCGCTCCCAAGGAGTGAGCGCGGGAGACTATGAACAGGCTCGGCTGGCTGCGGCGGCGACGCTTGTGGCTCGAGGTGGAGAATGGCTGGCGTCGAACACCGGGACGAGCAGGGAGGTAAGTCAGGTCGTCGCTGCTGCCGTGGCGGGCCTCGCAACGACAGGGGAGCGTCGAACCCCTGTTCTCGGCAATCTGGCCATTGAGACATCTGCGTACGCGATAATTCAGAAACTCACGGAAGGCGCCACCGATACTAACTGGGGCGAGTTGGCGCTCATTCTTCTGACCTGCGGCGACATGCAGGCATTGGCCCGACTGATGAACGAGGCCCACGCAAGAAAGTTGGAGCTTGGCAAGATCTGGCCCAGGCTCGTGTTCTTGGGTGTTCTTGCCTCAGGGTTGTCCGTGCTCGCTCCGCGTTACGATGGCGACGCAGTCGAGCCGGCCCTTTGGACGAGATGGCAGCGCTGGTTGCAGAAGCGCCCATTGATCGAGGGCGATCGGACGTTGGAGCAGGTTGATTTCACGAGAATCGCGAAGCGTGTCGGCAAGCTTGAATACCAGCAAGCCGTTGCGCGGGCTGACAGAGACTTTGCACGGTATCGTATGCGCCATCGTCCTAAGCGCCAGGTCATCGGTCTCGACTGGAATTTTCTTAGGTCGCTGTTGGCATGGCTCCTCCAGAGCGAAGGACCTCTGGATGCGGCAGAGAAGCAACTGCTGAAGTCGCTTTGGGACTTTGAGTCCTGGCGGGCTTATGGGCAGACCAGCGTTGACCCCAAAAACGATCGCGAACGGCCGATGGAGCATTTGGGCTATGAGGTGCTCGATCGGATCGCACGCCTTCTCCCGACGCTCAATGTGAATGAGGCAAGGGACCTATGGGAACCCATCCTCCGCCTCGGCGCAATGTCCCACTACGCAGTCGATCATTTCATCAGCAGTTGGATGTTGCTTCTGGGAAAGAACGTTGACCTGGAAGTCTTCTATGCACATTGGCGCGCCATGGCGGAGTATGCCCTGACGGCGCCCGGATGGACGGACGGCCGTCAATGGTACTACGGCGAAAATATGCTTTGCCAAATTCTCGGTTTTGGCACTGTCAACCTAAAGTTCTATCCGAACGCGTTCGGGCTAGTGCCTCGGATGGCCGATCTCCACGAGCGCTGGGCGGCCGAGCATCTCGCTGGCCGGGAAGAGAACGTCTCTGCCTTCTGCTCCTTCCTATCTCAAGCTGCCGGGGCATCGCTGAGGCTGAAAGCCGTGCCATGGATTGCTAAGGCACTTGAACCTGACGGCCGGGCAGCGAAATGGCGCCGGGATAAAACCGGGGAGGATGTCCTTGCTTACCTTAGCGCGCTAATCGCGAGTGAGGGTCCAGCGATCGCCGCGAATGCCACGCAGCGAAACGCCGCGATGACACTGGCTGCTCATTTGGTTGCGCAACAGCTACCGGGGGCGATGGCTCTCCACGACCGGTTCTCAAGACTTCGATAAGCGATGTCACATCACTATCGCAGTCAAATTCGTCGAAGTGTTCCGGCCAGGTTCTAGTCGCAGCCGGCTTCTGGCGGAAGTCAGCCGCCTCAGTTGACCGCCCAGATGACCGCTTTTGAGATCACGAAGCAGTTGGTTCTACGTCTGACATGTGGCGCAAAGCAGTCACGCCCGCCTTAGCCCGTGGGACTCTCGGTCATTTTTTCGCGATCATCTAATCCACCGTGCTCTCCGCAGTGCTTCGGTCCGTGCGGTCTCAAAGATCGTCTCAATCACGAGCGCTGGATCGAACTCGCTGCTCAGCCCCCTCGGATTGCAAACGACGCGAGTATCGTCGATCTGGCAGTCGCACCTGTCGTGCGCATGTCCATGCACCCATAGCGCTGGACGTCCGAATTCAATGAGTTAGGTAAGATCGGAAGCATAGGCGGCGTTGAGGAGGTCGCCCTTGAATCGCTCTGGTATCGAGCGCGGATGCGGCAGGTGATGGGTGATCAGCGCATGTCCGGACACTGGGATCCCCTCGTACGGACGTTGCTCACGACGACCCCAAAGGATTCGCTTCGAATGGTCGATCTCGAAACCTTGCTGCGCGGTTTACCTGGTCATGCGCGTTAGTCGTCCGAACTGGCCAAGGCCCAGCCTTGACCCTTAACGTGCTGGAATTCCGTGCTATGCCGCCGTAGGGCGGCACGAATCAACTCGACCGGATCGGCGGATTGAATCTCAACGCCGATCTCGTCCATTTTTGCCTTGATCTCCCGCTGCATCAAGGGTCGCCCAGCTTCACGAAGGATTCCCCGTGCGGCGTCGCGAATGCGCCCGGACTCGCTCGTGTTCTCGCTGGTCGTCGCAGCGGGCATTGTCGGAATGGAAGGTTCAGCCGGCGGTGAAACCTCGCGGAAGCTGCGCATGGCAGCCAATTCGGCTTGGAAGACCTCTATGCTCTTCTGAGTCCGGACGATCTCTGCACTCCGAGCGGCGATGAATTCCTCAGCCTTCTTCCGATAGTCTTCTGCGGCCTTTCGGAACAGAGCGAGCTCCGCTTCCTGCTCCTGGACGCGGCTCCTCATCGCGTCCAAAAGACTCTTTAAGATGTGCTCGGGCTTGGTCACGGACAACTCCAAAAAACGTTCGGAGCAAACAGTTGTGGCCGTCCACAGTTGCGGATATGGTCCGGGGCAGCGATTCGGACATAAAGATTCGGGTGAGTGCGCGGCAACGCACTCACCCGAGCGATCCGGCTCCAAAACCCTGTCAGGAAAGGAGGCCGCATGGAGGCTTTCTAGCACCATATTCCCGAACACGCCACTGTTTTTGATCGGTTTTCCTGCCAACGGAACGCGTACGCTAAGTCTGTCTAAAAACACGGCTTTTCGGGGACTAATCACGCCCATCCATCCCAGAATGCGGTTCGCCGAAGCTAGGGTGCGGACGCGCAACTGCGCGTCGCGGATGCGCTTTGATCGAATCGCCCGCGATGTACGGGCCAGCGCGATTCGCCGACGTCATCATCCTTTCAACGGGCGCCCGACCCGCGAGTCCGCTGCTGCGACTTGTGGCGCGGACACGCTTGTCCATCTATTGAATATGGAGAACGGAATTGTCTACGAGATCGACACGAAAAAAGAGTCCGAAAACGCAAAGGCTGAATCTATCCCGCCTTGAGCGCGGGCGGAATCATTTGATTGTCCGTCAGACCGTGTATGAGAACGGTTCTTTCAAGAAGCGTCCGGTCCTATGGCTCATACTTCCGGACGCCGATGGACTGCTCCGGGTTTCCCGCGACGAGATGCTCCTAGAGTTCTTCGCCGACAATTCTGCTATGTCCTACACGTGGATGAAGAATGCTGCTCGGGCGCTTGGTGCGCTGGTGGATCATTCGCTAGCAGTGGGCAAGTCTCCGTTCTTCGATCAATGGAGGAAGGAGGGTCGTCTGGAGAGACGTCTACTGCGCGGGCTCGCCAGTTCACTTGTGCACGGTACGATGGAGGTGGCTGCCAGCGGACGCATCGTTGACCAAACTCGGCTCTACTGGAGCCCACTGGGAAAGCGGCAGGCAGCCGTCCTGCTCTCGGCCCTCACCGTCTATTTTAGGTGGATGGAGAACGAGCCTTCTGCCGCCCGATGGGTCCAGGCGGCTTCGACCGATGCAGCCGCCAAGTCTCCGACAGTCGCTCTAAACCTTGCCTCAGAACTGCTGATCCGAAAGAGCAATTCGTTGCTTGGACACTTGAAAGGTATGGAACGCAAGCCGTCCCACGCCTTTCCTGGAGTGATCGAGCGGAGCAGGAAGAGCGCGAGCGCGGTTCCAACTTTTCCCGCAAAATATTTGGGGCCGTTCCTCTACAACGGATTCAAGGACAAATTGGGGGAATGCGACGAGGCTGGCCAATTGCTGGCGCATCTTATCATCGCGCTGGGACTCCGAAAATCCGAAGGCTTTCACCTCTACACATCAGACATTCAGTTCATCGGCGACGTTCCGTGGATCTTCTTCCATCATCCTGAGTTCGGGAAAATCCAGGCCGACGGGAGAGATATTTCCCGTGAAGAGTACCTGGCACGGTTCGGGCTGCTGCCACGTAACCGAGATAGAGGCAGAAATGCAGCCGGTTGGAAAGGGATGGCCGACGACGAGGAGGGGACGCCTGGTTATTTCCTCCCAATCCTGTCGCTCCGGCAAAGAGTTGCCAGACTACTGAAACAATACATTTACTCTACACGCCCGGCCATCATGGCTAGGCGCTCGCGGTCCCTCCGGGACCACCCTTTCCTATTCGTCAGTAGTGGACGCACCTTGACCTCGGGCGGTGGAGACGTCGGGGACCCCTATACCATGAGTGCGTTCGATCATTGCTGGGAGCAAGCCGTCAAACGGATCGGCATAATGTTCGATGATCCCGCCATGATGGTCCCCAAGAAATGGAAGGGAACTACGCCTCACGGTGGGCGACACTTCTACGGGAGGTTCCTGTTCACGTCCGGCGTAGAAGGCCGGATAATCCAAAGCTGCATGCACCATCGGTCGCTCAACGCCCACAAAGTTTATACGCGCCTGACACCGTCCGAAATCAATCTGGTGCTGACACATGCAAGCGAAGGGCATTCGGCCGATTACTCATTGCGCAATTTGCACGACGAATTCGTGTCGCAATTCCGACACTCACCAAGTTGGGAGTTTCAGTAGCGGTGCGACGAGAAGTTAGACAAGAGCGCAAGCAGGAAAAGTCTGCCGTAGAAACCAACTGATGTCTGGTGATGCTCGGGTAAGTTCTGGCACCGCAAATAACACCAAGAAGGGTATATGGAAATGCACTATTTCAGAACCGTGGAAGGCGAAGAAGCCTTTTTGAACCTAGAGGAGGTAGACCAAAAGGATGACGGATCCACGAAATTCTCGCGACAAGGAGTGAAGGCATTGAAACTGATCAGGTCGCTTTCGCATATGAAGCCGCCAACTGAGGAGCACCTGGTTGCGGTCGAGCTCATATTTGACGAGGGGATATGTATCTCACCGTACACTATTTTTAAGCAGCCGCTTCACAAGGATATCTGCAGGTCCTTCAACGAGATTTCGCAATTTGGCTGTGAACTGCGCATGGCACTGGAAGCCGCCGGAGCTTTCGCGTTCATCGATAGGGTAAGCGACAAGCAGGTAGCGTGGGGAACCATAGAGCGTATTCTGTCCGTGTTTTCGGTGTGCGCTAGTGGATTCAACAAGCTAGACGAAGCGCCGACCGCCTTCGTTCACGCCGTGGTCGATTTCTTCCGCACGAGCGATGGAATGGGATGGAACAGGGAAGTCCTCGGGGCGAGCAACGTCTCAGTACAATGCGTATCCAACGTCGTCATCGGCTTGGCCAAAGTCTTCAACGAATCCACTCTCCTCGCCAAGTCTCGTAAGCACAAGTCAGCCCTCCCTGGACGTAATCCGGGTTGGCACGCCTTTCAGCACTCGAATGACTCCGTCGACCAGGAACTATTGAGTCTTTCTCAAAATTTCCGGGAGGACTCGCGCATGAGGCCCGGCCTGGTTCAGGCAGCAATCATCAAGGTCGCATCCTGGATCAAGAAAACCTTCCCGAATGAGACGGTGCGCGAAGTCGTCTTGTCTGCGGCCCGCCCCGAATCCTTCACTTCCTATTTGGCAGAAGAGACGGGAGGAAAATCAAGCAAGCACGTTCTCTCCATTGTTGAAGCGGCAAGGAAACTTTCGATAAGCATAAGTGAGCAGCTGGTTGAAGAGATTGGCGGCATGGTGCAGTTCGACCTTGTCTCGCAAAAGGAAGTCGACAAGGTTAAGAACCAAGTCAAGAGGAGCCCTAAGCCCAGCAGAGCGCGCTCACGGCCGCTACCTGAGAAATTGATCCCGATAATGAAGGAGATTTTGGACGAAGGCGCAAATGGATGGCCTGGAAAGAACTTCAGGATCGATCTCGTCGTCAATGGTAAGGTCCGAAATCTCTATTGCCCGGTAATTCCGACCCTATTCAGGACAATGCTGGACATCCCACTCCGGATGGGACAGATCCGGCGTCTCGACAGTGGCGAGGGGGACGTGCGCCATTTCAATGGCGACAAGATGAAATGGGAGAAGAACAATGGGCCTCTGGCGGGTTTTTGGGCGGATCTTGTCGGAGAGCCGCGGGAAGATTTCCCCACACGAGGTTACGCTATCGAGATAGAAGACGAAATAAAACCTATCACTGGACTCTGGGTCAATACGAATAAAACGGGCGATCCATTCGCGATGCCGTGGCATATGCCTGCAGTCTTCAAGAGGTTGTGGGGCCTACGAAAATGGCAGCAAAAGTTTAATCCGATCAAAACGCCAGTCGGACCAGAGGTTTACCTCGATGCGCCTCAGGATTACCCAGAATCAACCAAGGCAATGATGCCGAATATCTTCCCTTTAAGTCGCCTTTTCCCAACCGGATACTGGCCAGAGCAAGGCCGTATTGTGACGTCCTCCGAAATAGACCATGCCTGGGGCTTGATTCTTCTTGAAATACAGCACCGCTGGAACAAGCAACACCCCGGCAACCAAGTGACCCTCGTAGACATCCAGCCGAAGACGGGACGGCCGTGCAATCCGCGCTACAACATCCACGGGTTGCGCGTTCGCGGCCTGACAAACTTGCGGCGCGGCGGGATGCCCTTGGATTTGTTGAGTAAATTCATCGCAGGTCACGCGAGCCTTGCCATGACGATCTTCTACACGGAGCCCCATCCGTCAGAAATCGCCGACGCTGTGGAAAAGGCTACCGCTAGGTTCGAGGCCCAGCGTCAGTTCATCAACGATTTGAAACGTATGAAGGTCGACGAAGCGCTTAGGCGAACCGTGTCGCTGTCGCCATCGGCTGTCCGTTCGGCGATAGAGTCTGCATCGCAGTTCGAATTCTGTAACGCAGCGATCGGCGTATGCCCGTACGACGGATCCCGATGCGGCGACGGCGGAGATCTAATTCGTAAGGACGAAAGTGAAGGTGTGTCGAAGGGTGTTTATGGGCCGGTCGAACCGCGAAATTGCGTAGTGTGCCGTCACTTTATATCGGGTCCGCCATGGATGAATGAGCTGACCGATTTTTCAACTAAGCTAGCTGAACGCAGGCAATACTTGTCTCGAGAGGAGAGCAAGGTAAATGAGCTGGCCGCTCAATATGACCAAGCATATAGAGATGGGACGATTGGTGTCGCTGAGTACGAGAATCGGTGGGACGAGCTCGGCGCTAGCATGCAGCAGTTGAAGAATGAGCAGGAATCGGTTGATAGAGCGATGTTTTATACGGAAGTGTACGTCAGCGCGTGCGTCAAACTGTACAATGCAGATCCAAAAGGCGAGGCAGGTCTCATGCTTGTCACAAGTAGTCGCTCGGCACTGTTCGAATATCGCGAGGTGACAGAGTTTGAGCAGGCCGTGCGCATTACCTTTGCGGGCCGCGTCTATAAGGTCCTCGGCGATGAGCGGGTCGAGCGGAAGCGTGACGATTACTGCGACCTAATGATGTTTAATTCGGGCGTTGTGTCACCCCGGATGAGGACCGACGTCAGTCCGGAGCATCGGCGATGGGCAATGGACCAGTACTGCCTCTTTATCAGCGCTCGAGCGTCGAGGGCAGAGATTGCAGGCCTAGCGGCGGGGACACTTCGTTATAGCGATCTCGGGATCGAGGAGCAGGTCAGGAACTTGCTCGAGGTTTCCCTGTCGGAGCCAATCCTCCTTTCAGGAGTGACCTGGCCAGGAGCGACCTGGCTAGGAGTGACCCGGCGTGACAGCCCTCCCGCCGTGGAGGCAATGGTGTAATGCCGTCCAGGATAGGCTCCATCATTGCGATAGCTGACAAGAAGTCGGAAGGGATGCTCGACGCGTTGCCAGACGGCAGCAGGGCAAAATCCAACGTTGAAGGCATCAATGGGATCTGCCGGCGGCTAGTAATGCGAAAGACGCCGCTGCTTCCGACTGCAAAGCTCGTGGCCGAAGAAGGCCGTAAGAGCAATCCGCACTTCCCACTCGAGCGGACGATCTTCAACTCCTACAGCAAGGTTATCAGGATCTGGAAAAAGGCGTATCACGACATCATGAACATTGATGCCGACGCCCCTATCGATGGAAACGAGGTCGAAAAGATCGATACGTCAGTGATGGATCCGTCGACGGGCGACCTCGTAGATCGATTGAAGGAGATCATCTACGAGCTGGTGCAACGCAACAATGTGTTGAAGCAGATTGTTGACGAGGGCGTCCCGGTACCGGCTGGTGGCCTGCCAGAGGGCGTTGGTGCCGATGAAATAATGGCGAGCCTCAAGGATTGGCTTCAGACGCTTGCCAATAGTGGTTTCGAGCTAAGCGATCTCGGAGTGAGGGTCAGCCGCAAGACGCCTCCTGGGTCGAGGATAATGGGCGGCCATCTCTTCGACAAACTAAGGTTCTTCATCGAGGATTTCGAGCGCATCCGGAAGACACGAAGGGCGCGGGAGAACTAGCAGGAGAAGGAGTTTACGGGTTCCGTTTGCATGCGAGGGCTAGAGAACCAGCTGGTGGCTTCTGTCGCTAGTTGGGGCGTCGTGGATACCGTCGGTGCCCTGCCGCATTGGCGGTATCGCTGACAGCCTTCTGGCGTAGTGCTTCCGGCAAGGGACTGTTTGGACATGCTCGGAAACCGTCGGGTTGGGCGGAGAGACAGGAGAACTATCGACAGACACTCGCCTGTCACACGCTGCCGACGTCGTCCCGAGTGAGCGAAAATGGTCCGCGGTCGCGATGAAAAGATTCGAAGGACGAGAATCTGTTCCCCCGCTATGGTGCATATGCGATGGGAGCCCCGTGTCGCCTTCTGACTTGCGAATCTCGAGTAGGCGAAAGAACGCGCTGGCCCCTCTAGCCCATTGTGATCGCCGACTATGTAGTTGGTGTCCACGGCAGGATTTGAACCTGCGACCCCAGGATTCATACCACTTCGGCTTTCGCCGCCGCTTGCGCGTTCGTGGTCTGGACTGTCCCTTCACCATTGGCCGAGGCCGTTAGGTGCTGCCCATCCAGTCTCTACACCTTCACCGGAATTCTCCGGAGCTTGGCTCGGGATTGGCATGCTGAGAGTTCAGCGAAGCGTTCCCCGAATTTGAGCAGATCGGTTGTATCGTTTCCGAATACAACCCCCAATTGCTTCAGGAATCCTGTGCTCTATCCAACTGAGCTACGTGGACTTTCTCGTCTTGCAACGGCGTCGTACCCGATGCGCCCGCAAATATCAATTGAGCCAAACAGGTAAAGTTACCGCTGCGGCAACCCCCTGTGGCAGCTCAGAATCTTCCAGACTGGTAACTTTTCCCCCCTTAGTGCCGCTCTATCCTACTGAGCTACGGGACCACGCGGCCTGACACATAACCGCTTCGGGACGGTTCGCCAAGAGGCGGGTTATACGCAATCGATGCCGTGCGAAGCATCCGGTGGTTTTCCTGTCAGATTGGGCAGGAGCGGCGGGAGCCCGCCGTCCTTCATTGCGAGAAGCCTCAGGCGGCGAGTGCCGTCTCCGCCAGCCTCACCCAATAGCTCATGCCATGCGGGATGACCTCGTCGTTGAAGTCATAGGCCGGATGGTGGAGGCCGGCGCTGTTGCCGTTGCCGATGAAGATGAAGGCGCCCGGGCGCGCTTCCAGCATGTAGGAAAAGTCCTCGCCGCCCATCACCGGCTGGATGGCGCGGTGGACATGCGCGTCGCCGGCGATGCCGGCGGCGACGTCGCTGGCAAAGACCGTTTCTTCCGGGTGGTTGAAGGTGACGGGATAGTTGGCGTCGTAGTCGACCTCGATCGTCGCGCCGAAGGCCGACGCAAGGCCGGCGCAGATATCGCGGATGCGCTCTTCCGCCTTCCTGGCCACTTCCTTCTTCAGCGTGCGCACCGTGCCGGCGATCTCGGCTTTTTCGGGAATGACGTTATAGGCATCGCCGGCGTGGAACTTCGTCACCGACACCACCACGGCCTCGACCGGGTCGGTGCTGCGCGAGGCGATGGTCTGCAAAGCGCCGACCAACTGGCTGGTGATGACGATCGGGTCGATGGTGCCGTGCGGCATGGCCGCATGGCCGCCACGCCCCGTGACGGTGATGGTGAATTCGGCGGTCGCCGCCATGATCGGGCCAGGCTTGATGGCGAACTCGCCCACGGGAAGGCCCGGCATGTTGTGCATGCCGAACACCTTGGAAATGCCGAAGCGCTCCATCATGCCGTCCTTGACCATTTCGTTGCCGCCGCCGCCGCCTTCCTCGGCAGGCTGGAAGATCACCGCCACGGTGCCGGCGAAATTGCGGGTCTCGGCGAGATGTTTGGCGGCGCCAAGCAGCATGGCGGTGTGGCCGTCATGGCCGCAGGCATGCATCTTGCCTGGAACGGTCGACGCATAGGGCTTGCCGGTGATCTCTTCGATCGGCAGCGCGTCCATGTCGGCGCGCAGCCCGATGGTCGGGCCATCGCCCTTGCTGCCGCGAATGATGCCGACCACACCGGTCTTGCCTAGGCCCGTGACAACCTCGTCGCAGCCGAAGGCCTCAAGCTTGTCGGTGACGAAGGCAGCGGTCTGGAACACGTCGAAGTTGAGTTCCGGCGTCTGGTGCAGATGCCGCCGCCAGCCGGCGACTTCTTCCTGCAGTTCCGCGGCACGGTTCAGAATTGGCATGATCGGTCCATCTCGTTGTTGGGGCGGGCGGTTCAAGCCCGCTCAGCAATTGTGATTGTCTGGCGCTTTGCCATTTTGGCGACACATAGGATAAATAGCACGCAAAGAATGCGTTCCGGGTCGAGGGTCGGTCCGCATCATGCTGGCCATTGCGTAACGAAATCTTACGGAGCCGGCGGCAATTACGGCAAGAGGCGATTTCGGAATAGATCATGCGGCAGAGGCATTTCCTCAACCTGTTGCTTGCGGGGGCGCTGGCGCTACCGACGCTTTCCGGCGCGGCGCGCGCCAATCCGGTGGTGCTGTTCGACCTGAAGAGCGGCAAGGTGCTGGAGCATCAGGATGCCTTCAAGCGCTGGTACCCCGCCTCGCTAAGCAAGCTGATGACTGCCTATGTGACATTCCGGGCGATCGCTGCCGGCGAGGTGGCGCTCGATTCGCCGATCAAGGTGACGAAGCATTCCGCCGGCGAGCCGCCGAGCAAGATGGGCTTCAAGCCGGGCTCGGTGATGCGGCTCGACAATGCGCTGAAGATGATGCTGGTCAAGTCGGCCAACGACATCGCCATGGCGGTCGGCGAGAATATCGGCGGCTCGCAGGAGGCCTTCGCCGAAAGGATGAACGCCGAGGCCGCCAGGCTCGGCATGACCGGCACGCATTTCGTCAATCCGAACGGGCTCTATTCGCCCGACCAGTACACGACCGCGCGCGACCTCGCCGTTCTGGTGACGGCGATCCGCAACGATTTCCCGCAATACGCGCCGTGGTTCTCGATCGAGGGCCTTGCCGTCGGCAAGAAAGCGCTCCCGAACTACAATCTGCTGATCGGCCGTTATCCTGGCGCCGACGGCATGAAGACCGGCTTCGTCTGCTCGTCGGGCTTCAACATGATCGGCTCGGCGACACGCAATGGCCGCACGCTGGTTGCCGTGGTGCTTGGCGAAAAATCCGCCATCAGCCGCGCCGAGACGGCAGCGAAGCTGCTCGACCGGGGTTTTGATGCGCCGGCCGCCGGCTCGACGACGCTTGCGGCGCTCAAGCCCTATGGCGACACGCTGTCGCCCAACGACCTGCATGACGAGATCTGCAAGAAGAAGACCAAGCAAGAGCAGTCCGAGGCCGCACCGACCGTCGCCGCAAAGGACAAGGCGAAATCGCCTTATCAGGTGAAACTCGACCACCCGACTCTGGTCGCGGTCGGCCTTGGCGACGCGACCGGACCGGCGCCCAAGGCTTTCGTCGATCCGGGCAGCCAGGAATATGCCGATGTGCCACTGCCAACGTGGCGGCCGGACATACCGGTGCCGGCCGGTGCTGAACCCGCCGCGACCGGCACGGCCGCTGCCGCCGCGCAGGGCGACCAGCCGGCCAAGGCCGCCAACTAACCGGTGACCGGGAGGATGAGCGGCGGTTTTCCCATTCCCGTCTCGGTGCTCACCGGCTTCCTCGGCGCCGGCAAGACGACGCTGCTCAACCGGCTGCTCAAGGATCCGCGGCTTACCGACACGGCGGTCATCATCAACGAGTTCGGCGAGGTGGCGGTCGACCATCTTTTGGTCGAGCAGGCTTCGGACGGTATCATCCAGCTTTCCGACGGGTGCCTCTGCTGCACGGTGCGCGGCGATCTCGTCGACACGCTGGCCGACCTCGTCGACCGGCTGCAGACCGGCCGTATCGCCAGGCTTGCCCGCGTCGTGATCGAAACCACCGGTCTTGCCGACCCCGCGCCGGTGCTGCAGTCGATCATGGCGCATCCGGCGCTGGTGCAGGCTTTCCGGCTCGACGGCGTCATCACGCTGGTCGATGCGGTCAACGGCGAGGCGACGCTGGACACCCACGTCGAGGCGGTGAAGCAGGCGGCGGTCGCCGACCGCATCGTGCTGACCAAGGCCGACCTAGCCGATCGGGGCGACGTCGAGGCGGTGCTGGCAAGGCTCAGGCAGATCAATCCAAGCGCGGTGCTGCTCGACGTAAATCATTCCGCCACAGGCGCTGGGACCCTGTTCGATTGCGGCCTCTACAATCCCGAAACCAAGAGCGCCGATGTGCGGCGCTGGCTCGGCGAAGGGGCGGCGCACGATCACGACCATGATGGCCATGATCATGACCATCATCATCACGATCATCGCCACGACAGCCGCGTGCGCTCGCATTCGCTGGTTCATGCCGGCCCGGTGCCGTTCTCGGCGATCGAGATGTTCCTCGATCTCCTGCGCTCGACGCATGGCGAGAAGCTGCTGCGCATGAAGGGCGTCATCGAGCTCGTGGAAGATCCGTCACGGCCGCTGGTCGTCCACAGCGTGCAGAAGATCCTGCATCCGCCGGCAAGGCTGCCGGCCTGGCCGGACGGCGAGCGCGGCACCCGGCTGGTGCTGATCACGCTCGACATGCCGGACGACTATATCCAGCGGCTATTCTCCGCCTTTGCCAACAGGCCGTCGGTCGACACGCCGGACCGGGCGGCGCTCGAAGCCAATCCGCTGGCGATCGCCGGGCTGTAAGCCGAAAGAGCAGCCAGATTCAGAGCTGCGCACTTTCGCTGGAATGGCTCAGACCGCGCCGCCGCGCTCGACCAGGAAGCGATGGCCGCCGGCGACCGCGGCCGTCTCGATCAACTGGTGGCCGGCATCGGCACAGAAGGCCGGAATGTCGATCACGGCGAGCGGATCGGTGGTTTCCAGCCACAGGCGGCTGCCGGGCCGCATCGCGGCCAGGCGCTTGCGGGCTTTCAGCACCGGCAACGGGCAATTCAGTCCCTTGAGGTCGTAAATGGCGGGCCTGGGCAAGGCGAAAGGCCTCAGCCGCCGAACATGCCGAGCAGCTTCTTCTTCAGCTTCGAGACCGTGCCCTCATCGGCACTCGCCGCCTGCTGTGTTTCCGCCGCCGGTTGGGCGGGCGCCGCCGCCTCGACGCCGGCGGTGACCACCGGCTGCTGGGCAGCCTGCTTGGCGGCTTCCTTCTCGGCCAGCGCCTGCGCCCTGGCAGCTTCCTTGGCGGCCTTGGCCGCCTCGATCGCCGCCAGCCGCTGCTCCTCGGCCTTGCGCTTGGCTTCCTTCTCCGCGTCGAGCGCGGCCATCTTGCGGCCGAGCGGGGAATCGATACGGCCCATGCGCGTCGTTTCGGTCACCGAGCCGTCGGAATTCATCGAGGGTGGCTCGATCGGCACGCGCTCGCCGCGGGCGCGGCGCTTCGACCATTCGGAAACGATGCTGGCTTCCTTGATGCCGGCGATGGCCGGCTTGGGCGGCAGCGTGCTTCCCTTGATGGCGGCATTGAATGCCGCGTCGTAGCGCTTCTCGTAGTCGGTAAAGGCTGTCTTCAGCGAGTCCGGCTGCGTTGTTGTCGGGCAGGGGCCTGTCGGATCGAAGGTCGTGCCTTCTGGCGCCACCTGGTTGAAGACGTAGCGCTTCTCGCAGACATCGACCTTCGGCGGCACCTTGGTGATCTCGAAATTGTCGTAGCCCACCTTCAGCATCTTCCAGAACTCGTAGTTCGGGTCGTTGCGGTAGCGCGCCATATTGGCGGCGGTCATGCGGAACGGGAAGGCCTGGATCTGGAACTCGGTCTGCCCGCCCTCGAAGGCGTCGCGGCCGAAAGCATAGATCTGCTCGATCTGCGCGTCGGTCATCGAGTAGCAACCCGACGACGAGCAGGCGCCGTGCACCATCAGGTTTTGACCTGTGCGACCGTTGGCGCGGTCATAAGCGTTGGGGAAGCCTATATTGAAGGACAGGTGGTAGTGCGACCGGGGGTTCATCTGCGACGGACGCACCGTGTAAAAGCCCTCCGGCGCCTGGCGGTCGCCCTCGGTGTATTTGGGCCCGAGCTTGCCCGACCATTTGCAGATGTCGTAGCTGGCGACGAGATCGTAGCGGCCGTTGGTCTTGGCCTTCCAGATCTCCAGCTTGCCTTCTTCCTTGAAGATGCGCGCCATCACCGAGGAGGTGCGCACCATCCCCTTGGCCTTCATGTCGGCCAGGATCTTGTCCGGCAGCGGCTTGTTGGCCTCCGGCGCGAAATCCTTCATCGACGAATCATTGCAGCCGGCAATGCCGATGGCGGCGATCAGGACTCCAGTGCGGGCAAGCTTGGCAAACATCGGTAAGGCTGTGTCTTTTCTTTCGGGCCAATGGCTTCGGCGCGGTCGGCCCGCAGGCTGAACACCAGTGGACCGTAAGCCCGTTAACCTTGAAAATTCCTTACCGCAAGCCTTGGCAAACCCCTCACGGCAAATTCCATTGAGCCGAATCCGGCGGCATTTTTGTGGCGAAAATGCTCATGCCGGCCACAGTTGAATGCCGGGCCGGGTCAGAGGCTGCGACCCATGGCCAGATATTTCTCGCGGCGCTGCTCGCGGAAATCGGTGTTGGCGCCGGCAAAGTCCTTCATCGTCTTGGCAATGAGGTCGCCGGTGGCGGCAATCACCGTTTCCGGCGCGCGCTGGGCGCCGCCGATCGGCTCGGGAACGATGGCGTCGATGATCTTCATCTCGAGAAGATCCTGGGCGGTGATCTTCATGCTGGTCGCCGCGTCCTTGGAACGGGTGGTGTCGCGCCAGAGAATCGAGGCCGCGCCCTCCGGCGAGATCACCGAATAGATGGCATGCTCGAGCATATAGACGCGGTTGGCGGTGGCGATCGCGATGGCGCCGCCGGAGCCGCCCTCGCCGATGACGACCGAGATCGACGGCACCTGGAGCGCCAGGCAAGCCGAGGTCGAGCGCGCGATGGCCTCGGCCTGGCCGCGCTCCTCTGCGCCGACGCCGGGATAGGCGCCGGCGGTGTCCACCAGCGTCAAAAGCGGGATCTTGAAGCGGTCGGCCAGTTCCATCAGGCGCACCGCCTTGCGGTAGCCCTCGGGCCGCACCGACCCGAAATTGTGCTTGATGCGGCTTGCCGTGTCGGAGCCCTTCTCCTGGCCGATCACCGCCACCGGCTCGCCGCGAAAGCGGGCGAAGCCGCCGACGATCGCCTGGTCGTCGCCGAAATTGCGGTCGCCGGCCAAAGGCGTGAAATCGCTGAACAGGCCCTTGATGTAGTCGACGCAATGCGGCCTGTCGGGATGGCGCGCGACCTGCACCTTCTGCCACGGGGTCAGCGCCTTGTAGAGGTCGCGCAGCGCATCGCGCGAGCGCTTCTCCAGCCTGTTGATCTCGTCGGCGACATCGACCGCCTCGCCGTTCTCCGCGAGCTTCTTCAGCTCGAGGATCTTGAGCTCCAGATCCTGCACCGGCTTTTCGAAATCGAGGTAATTATACATGCTTGAGCGGACCGATCCGTCGGAAGGCAATGGCTGGCGGAACCCTGGAAATGCTGGTTCCGGGCGGTGGAACGTCGCCCTCACATAGCGATATGAGGCCTAGTCGGCAAGCGGGTGATGATCGTTGACCAGCCGCACCAGCCGCTCCTCCAGCACATGGGTATAGATCTGCGTGGTGGAGATATCGGCGTGGCCAAGCAGCTGCTGCACGGCCCGAAGATCGGCACCGTTCTGTAAGAGATGGCTGGCGAAGGCATGGCGCAGCACATGCGGCGAGATCTTGGCCGAAGCGATACCGGCCCGGGCCGCCAGGCCTTTGAGATCGCGGGCGAAAACCTGCCGGGAGAGATGCCCGCTGTCGGAAGCAGCCGGAAACAGATAGGGGCTGTCGGCAAAGGCCGGCCTGGCTGCCCGTTCCGAAAGCCATGCCCGCATCGCCGCGCGCGCCTTCACCGACAGCGGCACCATGCGCTCCTTGTCGCCCTTGCCGCGCACCATGAAGAAGCGGTCGTCGCGCTGCGCCACCGTCACCGGCAGGCCGACGAGCTCGGAAACGCGCAGGCCCGTGGCATAAAGCACCTCGACCAGCGCATGCAGGCGCAGCGCCGCCATTCTATCGCCGTCAGGCGCGGCAGCGCCCGCCTCCTCGGTCGCGCGGTCGAGCAGGCGGCCGGTCTCGGCCTCGGTCATCGTCTTCGGCAGCGGGCGGCCTTTCCTCGGGCTGTCCAGCGTGCCGGTCGGGTCGTCGCCGCGCAGGCCTTCCGCATAGAGGAATTTGAAGAACTGGCGGATCGCCGACAGCTTGCGCGCCTGCGAGGTCGGCGCGAAGCCGCGCGCTGCGATATCGTCGAGATAGGCCCGGATGTCGGCGACGCCCGCTTGCGCCAGCCCGCCGCGAATCGCGGCGGAAGCGTCCTCCAGGTCGCGGCGGTAGGAGGAAAGCGTGTTTTCCGCCGCCCCCCGCTCGGCGCTCATCATCTCCAGAAAGGCTTCGATGCGGGCCGCGCTGTTCATATCGCCGGGGTCGGTTTTCCCTGGTTAGTTCTTCTTTGGATTGAGCTTTTCGGCGGGAATGCGCACGCTCATTTCCGCTTTCTTCGGCTCCACGAACATCGCCAGCGCGAACATCGCGCCATAGGCAATGCCTGCAAGAACCGCCAGCGTCACGACAAAGCGAAACAATGTCGGCATTCAGCTTTCGCCCGTCTTCTTGTCCTGCGTTTCCAAACCCTGTGCCCTTATGGGACGCCAATCCGGGCAATTCAAGGACGAAGGATTTCGCCGGCGAAGGTTCCGTTGGAAAGCCGCGCGATCCGGCCGCTTGCGGCGCCGTGCTTGACGCAAACAGGCTTTTGATGTCGATACGGCGCAAAGAAGGGTTCCGCATGAACGCGCTACCAGCAAATCCGCCGGACGAAGGTCGTGTCGCGCTGCTCGATCGACTGGGCAGCCGCTCGATCGTGTTTGTCGGCCTGATGGGCGCCGGCAAGACGGCGATCGGCCGCAAGGTGGCGGCGATGCTTTCGCTGCCCTTCACCGACAGCGACCAGGAGATCGAGAGCGTTTCACGCATGACCGTGCCGGAGCTGTTCGAGCGCTATGGCGAGCCCGAGTTCCGGGCGCTGGAGCAGCGGGTGATTCTGCGTCTGCTCGAGAACGGTCCGCAGGTGCTTTCGACCGGCGGCGGCGCCTTCATGAACGCGCAGACGCGCGAGGCGATCGCCGGTCACGGCGTCTCGGTCTGGCTGAAGGCCGATCTCGATCTCCTGATGGAGCGGGTTTCGAAGAAGCAGAACCGGCCTCTGTTGAAAAATCCCGATCCGCGCGGCGTGCTGGAGAAGCTGATGGGCGAGCGCTATCCGGTCTATGCCACGGCCGACATCACGGTTGCGACCCGCGACGACCGCAAGGAGGTCATCGCCGGCGAGGTGGTGTGCGCGCTTTGTTCCTATCTGGGGATCGCCGCGATCGCTACCAGCGACGACGAGGTGGAACCGTGATTGATCCCGAACCGGTGAAGGTCGAGGTTGGGCTCGGCGATCGCGCCTACGACATTCTGATCGGCCCCGGCCTGCTTTCCAGCACCGGAAGGGAAATCGCGAGCCGACTTCCCGGCACCCGCGCCGCCATCGTCACCGACGACAACGTCGCCGCCGCGCATCTCGACACGCTGAAGGCGGGCCTCGACAAGGGCGGCATCCAGACGGCCGTCATCACGCTGCCGGCCGGCGAAAAGACCAAGAGCTTCGCCCATCTCGAAGAGGTGGTTGACGGCGTGCTCGCCGCCAGGCTCGAACGCCGCGATGTCGTCGTGGCGCTCGGCGGCGGCGTCATCGGCGACCTTGCCGGCTTCGCCGCCGGCATCGTGCGGCGCGGCATGAATTTCGTGCAGGTGCCGACCTCGCTGCTGGCGCAGGTCGACTCTTCCGTCGGCGGCAAGACCGGCATCAACAGCGCCCGCGGCAAGAACCTGGTCGGCGTCTTCAACCAGCCAAAGCTGGTGCTTGCCGACACCGGCGTGCTCGACACGCTGCCGATCCGCGAGTTCCGCGCCGGTTATGCCGAGCTCGCCAAATACGGGCTGATCGATCGCCCAGCCTTCTTTGCCTGGCTGGAGGAGAATTGGCAAAAAGTGTTCGCCGGCGGCCCGGAGCGGACCGAAGCCATCGCCGAGGCCTGCCGAGCCAAGGCCGATGTTGTCGCCCGCGACGAGTTCGAGACCGGCGACCGCGCGCTGCTCAACCTCGGCCATACATTCGGCCACGCGCTCGAGGCCGCCACGAATTACGACGGCGCCCGCCTCGTCCACGGCGAGGGCGTCGCCATCGGCATGGCGCTGGCGCACCGCTTCTCGTCGCGCCTCAATCTGGCGAGCCCGGACGATGCGGAGCGCGTGGAGGCGCATCTACGCGCCGTCGGCCTGCCCTGGCGCATGGCCGATATTCCCGGCGATCTGCCGGACGCCGAGGCGCTGCTCGGCTTCATCACCCAGGACAAGAAGGTGTCGCGCGGCGCGCTCACCTTCATCCTGACGCGCGGCATCGGCCAGGCCTTCATCGCCAAGGACGTGCCACCCTCGGAAGTGCTGTCCTTCCTCAAGGCGAGCCATCCGGGATGAGCAACGCCGGCTGGATCGTCGCAGCCGTCCTCGCCACCGTCATGATGCTGGCGCTGCTGTTCCGCACGCGCCTGCTTGCCGCTTTCGGCCACACGCTGCAGCCGATCCAGCCTGATGACGACGATGACGAGTCGGACGAAGATGGCGACGACTTCCGCCGCAGCGGGCAGGCGCGCGAGGACCGCGACAGGCTGGGCGAGCTCTTCGATCTCGAGGAGCTCGAAGTGTCGGATGTCATGGTCCATCGCACCAACATGCGCTCGGTCAATGCCGACGATCCGCCCGAAATGGTGGTGCGCGAGATCCTGCAGAGCCCGCACACCCGCATGCCGCTCTGGAAAGGCTCGCTCGACAACATCGTCGGCGTGCTGCACGCCAAGGATCTGCTGAGGGCGCTCAACGAGGTCGGCAACGACTTTTCCAAGATCGACGTTACAAAAATCGCGTCGAAGCCATGGTTCGTGCCCGACACAACCACCTTGCAGGACCAGCTCAACGCCTTCCTGCGCCGCAAGGCGCATTTCGCCATCGTCGTCGACGAATATGGCGAGGTGGAAGGGCTGGTGACGCTGGAAGACATCATCGAGGAGATCGTCGGCGAGATCGCCGACGAGCACGATGTCGACATGCAGGGCGTCAAGCAGGAGGCGGACGGCTCGGTCGTCGTCGACGGTACGGTGCCGATCCGCGACCTCAATCGTGCGCTCGACTGGGACCTGCCGGACGAGGAGGCGACGACGATCGCCGGCCTCGTCATCCATGAGACACAGACGATCCCTGAGGAAAAGCAGGCCTTCACCTTCCACGGCATGCGCTTCGTGGTGATGAAGCGCGACAAGAACCGCATCGCGAGGCTCAGGATCAGGCCCGCCGGCGAAAGCCAAGGCTAAGCTGTGTTGATATTCAGGTGATGCCGGCCTGCAAATGGCGGCTTCCTGCTCTTCCGGCCTTCGCCGGCCGAAGCACTCAAGAGTGGCGTAGAAGTTAAATCAAGGCTACGGCCGGCGTAGGCCGGTGCTCACTTACTTCAAGCACGCTCCGCTCCGGCTCTCGGAAACCACCATTCTCGGCGTTGCCTGACCTGAATCTCAACACACCTTAGGCGGAGCCTGGCCTCCGATCTCAAAGTTCTTTTGTCGAGCGCTCGCTGAGCATCGCGCCGGTTTCGCCGTCGATTGACGCGAGGCTCACGTCGTAGCCCCACAGGCTTCGGATATGGCGCAGGGTCGCGTCGCGACTTTCGCCCTCGAGCATGATGCCGTCCTTCACCGTGTGCCGAAGCCGCAGATGGCGGTCGCCTAAAAGGTCCACGTCCACCACCTGGATGTCGGGCCGGCTCGCCCCCACGTCGTAGCTTTGGGCCAGCGCGGACCGGATCTTGCTATAGCCGCGCTCATTATGGATCGAAGCGACCTGGTAGTGCGGTTCGTCGGCGGTGTCGGCCAGCACGAAGAGCCGCCATTTCCGGATCAGGGCCGGGCTCAGATATTGCCGGATGAAGGATTCGTCGCGGTGGTTGGCCCAGGCGTCGAGCAAGGTGTCGCGCCAGTCGCCACGACCGGCGATGTCGGGAAACCAGTCGCGGTCCTCCGCGGTCGGTTCGGTCGAGATACGCTGGATGTCCTGCATCATGTCGAGACCGAGAGCATAGGGGTTGATGCCCGAAAAACGCGGATCGTCGAAGGCCGGCTGGAAGATCACATTGGAATGATTGCGCAAGATCTCGATCATGGCGCCTTCGCTGATGCGGCCACGGTCGAAAAGCATGTTCATGATCGTGTAGTGCACGAAGGTGGCGCAGCCCTCGTTCATCACCTGGGTCTGCCGCTGCGGATAGAAATATTGCGCTATGACACGGACGATCCTGACGATTTCGCGTTGCCAAGGCTCGAGGACGAGACTGTTCTTCTCGAGGAAATAGAGCAGGTTCTCCTCCGGCAGATTGAGCGACTTCTTCCGCTCGGCCGCGGCGTCACCGCTTGTTTCAGTCTTGCCGGTCTCAGGCGAAGGAGGCAGCGTGCGCCACAAATCGTTGTAGGACCGCTCCTCGTATTCGAGGCGCTCGCGAAGCCCTTCGCGCTGCTGCTCCGATGACAGCTTCGGCGGCCGGTGATAGCGGAACACGCCCTGTTCCATCAGCGCGTGGGCGGAATCGAGGACCGCCTCCACGGCGGCAAGGCCATGCCGTTCCTCGCAGTGGGTTATGTAGCTCTTGGCAAAATCCAGATAGCTCAGGATGCCTCCGGCGTCCGTCCACTGCCGAAAGAGATGATTGTTCTTAAAGAAATGGTTGTGCCCAAGCGCGGCATGGGCTGTCACCAGGGCCTGCAGGGCCATGGTGTTTTCTTCCATGAGATAGACGATGCAGGGATTGGAGTTGATGACCAGCTCATAGGCCAGTCCCCGCGCGCCCTTGCGGTAAAGCAGCTCGTTGTAGAGGAAGTGCTTGCCGAACGACCAGTGCCGATACATCAGCGGCATGCCGACCGACGAATAGGCATCGAGCATCTGCTCGGAGGAAATGACCTCCATCTGCACCGGGTAGATGTCGAGGCGAAGCTCTTCGGTTCCGATCGCCTCGATCTCGTCATAGACCCGCGCCAGCTTCCTGAAATCCCAGTCCGACCCGGAAAAAAGCAGTTCGGATTTGCGCGCCTGACTGACCATCGGTCCACGTCCCATCGACCTACGTCCTCACGCGTTCTTACGCAGGGCTGGCTGCCTGGCGAAGAGCTCGCGAAAGACCGGGTAGATATCGGCCGGAGCAGCGATGCGCCTTATCTGGAAGTTCGGCCACTTCTCGTCGACCTCGCTGTAGGCGCGCCAAAGCGTCGTCCCGTTTTCGGTCGTGCCGAAAATGTGGCTTTCCCGTTCGTCGATGATCTCCACATAGGCAAAATACTGGCAAAGCCGCATAAGCTTGCCGTCGAGCAGTTCTATACAGCGCTCCGAGTCGGTGGCGAAATTGTCGCCGTCGGAAGCCTGGGCGGCGTAGATGTTCCATTCGGCGACCGGATAGCGTTTCTCGATGATGCGGTACATTTCCTCGAGTGCCGTGGAAACGACCGTGCCGCCGCTCTCGGTGTGATAGAAGAAGGTATGCTCGTCCACCTCCTTGGCCTCATGGGTGTGGCGAATAAAAACGATGTCCGTCCTCTCGTAGCGCCGCGTCAGGAACAGATGCAGCAGCACGAAGAAGCGCTTGGCCAGATCCTTCTCGCGCTCTCCCATCGATCCCGACACGTCCATCAGGCAGAACATGACGGCGCTGGCATTCGGTATCGGCTGCGGATCGAAGCGGTTGAAACGGATGTCGACCGGATCGACATAGGCAATCCGCCTACGCCGGCGCTCAAGCCGGTCAAGTTCCTCGCGCAGAGCGACGATGTGTTCGCGTATTACCGTGTCTGGCGGCTTCGACTCCAGCTCGGCGATCTGCCGGGCGATGACGTCCACTTCCTCCTGCTTGGGTCGTTTAAGCGCGATGCGGCGCCCGTGGCTGTGTCGCATCGTGCGCCCGACATTGATGTTGGTCGGCGTTCCGCTTGCGGTGAAGCCAGCCCGTCTTGGCTTGAAGCTCAGTATCTGCTTGAGATTGAGCTTGACCAGATCGGGTAGTTCGAGATCCTCGAAGAAGAGGTCGAGCACTTCCTCTCGTGACAGCACGAAGCGGAAGTCATCCTCGGATTCCATGCTTCCCGGACCCGAGGAGCCGGCGCCGCCCCCGCCGCTAGGCTTGGGGATCAGGTCGCCGGCAGTGAACGTCTTGTTGCCGGGCAGGATATGCTGGCGCCGGCCGCTATCCTTGGCGTCGCTGAAGGTCGGTTCGCTGGTGCCCTTGCGGGGCATCGGCACGGTATGCTCCCGGTCAATCTCGTCGATGCGGCCCGTGCGGACGTGGTCGCGGATGCTGCGCTTGAGTTCTTCCCGGGCGCGCCTGAGGAAGCGCTGACGGTTGCCCAGGCTCTTGTCCTTCGGATTCAGGCGGCGGTCGATGAAGATCGGCATGGAACCGTTCCGGCTTTGCTCAACCGGCCTTGTTCACGCGCATGTACCAGTCGACCAGCCGGCGCACCTGCCGCTGAGTATAGCCGCGCTCCACCATCCGCTGCACGAATTCATTGTGCCGCTTCTCGGTGACGCTGTCCTGCTTGGAGCCGAAACTGATCACCGGCAACAGATCCTCGACCTGGCCGAACATGCGCTTCTCGATGACCTCGCGAAGCTTTTCATAACTCGTCCAGGATGGGTTGCGGCCATGGTTGCGCGCCCGGGCGCGCAGTGTGAATTTGACCACTTCGTTGCGGAAATCCTTGGGATTGGCGATGCCGGCCGGCTTTTCGACCTGCGACAATTCCTTGTCCAGAACCTCGCGATTGAGGATCTGCCCCGTATCGGGGTCCTTGTAATCCTGATCCTCGATCCAGGCATCGGCGTAGGCGATGTAGCGGTCGAAGAGGTTCTGGCCGTATTCGCTGTAGGATTCCAGATAGGCCTTCTGGATCTCGTGGCCGATGAACTCGGCGTAGCGCGTCGCGAGCTCGGATTTGATGAACTCGAGATAGGCGGCTTCCGTCTCCTTCGGGAATTGCTCGCGCTTGATCGCCTCCTCGAGGATGTAAATCAGATGCACCGGGTCGGCGGCGACCTCCTTGGTGTCGTAGTTGAAAGTCTGCGACAGGATCTTGAAGGCGAAGCGCGTACTGACCCCTGTCATGCCTTCGTCGACGCCGGCGGCATCGCGGTACTCCTGGACCGACCTCGCCTTCGGGTCGACCTCCTTGAGATTCTCGCCGTCATAGGCGCGCATCTTGGTGTAGAGCGGCGAATTGTCGTGCTCGGCAAGGCGGGTCGAGACGGTGAAGCGGCTGAGAATGTCCAGCACCTCAGGCGCGCAGGGACTGTTCGCCAGATCGCTCTCGCGCAGCAGCTTTTCGTAAATCTGCCTTTCTTCGGTGATGCGCAGGCAGTAGGGAACCTTGACCACGAGGATGCGGTCGAGAAAGGCCTCATTGTTCTTGTTGTTCTTGAATTGCTGCCATTCCGATTCGTTGGAGTGGGCAACGACGATGCCCTGGTAGGGGAAGGCGCCGAAATTCTCGGTGCCGTTGTAGCTGCCTTCCTGGGTTGCCGTCAGCAACGGATGCAGGACCTTGATGGGCGCCTTGAACATCTCGACGAACTCGAGCAGGCCCTGCGTGGTCCGGTTCAGGCCGCCGCTGTAGGAATAGGCATCCGGGTCGGACTGGCTGAAGTGTTCCAATTGCCTGATGTCGACCTTGCCGACCAGCGCCGAGACATCCTGATTGTTCTCGTCGCCAGGCTCGGTCTTGGCGATGGCGATCTGGCGCAGCCGCGACGGCGACAATTTGACGACGCTGAATTTGGAAATGTCGCCGGAAAGCTCGTCCAGGCGCTTGGCCGCCCAAGGCGAGATGAGCCCGTTCAGGCGGCGGCGGGCAATCCCGTATTTATCCTCCAGCAGATCCCCCATCCGGTCGGGATGAAAAAGGCCGAGCGGCGATTCGAAAATCGGGCTGATCTGGCTGCCGACCTTCAGCGTGTAGATCGGGCGCTGCTCCATCAGCTTCTTCAGCCGTTCGGCGAGCGAGGACTTGCCGCCGCCGACTGGGCCGAGCAGGTAGAGGATCTGCTTGCGCTCCTCCAGCCCCTGCGAGGCGTAGCGGAAATATCCGGCGATGCGCTCGATCGTATCCTCCATCCCGTAGAAGTCGGAGAAGGAGGGGTAGATCTTGATCGTGCGGTTCGAGAAAATGCGCCCGAGCCGCTCGTCCTTGCTGGTATCGACAAGGTTGGGCTCGCCGATCGCCTCGACCATCCGTTCAGGTGCCGAGGCATACATGGATTTGTCCTCGCGGCAGGCGAGCAGATATTGCTGGAGACTGATCTCTTCCTGAGCCGCGTTGGCGTAAATCTCCGAAAACAGATCGAAGACGTCGGATTGGTTCTCGCGCATGGTGTTTTGCTCTCAGAGCCCGTTCTGGTTGCCAGTCGGCTCATCATACTTCAACTGCCGGAAAGCATTGTGGTTCCCTTCACATGAACGAGAACTTAACAATCCGGCAATGACCTCCGGGAGGGCACCCGATCTGGCCGAAAATGCCCCCGCCTGACAGTTACGTGGTGATTGCCGGCGCGCCTTCAAGGGTGGATTTGGTGTTGTGTCCGCATGTCGCCATTATTGATCCGTAACTGAGCGCACTCTGTCGCCGCAAAGCGGCCGGAGGTGGTGATGATCGATCGACGCAGCTTCATCATGGCATCCATGGCGGCGATGCTGCCGGCTGGCGCATCGGCAGCCTGGCGCCCGAGCCAGCCGGCGCCACAGACGCTCGACTACGGGCCGGCCAAGCTCGATGTCTATGCGCGCGACGGCGTCACGGGGCGGCCTGTCGTCTTCTTCATTCATGGCGGCGCCTGGCGGATCGGCAACCGCAAGAACGTCAACGCCAAGCCGGCCTTTCTGCTCGACAACGGCTTCGTATTCGTCTCGATCGACTATCGCATGCTGCCTGAGGCCGATGTCGCCACCCAGGCAAGCGACGTCGAGAAGGCTTATGCCTATGTGCGCGCCAACATTGCCGCCTATGGCGGCGATCCGGACCGCATCGCGGTCATGGGCCATTCGGCCGGCTGTCATCTCGCGGCGCTGACCGGGCTTCGCGGCGGCTTGCCCGGCGTCGCCGCGCTGGTGCTCGACGACACCGAAGCCTATGACATCGAGGCCCTGGCCAAGGCGCAGGGCGGCAGGTTGCGGCCGGTCTACGCGCAGGCATTTTCCGATCCGAGCCAGTGGCGGGCGCTCTCGCCGGCGACTTATGTCGGGGCGGCCAAGCATGCGCCCGTCTTCGTCGCCTATTCGAACTCGCCGATCCGCGCGGCCGCTGCGCATCAATTCGCGGACCGGCTGCGGGCGGGCGGTACCAAGGTCACGCTGTTCGACGGCAGCGCCTATTCGCATTTGGCGATCAATCGCCGCTTCGGCGAGGAGGGCGATGCGCTGACCGTCGCTGTGATGGCTTTCCTGAGGGCGACGGTCGTGTGAACTACCAGCTCGTCCGTTCGCCGGGCGCGGCAGGCTCGATCGCCAGCGCATGCACGCCGGCTTTCAGCTCGTCGGCGAGCAGCTGGTTGACGGCGCGGTGGCGGTCGATGCGGCTCATGCCGGCAAAGTTCGGCGAGACGATGCGGATGCGGAAATGCGTCTCGCTGGTGCCGTCGAAGACGGCCTCGTGACCGTGCTCGACGTGGTGATGACCGGCGTGAAGATGGCTTTCGTTGATGACGGTGAGCCTTTCCGGTGAAAATGCCGCCTTCAGCTTGCTTTCCATCGTCGCCTGTATGGACATTCGAGCTTCCCTTCACCACATCTGCGGCACCGCCGCAAAATCTGCATTTTCGACCGCTTTTAAGCCGCGATTCAGCGGTTAGGGCGATCATCGGCAAAATGTCAATTCTTGTTTCGCACTGGCGAACAGCCCATAAATGGGTGAGATGAAACCGTATCCCAAATATTTCGAGAAAATCCGCATCCGGCCGGAAAAGGACGCGGAGCTGAAGTCGCGCGCGCCGATCTGCCAGTGGGACGGTTGCAACGAGGCCGGCACGCATCGCGCGCCGGTCGGACGCCTGAAGGAGGGCGAGTATTTCCGCTTCTGCTTCGAGCATGTGCGCGAATACAACAAGGGTTTCAACTACTTCTCGGGCGTGTCGGACAGCGAGATCGCCCGCTTCCAGAAGGAGGCACTGACCGGCCACCGGCCGACCTGGCGCATGGGTATCAATGGCGGCGCGGCGCGTTCGGCGCCGGACTTCGCGCAGCTGCGTTCGGGCCGCGCCGGCTACTACAACCGCATGCGCGACCCTTTCAATCTCTTCGGCGGCGGGCCGCGGGAGGCGCGCGAGCGCAAGGCCAAGCCGCTTGAGGCCAAGGCGCTGGAAACGCTTGGCCTTGATACAAAGGCGACTGGCAAGGAAATCAAGGCGCGCTATAAGGAACTGGTCAAGCGCCACCATCCGGATGCGAATGGCGGCGACAGAGGTTCGGAAGACCGGTTCCGCGATGTGCTGCAGGCCTATCGCGTGCTCAAGCAGGCAGGGCTGTGCTGAGCGACCGTTAGCTCGTGTCGTTTTCCAACTTTCATAAGGTCGGAAAAGGCTCTAAGACCGCCCCCGAACAAAATCGATTGCCGGCGAAACGCGGCGTTTCGCCCGTGGAGACGTTGATAGTGATGAACAAGGTCGATCGCGACATCGCCAACCTGCCCGACACGACGGTGTCGGTGAGGGAGAAATTCGGCTTCGACTCCAGGATGGTGGTTCCGGCCTATTCGGGCTCGACCGAGCATGTGCCGGACATCGATCCCGACTACCTCTTCGACCGCGCGACGACGCTGGCGATCCTCGCCGGCTTCGCCTACAACCGCCGCGTCATGGTGTCGGGCTATCACGGCACCGGCAAGTCGACCCATATCGAGCAGGTCGCCGCGCGCCTCAACTGGCCCTGCGTGCGCGTCAACCTCGACAGCCATGTCAGCCGCATCGACCTCGTCGGCAAGGACGCCATCGTCGTCAAGGAAGGCCTGCAGATCACCGAATTCCGCGACGGCATCCTGCCTTGGGCCTATCAGCACAATGTGGCGCTCTGCTTCGACGAGTACGACGCCGGCCGCCCGGACGTGATGTTCGTCATCCAGCGCGTGCTGGAATCGTCGGGCCGGCTGACGCTGCTCGACCAGAGCCGGGTCATCCGCCCGCATCCGGCCTTCCGCCTGTTCGCTACCGCCAACACGGTCGGCCTCGGCGACACCACCGGCCTCTATCACGGCACGCAGCAGATCAACCAGGCGCAGATGGACCGCTGGTCGATCGTCACCACGCTCAACTATCTGCCGCATGACAACGAGGTGAATATCGTGCTGGCCAAGGCCAAGCACTATCGCGACAACAGGGGCAAGGAGATCGTCAACAAGATGGTGCGCGTCGCCGACATGACGCGCTCGGCCTTCATCAACGGTGATCTGTCGACGGTGATGAGCCCGCGCACCGTCATCACCTGGGCCGAAAACGCCGAGATCTTCGGCGACGTCGGCATGGCGTTCCGGCTGACCTTCCTCAACAAGTGCGACGAGCTGGAGCGTTCCTTGGTGGCCGAATTCTATCAGCGCGCCTTCGGCGAGGACCTGCCGGAGAGCGCTGCCAATGTGGTGCTGGGGTAGGCGCGTGCCGGAAGGCTTAGCCTTTCGGGTCAAATCGCGCAGGGAATGATCGATGGCGGGTCCAGGCGACAACACGCGCAACAAGCCGAAGAACGGGTCTGAAGCGGACAGCTTCAAGCGCGCCGTCACCGTCTGCATGCGCGCGGTCGCCGGCGACAAGGACCTCGAGGTGAGCTTCGCCAAGGACCGGCCCGCGCTGGCCGGCAGCCGCGCCCGCCTGCCCGAACTGCCGAAGAAGGCCACCAGGAACGACATCGCCATCACCCGCGGTATCGGCGATTCCATGGCGCTGAAGCGCGCCTGTCACGATCAGCGCATCCACAGCAAGCTCGCGCCGGAAGGCAAGCTGGCGCGGGCCATCTTCGATGCCGTCGAGCAGGCGCGCGTCGAGGCGATCGGCAGCCGCGCCATGCAGGGCGTGGCCGACAATATCGGTTCGATGCTCGAGGATAAATACGCAAGGGCGAACCTCGGCGACGTCAAGGACAAGGCCGACGCGCCGCTCGAGGAAGCGGTGGCGCTGATGGTGCGCGAGAAGCTGACCGGCCGCGCCGTGCCGAAGAGCGGCGAGCGGCTGGTCGATCTGTGGCGCCCCTGGGTCGAGGAGAAGGCGAGCAGCGACCTCGACGGGCTCTCGGCCAAGCTCGACGACCAGCAGGCCTTTGCCCGTATCGTGCGCGACATGCTCGTCTCCATGGAAATGGCCGAGGAGCTCGGCGACGACCAGGAGACAGAGGACTCCGAGGAAAACGAAGAGAACGAGCAGCAGGGCGAGGAGCAGAGCGAGGAAGGCGGCGAGGACGATTCCGGCTCCGAACAGTCGCAGTCCGAAGATGCCGAGGCATCCGCTGACGAGGAAGAGTCGGCCGAGACGGAGGCGACCGACGCCACCTCGGACGATCTTTCCGACGAAGACGATTCCGACGCCGAGACGCCAGGCGAAGCGCGCCGCAACGACAATCCCTTCCTGAACCTGCCGAAGGAAATCGACTACAAGGTCTTCACCACCGCCTTCGACGAGACGGTCGGCGCCGAGGATCTTTGCGAGGAAGAGGAGCTCGACCGGCTGCGCGCCTTCCTCGACAAGCAGCTCGCAAACCTCTCCGGCGTCGTTGGCCGGCTGGCCAACAGGCTGCAGCGCCGGCTGATGGCGCAGCAGAACCGCTCCTGGGATTTCGACCTGGAGGAGGGCTATCTCGATCCGTCGCGGCTGGTTCGCGTCGTCATCGATCCGATGCAGCCGCTCTCCTTCAAGCAGGAGCGCGACACCAAGTTCCGCGACACGGTGGTGTCGCTGGTGCTCGACAATTCGGGCTCGATGCGCGGCCGGCCGATCACGGTGGCCGCGACCTGCGCCGACATCCTGGCGCGCACGCTGGAGCGCTGCGGCGTCTCGGTGGAGATCCTCGGCTTCACCACGCGGGCGTGGAAGGGCGGGCAGGCGCGCGAGAAATGGCTGAAGGACGGCAAGCCTCCGAATCCTGGCCGGCTCAACGATCTGCGTCACATCATCTATAAATCCGCCGACCATCCGTGGCGGCGGGCGCGCCGCAATCTCGGCCTGATGATGCGCGAAGGCCTGCTCAAGGAGAACATCGACGGCGAGGCGCTGCTTTGGGCGCACAACCGGCTGATCGGCCGGCCCGAGCAGCGCAAGATCCTGATGATGATCTCGGACGGCGCGCCGGTCGACGATTCCACGCTCTCGGTCAATCCAGGCAATTATCTGGAGCGCCATCTGCGTGCGGTGATTGACCTGATCGAGACGCGCTCGCCGGTCGAGCTTTTGGCCATCGGCATCGGCCACGACGTCACCCGTTACTACCGCCGCGCCGTCACTATTGTCGACGCCGAGGAACTGGCGGGCGCAATGACCGAGCAATTGGCCTCGTTGTTCGACGAGGAGAGCGCGCGCGACGTGCGGCGCGGCGGCTTGCGGCGCGCCGGGTGACCTTCTCGCGGGGCGGGATCCCGCAGGCGCTTTTCGCTTGCGCGCTGACCTGCGCGTCGTTTGCGCCTGCATTCGCCGAGGGACGCGCCCCGGTCGAGGTGGTCGAGATTTCGGCGCGGCCGATTACTACCGCATCGGCCATGACGAAAAACTGTTCGGACCGCTCGAATTCGTCGGGGGGCTGGAGATGACCTCGCCGTCGCGCGATTTCGGCGCGCTGTCGGCGCTTCGCTTTCTCCAGCCCGGCAGCGATTTCATCGGCGTCGCCGACACCGGCTTCTGGTTCTTCGGCACCATTGCGCATGATGCCGACAAGCGTCCCTCGGGCGTGTCGAATTTCCGCATGCAGCAGATGGTCGACGCATCGGGCCAGCCGATCGACAAGAAATGGGAGGTCGACGCCGAAGGCCTCGCGGTGAAAGACGGCATCGCCACCGTCGGCTTCGAGCGGGATCAGCGCGTCGTCCAGTTCAGGATCGACCCGGGCACTATGAGGGCGCCGTTCAAGTCGCTCGATTATCTGGTTCCGACCCGGGAGCTGCGCCAGAACCGCGGCTTCGAGACTGTCGCGTATGCCAGCCCTGAAGGCCAGCACGAGGGCGGTCTGGTCGTGGTCTCGGAAAAGAGCCTCGACAAGGCCGGCAACATCTATGCCGCAGTCATCGAGGGACCGAAGAAGGGCGTATTCACTGTCAAGCGCAACGGCGATTTCGACATCACCGACGGGGCCTTCCTGCCCGATGGCGACCTGCTTCTGCTCGAACGCGGCTTCTCGATGGCTGGCGGGCTGAAGATGCGGCTGCGGCGCATCTATGGCGAGAGCGTCGAGAAGGGCGCGGTCGCCGACGGCCCGGTGCTGATGTCAGATCGACAATATGGAAGGGCTCGACGTCTGGACCCGCGACGACGGCGCGCTGATGGTGTCGCTGGTGTCGGACGACAACCAATCGATCCTGCAGCGCAACCTCTATCTCGAATTCATCCTGCACCAGGATTGAGCCGGGCTCGCGGCATCTACACAAATTCCGGACGGAAAACTGTTACACACTTTTCCCGGAATTGCGTTGATCCTCAACGGACCTTGTAGATCGCGATCGGCTTGCCGGCGCTGGAGCTGTCCAATTCCAGCCAATCCGGCACGTCTCGCTTGAGCAGCCGCGCCGCCAGGCCCGTGGGAGCGTCCTGCGCAAGCGATATCTCTTCCGTATTGCCGCGACATATGGCGACCAGCCCGACATGCTCGCGCTCGATCACGGCGTGCGCGGCGTCCGGCGTTCCCATGAAGGCGTCGAGCATGGCGAGGTTGCCGCCGGCATTGCGGTGGTAGGGGCCGGCCAATGCCCTGTGGCCGGTAAACATCACTATGGCCGAGCCGAGATTGGACGACGCAAGCACCGTGGTTACCGGCATGGCGGCAAGATCCTGGAAGTCTGCCGCCTTACCGCAGGTCACGGCATGATCGGCGTCGGAATTGGCTCCCGTAGGCGCCTCGTGGACAACGGACTGCGCGGCAACCGCGACGCCGGCCCAGGTTGCGTTGAGCGACACCAGCCATGCCACCGCGATGCGGGTCGAGCCGCGCCATGATTGCGCGGCGCTCGCCTGCAGGCGTATCCAGGCGATCCAGGTCGAGAGCGGCAGCCCTGCGAAAGCGACCGAGAAGGTCGAGCCGCGCACCTGCCACAGGCTGACGGCGAATGCGACCGCAAGCAACACACCGGCAAGGGCTTCCTCGCGGCGCAAGCGGCGGCTGCCAAGCTGCAGGCCGATCAAGAGGAGCGCGATGAAGGGCGTCACATAGCGCGAGGCCATCAGCTTCGGCTGATTGGCGGCGACGCTGAGGAAGGGCTGCGCTTCGACGACATCGTTCAGCCAATAGGTGCGGACACGCTCGTCCATGCCGGCATAGGGCGATGCCAGGCATTGCGGGAAGAACACGATCGCAACGGCCGCGACCAGCATGGCCAGCGCCGACATCGAGACGAGCCGCGTCCTGGCCGTCGATTGTCCGGAGAAACCGGCAATTGCCGCCAGACCGAAGCCAGACAGCGCCGCGATCACGAGCTGGAAGGCCGAGAAGGCATCGCACTGCGCCACGCCCCAGGCCGCTGGCGGAACGGTGGCGACCAAAGCCACTATTGCCATCACGGCAAATCCGACGCCGAAGCCTTGCGCGATCCAGCGCTCGCCTGCGTCGAGGATGAAGAGCGTGGCTGCGCAAGCGCCGAGCGCGGCGACATAGGGAGCGGTCTCCATGCCGACGGCGAGCGTGAGGCCAGCGCAAAGGCCAGACAGGACGGCAGCGGGCCGCCAGAAGGGAGCCTCCATCAGAAGCCAGAGGCTGGCCGCCGTCAGCAGGAGCTGGACATTGTGGTGGTCGAGCGTGCCGGGACTGAAGATGCCAAGGAAGAAAAGCCCGGCGGTGGAAAGCACCAGGGCCGGCATCGCCACATCCGCGCCGGCAAAACGCCGCGAGGCGCGCAGGATGACGAAAATGGTGAGCCCGTAAAGGGAGAGCGGCCAGATGATCTGCGCCGCCCTTTCCGCAGTGGCGGCGCCGGCGCCCAGCGCATGGAAGGCAAGGATGATCAGCGCGATCGGCGTGTCGACCAGCCGCGACCAGTGCATGACGAAGCCGCCGTCGAGGCCCATCCTGTATTGGTGCAGATCGAACCAGCCCTGGCCGGCCAGCAGGTCGCGGACCTCGACCAGCCTCAACATGCTGTCATTGTCGGCGCCAAGGTTCGCAATCGTCGGAAAGCCGGAGACGGCATGGATCGCCAGCACGACCAGCATCGCGCAGAGCGCAAGCAGGAGATCGTGTTTCCAACCGGCGCCCTGGATGGTCATGCTGGCCGCAATGCCCTGGATCGTTTTCGCGATCCTGCACCAATGGGGCGTAACAAAGCGTAAAGCCGCATCTCCTGGCTTTGAACGTCAGGCGAAGGCGGGCTGGCTCCAGCGGGCGGCCAGCAGCCGGTAGGGGATCAACGCCACAACCGCGATGATCAGCTTGACCGAGAGGTCGCCCAGCGCCCAGGACACCCAGCGCATGGTCTCGATCGGCAGCACGCCCATCAGCGGCGCCGGCTGCAGCGCGAAGCCGTCGTTGGGTCCGACAAAGGCGAAGGCGGCGGAAAAGGCGACACCGAAGAACACAAGCGTGTCGAGTACGGAGCCGACCAGCGTGCCGACGATCGGCACTCGCCACCAGCTCTGCCGTCGCAGACGGTTGAACACGGTGACATCGAGCAGTTGCGCGGTGAGGAAGGCGGCACCGGAAGCGGCCGCGATGCGCACCAGCCGGTCGGCGGGGGTCTCGAATTCGATCAGGCCGTGACGGAATAGGAAGGGTGGAACGAGAATCGAGCAGATCACCGCCGTCATGAAGCCGACGAACACCACCTTGCGCGCCACGGCTGGGCCATAACGGCGGTTGGCAAGGTCGGTGACCAGGAAGGAGAAGGGATAGGTGAAGGCGCCCCAGGTGAGCAGGTCAGCCAGCGACAGGCCGCCGATCTGACCTTGCATCGGGAACTGGACGAGGATGTTCGAGGCCACGACGACAAGCGCCATGGCGGCCACGAAGGGCAGGAATCGCTTGAGGAAGTTCATTTTTTTATCCTGGGTAATGGAACCAGCCGAGCGTCCCGTCGAACGCTCGCTTGCGTTTCAAGCGCCGGATTGGGCCGGCGCTCGAGGCGGTTGTCCTCCGATCGAAAGGCGCTTTAGGCGGCCGACTGCTCGGCGAGCTTCTTGGCGATCTGCTTCTTGAGCAGGCGGGCGCGCTGCGAGAGGTCCTTGGCGTCGGCCTTGGCCAGGAAGGCGTCGAGGCCGCCGCGATGCTCGACCGAACGCAGCGCGTTGGCCGAAATGCGCAGGCGAACGTTCTGGTTCAGCACTTCGGAAATCAGCGTCACATTGACCAGGTTCGGCAGGAAGCGGCGCTTCGTCTTGTTGTTGGCATGGCTCACATTGTGGCCGGTCTGGACTGCCTTGGCAGTGAGCTCGCAGGTGCGGGACATCTTGTCTAACCTTCAGTTCTGAACCCGCCAAACCATTCTGCCCGCGCCAGGCGGCGCGGGGTCTCGGTCAGGCGGCCTTTGGAAAAGTTGGCGTTCCATAGTTGCATTTCGCCACTGCGTCAAGCTCCGGCACGTGTGCAACGACCGAGCGCGCTCCATATAAAGGCCGGAATTCGCCCTATAAGCCCTTCGCGAACGGATTGCCAGGCTGGAACCACTGCGTTTCCGGCTCTATCGAGGACTCGCTGCCCGCTATGCTTCGACCATCCTATGCCCTGTTCACGCTGCTCGCCGTCACTGTCCCGACGACCGGCTTCGCTGCTGCCCCACCGCAGTCCTTCAAGGGCGAATATACGGTGTCGTTCCTTGGCCTTTCGGTCGCAAGGGCGACATTTTCGAGCCGCTACGACGGCGATACCTACGCCATCAACGGCACCGTCTCGGCCGCCGGCATCGCGAAACTCTTCGACGACACGAAGGGCACGATCTCGTCGAAAGGCACGATTTCGGGGCAGCAGATGCGGCCGCAGGCCTTCCGGGCCGACTACACCTCCGGCAAGAAGGCCTCGGTGGTCGACATACGTTTTTCCAATGGCGGCGTCGCCTCGACAAAAGTCGTTCCCGAGCCCGGCAAGCGCGATCCCAAGAGCTGGGTGCCGGTTGGCGACGGCGACCTGAAATCGGTGCTCGATCCGATGGCGGCGACCGTCATCCATGCCGACAGCCTGGACAAGGTCTGCGGGCGGACCGTCAAGTTCTATGACGGCGAGATGCGAGCCAACCTGTCGCTGACCTATGCCTCGAAAGGCTCGATTTCGGTGCCCGGCTACAAGGGCGACACCGTCACCTGCAAGATGGGCTTCGAGCCGGTGGCGGGCTACCGCAAGGGACGCAAGGCGCTGGAGTTCCTCCAGAACAAAAGCCGCATGATGGTGACATTTGCACCGCTCGGCCAATCCGGCGTATATGCGCCGATCCGCGCCACGGTCGGGACCCAGATCGGTCCGCTGACCATAAGCGCGAGACGGTTCGAAGCCGTCGAGTAGTTTGTTTATTACGCAATTCCGGACGGAAGACCGCAGGCGCTTTTCCTGGAATTGCTGAGGGCGCCACGGCGCGCCGCCGGGGGGCAGCTATGGGGCGCGCAACACTGATCGGTTTTTCCGCGGTCGCCATGTGGGCGCTGCTTGCCCTGCTCACCGACGCCTCCGGGCAGGTGCCGCCGTTCCTGTTGTCGGCCATCACTTTCGCCATCGGCACCTGCGTCGGGCTTGCCGCCAGGCTGGTGATGCCTTCGCCCGACAAGAGCCGCAAGATTCCGCGGCAGGTCTGGCTGATTGGGATTGCCGGCCTGTTCGGCTACCACTTCTTCTACTTCACGGCGCTGCGCAATGCGCCTGCCGTCGAGGCGAGCCTGATCGCCTATCTTTGGCCGCTGCTCATCGTGCTCGGCTCGGCGCTGATGCCGGGCGAGCGGCTGGCGTGGAACCATGTGGTCGGCGCGCTGCTTGGCCTTGCCGGCACTTTCCTCATCGTCACCAAGGGCGGCGGGCTGGCCTTCGACGCGCGCTACGCCTTCGGCTATGCGATGGCGGGCGTTTGCGCATTGCTGTGGTCGTCCTATTCGCTACTGTCGCGGCGCTTCCCGTCGGTGCCGACATCGATCGTCACCTGGTTCTGTGCGGCGACGTCGGTGCTTTCGTTCGTCTGCCACCTGCTGCTCGAAAAAACCGTGCTGCCTGACGGCCCGGGCCAGTGGCTGGCAGTCGTCGGCCTCGGCCTGATGCCGGTAGGGGCCGCCTTCTATGCCTGGGATATCGGAGTCAAGCGCGGCAACATCCAGGTGCTGGGAGCGGCAAGCTATGCCGCGCCGCTTTTGTCGACCCTGGTGCTGATCGCCGCGGGGGTGGCGGAGCCGTCGTTGCGCATCCTCGCGGCCTGCGTGCTCATCACCGGCGGAGCGGCGCTCGCCGCGAAGTCGCTCTTGCTGCGCGAGCCGGCAACCAGCGGAGCAAGCGCATGATGCCGTTTGCGGGCGGCATCGACGCCAATCCGAATGCGACGCTTTTGTTTTCGATCGCCGCCGCCGCGATCTATGCCTTGGCGCTCGAGCTGTCGCCGCGACTTGCCCGTTCCGCCGCGAAGACGCTTGCAGTCGGCTTGCTGGCTGTGCTCGCCGTCATGCAGGGCGGTCCGTTGCTGCTCGTCGCGGCGCTGGGGCTCAGCGCCGCCGGCGACGCGTTCTTGTCACGCGACGGCGAGAAGGCCTTCCTCGGCGGACTGGCGAGCTTTCTTGCCGCGCATGTCGCTTATATCGCCCTGTTCCTGAAGGCTGGCGGCGGGGTCGGGCTGCTCGCCGCCGATCCGTGGCGCGGTGCGATTGCATTGGCGATGGCGGCCTTCGTTATCGTGATGCTCGCAGCCCTTTGGCGCCGCGTCGGTCCCGCCTTGCGCGTTCCGATCGCCGTCTATGTCGCGGCGATCCTTGCCATGGGTATTTCGGCGCTCACCACCAGCTATTTCTGGGTGATCGCCGGCGCGGTGCTGTTCATGGCCTCGGACGGACTGTTAGCGGCAGAGCGCTTCCTGCTTGCCGCGATCTCGCCGCATCGCGTCTGGATGCGCTACGCGGTCTGGGTGCTTTATTACGTCGCCCAACTGGCGATCACCTTGGGATTCTTGCTGAGCTGAGGCGCGTTGATATTCAGGTGATGCCGGCTTGCAAATGCCGGTTTCCTGCGCTTCCGGTACTCACGTACTTTTAGTACGATCCGTTCCGGTTCTCGCAAACCAGCATTTTCAGCTCGGCCTGACCTGAATCTCAACGCGCCTCAAGCGTTTTTCGGCTGCCAGCCAGGCTCGGCCAACTCGAAGGCGGCGAAGTCGAACCCCGGCGCCACCGTGCAGCCGACCAGCGTCCATTCGCCAAGACTGCGCGCCGACTGCCACCATCCAGCCGGCACAACGATCTGCGGCCGCTCTCCGGCGGCAAGTGCGGCACCCAGCACCTGTTCGATGACGGTGCCTGAGCCTTCCTCATGCATGGCTAGCGCCAGCGGCGCGCCGGCATAGAAGTGCCAGACCTCTGCCGCATCCTTCACCCGGTGCCAGGCCGAAAGCTGGCCTTCCTCGAGCAAAAAATAGATCGCTGTCGAATGGCCGCGTGAGCCCCCCGCGCCGTCGCGAAAAGTCTCGGCATACCAGCCGCCTTCGGGATGCGGCTTGAGGTCGAGCGTGGCGATGATTTCGGCGGCGCTGGTCATGCAAGGGAGGCCTGTTTGATGCATGTCGTTATCCCAAAACCGCTACGCACTTTTGGGCGACATGCATTAGAAGTTATCCTTGCGCTTGCGGATCTCGGCGAACACTTCCGTATCGCTCGCCCTCTCCATGCCGAGATGCCTGCGGATCGCCGGGTCGTGCCAGCGCAGGAATGGATTGGTCGACAGTTCCTCGCCGATCGTCGTCGGCAGCGTCGGCTTGTTGCCGGCGCGCAGCGCCTCGATCCTGGCGGCGCGTTCTTTGAGCGCGGAATTGGTGGGATCGATCGTCAGCGCGAAGCGCGCGTTGGCCAAAGTGTACTCGTGACCGCAATAGATAAGGGTCTCGGCCGGAAGAGCGGCAAGCTTCTTGAGAGACTCGTGCATTACCGGCGGCTTGCATTCGAACAGCCGGCCGCAGCCCAGCGCAAAAAGCGTGTCGGCGGTGAAGGCCACTTTCGAGGCCGGCAGATGGTAGGAGACATGGCCGGCTGTGTGGCCGGGCGTTTCGATGACATTGATCCGTTCCTCGCCCAGGCGAATGACGGAGCCTTGCCTGACTGTCTCGTCGATGCCGGGGATCTTCGCCTTCTCGGCTTCCGGGCCGACGATGGTGAGCTTGAAGCGCTCCTTCAGGGCCAGATTGGCTTCGACATGATCGCCATGATGATGCGTGGTCAGGATCATCGTCGGCGTCCAGCCGGTGCGCTTGATCGCGGCCAGGATCGGGGCTTCTTCCGGAGCGTCGATGATCGCCGTCTGCCCGCTTTCGGGGTCGTGCACCAGCACGCCGAAATTGTCGGTGCGGCACATGAACTGTTCGATTTCGACCGGCATCTCGTCGCTCTCCATCAGAGCGCCGTGCGTCGAGGTGGACGCACAAAAGGGCGCTCTAACACTTGTTGGCTGCTGCATCGAACTCGAAACCGATTTCGGGCCGATGCAGGAGTCGCGGCAGACATAGGGCGGCGGGCCGCCGATGTCATCCGCCTTTGTTGAACTCGTCGAATATCACGGCTACCGTCCCGGCCATGCATTCCGATATCGTCGACCTTCGCTCCTTCTATTCGACCACGCTCGGGCGCCTGGCCGAGCGCGCGATCACCATGGCACTGTCGTCGATATGGGCAACCGTTCCGAACGAACGCCTGGTCGGCCTCGGTTATACGCTGCCCTGGCTGGAGCGGTTCGGCGCCGATGCCGAGCGCGTCTTTGCCTTCATGCCGGCGACGCAAGGGGCGGTGGTCTGGCCGGCGACCGGACCGACGGCGACGGCGCTCGTCTTCGACGAGGAGTTGCCGCTGGTCGATTCCTGCATCGACCGCATGTTGCTCGTGCACTCGCTCGAACATGTCGAAAATCCGCGCGAGACGCTGAACGAGATCTGGCGCGTGCTGTCGCCTGCGGGCAGGGTCGTCATCGTCGTGCCCAACCGGCGCGGCGTCTGGGCACGTTTCGAGCATACCCCCTTCGGCAACGGCCGGCCGTTCTCGCGCGGCCAGCTCACCGAATTGCTGCGCGAGGCGAATTTCACCCCCGCCGCATGGTCCGACGCGCTGTTCTTCCCGCCGTCGCCGCGCCGCTTCATGATGCAGTTCCACAACGTGCTGGAGCGCGCCGGCCGGCGGTTCTGGCCAATCTTTTCCGGCGTCATCGTCGTCGAGGCGCAGAAGCGGCTCTACCAGGGTGTGCCTGTCGTGCAGCGCGCCTCGCGCCGCGTTTTCGTGCCCGTCTTCTCGCCGCAGGGCGCGACGACGCTCGGGCGCCGGGGTGCCGGCCCGATGCCGCCGGGCAAGCGGGTGACGCGTTCGTAATCGGGGTGAAGCCTTGCGCCGCAGGGCAATCATCACCTTATCTCGGGGGACAGGTTCGCGGTGCGGCGTCGGCGCAGACGACGCTCCCGAATGCAGGGATCACGCATATGGATGACCAAGTGTATCACAAACCCGGCACCGAACAGCCTAAGTTCTCGGTGGAGACCAGCAGCCTCTCCGACCAGTTGGTGGCAATCAGGCTGGCGCTGAAGACGTCGCCGGTGCGCAGGCAACTGCTGTGGGCCTCGATCGGCATTGTCGGCGTCGTCGTCGCGACCTCGATCGGGCAGGTCATACTGAACCGCTGGAATCAGCCCTTCTACGATGCGCTGGCGCGGCGCGACCTGCCAGCCTTCCTGCACCAGCTGGTGGTTTTTGCCGAAATCGCCGCCAGCCTGCTGGTGCTCAATGTCGGCCAGACCTGGCTCAACCAGACGATCCGGCTGAAGCTGCGTGAGGCGCTGACGCTGGACCTGATCGATGAATGGATGCTGCCGGCGCGCGCCTTCCGGCTCACCCATGCGGGAGCCATCGGCGTCAATCCCGACCAGCGCATGCAGCAGGATGCCGGGCATCTCTCGGATCTGTCGACCGATCTCGGCGTCGGCCTGTTGCAATCCTTCATCCTGCTTGTGTCCTTCATCGGCGTGTTGTGGGAACTCTCTTCCGGCTTCGTCTTCCATGTCGGCGGCTATTCGCTGGCGATACCCGGCTATATGGTCTGGGCGGCGATCCTCTATGCCGGCATCGCCTCCTGGCTGAGCTGGCTGGTGGGCCGGCCGCTGATCCGGTTCAACAGCGATCGCTATGCGCGCGAGGCGGAGCTGCGCTCCTCCATGGTCCGGGTCAACGAGAATATCGACGCCATCGCGCTCGCGCATGGCGAGGGGGACGCCAGGCGGCAGCTCGAGCTCGATCTCGGCACCGTGCTTGGCGCCATGCGGCGCATCTACAGCGCGCAGATCAATCTGTCCTGGGTCACCGACGCCTATGGCTGGATCACCGTGGTCGCGCCGATCCTGGTCGCCGCGCCGGTCTATTTCGCCGGCGACATCAGCTTCGGCGGACTGATGATGGCGGTCGGCGCCTTCAACCAGGTGAATTCCTCGCTGCGCTGGTTCATCAACAATATCGGCGCCATCGCCGACTGGCGGGCAACGCTGATGCGCGTTGCCGACTTCCGCATCGCGCTGGGCGAAACGGATATCCTGCACCACCGGGCAAAACGGATCGAGTTCGGCGAGAACGCAAACGGCAAGCTGACATTCGACAAGCTCGAGGTCGCCTCGCCCGACGGCTGCACCAGGCTTGCCGAGACGAGCGTCGAAGTCCAGGCCGGCGAACGCGTCATGATCACCGGCGATCCGCGCGCCGGCAAGACGCTGTTCTTCCGCGCCATTGCCGGCCTCTGGCCATGGGGAGGGGGGCGCATCGGCATGCCGGCCGGGGAAACGCCATTCTTCGTGCCGCGCACGCCCTATTTCCCGCTCGGCACGCTGCGCGACGTGCTCAACCATGCCGAAGGCGCCAAGATCGACGACGCCGAGATCTCGGCGGTGCTCGGCGAGGTCGGCCTGGAGCGACTGTCGTCCCAGCTCGACCGCTCGGCGCGCTGGGAGCATGAACTGGCCGACGACGAGCAGCGGCTGCTCGCTTTTGCCCGGCTCGCCCTCAGGAAACCAAGATGGGTGATCATCGACGAGGCGCTGGATACGTTCGACGGAGCCACGCTGCGGCGCGTGCTGGCGATGCTGGAGACCCGGCTGCCAGGCGCTGCGATCCTCAATATCGGGCGCGGCCTGCACAACACCCAGTTCTTCCCGCGCGCGCTCACCATCCTCAAGGACAGCGGCGGAACGGCGCTCAAGCCGGCCCGCCTTCGCGCTGGGGCGATCGAGCCTCCACCGGCCGCGGCGCGCGCCGGAAAATAGCTTTATTTTGCCGCGATCGCCGGGAACAATCCCGACGTGGTCGGAGCCTGCCATGCTCAAGCTGCTCAGCCTGCTCGTTTGCCTTGCCTGCGCCGAAGCAGCGCCGCTGCCTGCGATCGGCGACGGCGCTCCGGTCGATGTCGCGCTCGTGCTGGCCGTCGACATCTCGCAGTCGATGGATGAAGACGAGTTCGCCCTGCAGCGCGCCGGCTATGTCGAGGCGCTGCGCCATCGCGACTTCATCGACGCGGTGCGCGCAGGCCAAAGAGGCCGCATCGCGCTCGCCTATTTCGAATGGGCCGGCGTCGTGCGCGACGACGGCGTGATCGCCTGGCAGGTCATAGACGGCGCAGACAGCGCCAATGCCTTCGCCGACAAGATCGCGAGCCGTCCGTTCCGGAGCTTCCGCGGCACCTCGATTTCAGGCGCTCTCGGCTTCGGCGCAAGGCTTTTGGAGAAAAACGGCTTTTCGGCGCCGCGCCGGGTCATCGACATATCGGGGGACGGGCCCAACAATGCCGGGCTGCCTGTGGCCCTGACCCGGGACGCAGCTTTAGCCAAGGGCATCGTCATCAACGGCCTGCCGATCCTGATCAACCCCTCGCCAAGCGTCAGCCGTCTCGATCGCTACTATGCCGATTGCGTCGCCGGCGGTCCCGGCTCGTTCGTGCTGCCTGTCTATGCGGCGTCCGAGTTCTCGACCGCGATCCGCCGCAAGCTGGTCCAGGAGGTGAGCGGCGTCGGCGATGCGGCAACGATCCGCGTCGATGCGGAAGCGCCGACGGATTGCCTGCTTGGCGAGCGCCTGCGGCAACGGTTTTCCGATCCGTATTTTCCGGAACTGGACCGGTGAAACGCCCGTCTCGCGCAATTCCGCCCCTTAGGCCGGCCGGACCCCATATTTGGCGCGGAACTCGTCATAGCAGTCGCGGCGCCAACGCCGGCCGACGACATAGCCGCGCACCAGTTCGCCCGGCGAGTAGCCGAGCGCCTTGGACGATCGGTTGGCGAGATAGCCGGAAAATGCCTGCGGCAGCCTGCCCTTCAGGACATCGGCGATGATCTGTCGCGCAATCATGTATGGCGGAACGTCGGGATAGCGGTCGGCGATGTAAGGGTGCTTGTCGATCAGGTTGGCATAGGCCTCGACGTAGCCGTCCCGGCGGCCGGAGATCGAATTCTCTGAATTGTACTTCTTCCAGTCGATATCCTCCGACAGCAAGGCGCCGCTGCGGTGGGCAAAACGCAGCAGCAACTCGCGGTCCTGCATGCGCGTGATGTCGCTGTCATAGCCGCCGATCGCCAGCAGCGACTCGTGCCTGGCCGTTATCGCCGAGCCGGCGATGAAGATCGTCTGCGAGACCAGGGCGCGCTGCAGCGTGCTCTTGTCGAGCAAGGCCTCGCGGTTGACGCATTTGCTGCTGCGGTTGCCCTTCACCGAGACGTAGGAGCTGATCAGCACTTCGAGCGACGGGTTCCTGTCGAAGCGCTCCAGCGTTCGCTCCAGCCGGTCCGGCAGATAGACATCGTCCGAATCAAGGAAGGTCACGATCGGCGCCCGGGCGCGCTCGATGCCCGCGTTGCGCGCGGCATTGGCGCCGCGCCATTTCGCGCCGACATAGATCAGCCTGGAGTCATGAATTTCGGCCAGCGTCGCGGCCGTCCCGTCGGTCGAGCCGTCGTCGACGACGATGTGCTCGAAGCGGGTAAGTGTCTGGGCAAGAACGCTTTCCACGGCGCGCACAACCTGGCTGCGCCGGTTGTGAGTCGGCGTGATCACGGTGATCAGCGGAGCCGCTTCGCTCGACACGCGGCCGCCACTACCAGCCGGGTTCTGCTGCTGTCGGATGGGTTTGATGGTGGCCCTCCATGCCCGCCCTTGACCCGCCCCTGATTGATTTCGGCTCCGACGCTACAAAAAAGCGGTCTTGGTGTCATCCCGAGGTGCGGCGGGAAGTGTCGGATTCCGGTCGGTTTCCGCGGCATTGCGGTTTGAGGGCAACACCATTTCCGCCCGCAATCGTGCCCGAGTCGTTCCCTTATCGGTCGACGTCATGGTTTGCCGCGTGAGGCGCCGGCGGCGTTTTTGATAACCTCGAAGGTAATCGACCGAAATACCTTCGTTCTGCAAACTGCTCCCCAACGAAGCCGGTCCGACGGCTTCGATCAATTGAAGGAGCAGACCATGACCGCTTACGCCGTTGCCCATATGCGCCACGTCACGCCCGGCCCTTGGATCGTCGAATATCTCGAAAGAATCGACGCCACGCTGGCGCCGTTTGGCGGGCGCTTCATTGTCCATGGCGGTGAAGTCGAGGTGGTCGAGAACAGCTGGCCGGGCCACGTGATCGTCGTCGAATTCCCGGACAGACAGCATGTGCGCGACTGGTACAATTCTCCCGCCTATCGGGCGATCCTCAATTTGCGCACCGATAACTCCGAATCCGACATCGTCTTCGTTGACGGCGTCGAGCATCCGCACAAGGCTACGGATGTGCTCGGCTAGCAGAACTGAACAAAGTGCTTGTTCAGTGCCGGATGATTCTAACTATGCCCGACATAGTCCGGTAAGATTTCGATTTTGTCACGAAAGAGGCCGGCAGCGAGGCTGAACTGGCCGAAAAATGCCAGAGTGTAAAAGGTCAGGCCGACCGCCAGCGAAAACGGAACCTGCCAGAGCGGCATGCCTGTTTGCGGCGCGTGCCGTATCACGCGTCGTGTCGTGCGCCACGACATGGTCCACCAGCGGCTGAACGATTTGACGATCCGTCGGGCGCGGCTGGGAGCACGAAGCGCGACGAATTTCCGGTCGGCGTCCCGGCCGGTCACCAGCGCGCGCCAACAGAAGAACCGCCAGCCCCGCGGGGGATAGTGATAGACGCGCGCGTCGACATGGACGATTTCGTGGCCCTCGCGCCGAAGCCGATGCATAAGCAGCGTGCAAGAAACCTTGAAGCCGTTGTTTTGCGGGAAGGTATTGGCGGCAATCCATTCGCGCCGGAAGGCGACGTTGTTGGCGTTGATCGCCCGTTTCGCGGCAAATTTCTTGTCTCCCCGAGCCATCGGGAAGAACCAGATCAACGCGAAGGTTCGCGAGAAGAAGTCGTCGTAGAAAAGATATGTATAGCCATTGACGCAAACGGTCTCGGGATTCCGAAATGGGCTGAGCAGGATCGAGAGCCAGTCCGATTCAGGAACCGTGTCGGAGTCCATGAAGATCACGACGTCTGCGTCGGTCGCCAGGATGCCGTTGTTCTTGAGCTCGTAATAACGGCCACCGGGACAGGCGACGAAGCAAAGCTCTGCCACCTCTTTCAGCTGCGGTGCTTCTCTATTGATATGGTCTCGCAGCGACTGGGCGTCTACGTCGTGCCCGGGGTGCGAGATAATGACTTTCGGGCTTGCGAAACCGGCCGCCGAAACCGAGGCGATTTCATCGGACAGGGCGGTCAGCCCAACGCCGATCTCGTCCCAGTCGATCGACTTGGCGTTTTCCATTTCCATGACGACTGAGTAAGTCGGGAGATCGCCGACCATCACTGCTTCACCAGGTTGCCTGAATTCAGGTCGGTATAACCGCCATCGTTCGCTGTCAAATGACAGAAACAGCAATGCAAAATATTTTTGGCGCCTCATCGATATCCCCGGCAGTCTTGCCAGCCAAGAGAACCGTTTCGAGCGCCGTTACCTCTTCAACAAAAACACCGCCTGCTGGCCGAAGAAGTTCCAGAACCACCAGGGCATCGACAGGCCGATCTTCTGGCCATTGGCGTCCAGCGCGGTGGCCTTCTCGACCGTCGCGCCAAGCTCCTCGCACAGATTGACGAAGTCGCGGATGGTGCAGAAGTGGATGTTGGGCGTGTCGTACCAGGAATAGGGCAGGTCCTTGGTGACCGGCATCCTGCCCTTGATCAGCAGTGAGAAGCGCACTCGCCAATGGCCGAAATTGGGGAAGGAGACGATGGCGCGGTTGCCGATCCTGAGCAATTCGTCGAGCACGCGCTTCGGATTGCGGGTCGCCTGCAGGGTCTGCGACAGCACGACGAAATCGAAGCCCTTGTCGGGGTAGAACCCGAGGTCCTTGTCGGCATCGCCCTGGATGACGGAAAGGCCGCGCGCCACGCATTCGTTGACGCCGCGCTGCGACAATTCCATCCCGCGGCCGTCGACCTGCCTGGTTTCCTGCAGAAGTTCCAGAAGCACGCCGTCGCCCGAGCCGACGTCGAGCACGCGCGAATTGGGCGGAATGAGATCGGCGACGACGTCGAGATCGACGCGCTGGGCGCGGTTGACGCTCATGAGCATACCTCCGGCCTTAGGGCGTTTGCAGCCAATGGCGTCGCCACGCGGCCAAGACAAACAGGTCGCGAGCGGCTCATAGGCTGAGCCCCCTGGCGCGAGCGGCGGAGGCAATGAAGCCGTTGATGGCCGCGAACAGTTCCGGCTCGTCGAGCAGAAAGGCATCATGACCGCGATCGGTCTCGATCTCGACGAAGGAGACGGAAGCGCCGGCGGCATTGAGCGCATGAACGACCGAGCGGCTCTCCTCGGTCGGGAACAGCCAGTCGCTCGTAAAGGACACAAGACAGAAGCGCGTCTTGGTGCCGGCGAAGGCGTTGGCCAGGCGTCCGCCATGGTCGACGGCGATGTCGAAATAGTCCATCGCGCGGGTCAGATAGAGGTAGGAATTGGCGTCGAAGCGGTCGACGAAAGTCATGCCCTGGTGGCGCAGGTAGCTTTCGATCTGGAAATCGGCATCGAAACCGAAGGTCAGCGCCTCGCGGTCCTGCAGGTTGCGGCCGAATTTGCGGTGCAGCGCCGCCTCGGACAGATAGGTGATGTGGGCGGCCATGCGCGCCACGGCGAGCCCCTTTTCCGGGCGCCTGCCGAAATCGAGATATTTGCCGCCGTGCCAGTCCGGATCGGCCATGACGGCCTGCCGGCCGACTTCGTGGAAGGCGATATTCTGCGAGGAATGGCGGGCGCCGGTGGCGATCGGCAGCGCGGAAAAGACGCGCTCCGAATGGCTGGCGGCCCATTCCAGCACCTGCATGCCGCCCATTGAGCCGCCGACCACGCAAAACAGCTTCTCGATGCCGAAATGATCGACCAGCATCAGCTGCGCGCGCACCATATCGCGGATGGTAATGATCGGCAGGTCGAGCCCGTAGGGCCGGCCCGTCGCCGGATTGGTCGAGGCGGGGCCGGTGGAGCCCAGGCAGCCGCCGACGACGTTGGAGCAGATGACGAAAAAGCGGTTGGTGTCGATGATCTTGCCGGGACCGATCAGCACCTCCCACCAGCCGGGCTTGCCGGTCACCGGATTGGTGTTGGCGACATGCTGGTCGCCGGTCAGCGCGTGGCAGACGAGGATGGCGTTGGAGCGGGCGTCGTTGAGGGTGCCGTAGGTCTGGTAAGCGATCTGGAAGGGCGACAGCAGCGTGCCCGCATCGAGCTTCAACGGCTTGTCGGGGCCGAACTGCAGCACCGGGCTCGACGGATTGTCGGCCTCGTTGTTGGTCCTTACAGCACGCTGAGCGACCATTGCATTCCCCATCCAGCATCGATTTCGCCGATGCGGCGCCCGGCCGGCAGCGGACAACAAAAAACCGGCTTGCCTTCGCAAAGCCGGTTACAGGTTGCAAACGGCCCTTTAGCGAATTGTTTAACGTGGCTGCAAGCCGACCGGCCAAATCACCACGGGAAGTCCGGCTGCTCTTCTAGGGCCAGCGCCGCGCTTCGTCAACGGGCAGCCTCTTGGGGTTAGCATCCTGGCGCAAGCACCGGCACTCGACATTCCGGGCCATGGCCTGTATTTCCGCAGCGGCCTCGGACAGAGGCCCTCTCGACGGATTTGCGATATGAAGCAGGATCAGGCACGTCCAACGCCACGCGCTGGCATCATGGACATCGAGGCCTATGTACCGGGCAAAAGCACCGCGCCGGCAGGCGTTGCGAAGGTCTACAAGCTGTCCTCGAACGAAAACCCGCTCGGCCCGTCGCCGAAGGCGATCGAGGCCGCGCGGGACGTGGCTGCCAGGCTCGACGTCTATCCCGACGGCTCCGCCCGCCGGCTGCGCGAAGCGATCGCCGACGTGCATGGCCTCAATCCGGCGAACATCGTCTGCTCCAACGGCTCCGACGAGATCCTGGGGCTCCTGGCGCAAACCTATCTGGCGCCCGGAGACGAGGCCGTGTTCACCGAGCACGCCTTCATGGTCTACAAGATCTACATCCAGGCCGCCGGCGCCAAGCCGGTGGCGGTCAAGGAAACCGACGAGCGCGCCGACATCGATGCCATCCTCGCCGCGGTGACGCCGGCGACCCGGATCGTGTTCCTTGCCAACCCCAACAATCCGACCGGCACCTATGTGCCTTTCCAGGAGGTGCGCCGGCTGCATGCCCGCCTGCCGAAGAACGTGCTTCTGGTGCTCGACGCGGCCTATGCCGAATATGTGCGGCGCAACGATTATGAGGCCGGCGTCGAGCTGGCGGGCAGCTCCGAGAACGTGGTCATGACCCGCACCTTCTCCAAGCTCGGCCTCGGCGGCGCGCGCATCGGCTGGATGTACGGGCCGGCGCACATCGTCGATGCGATCAACCGGGTGCGCGGACCCTTCAACGTCAATGCGACCGCGATCGAAGCCGGCATCGCGGCGATCCGCGACCGTGCCCATATCGAGCGCAGCGTGGCGCATAACGAGAAATGGCTTGCCTGGGTCAGCGAGCAGTTGACCCTGCTCGGGCTGCGCGTGACGCCCAGTGTCGGCAATTTCGTGCTGATCCATTTCCCCGACGACAAAAAGCATTCGGCGGCGGCCGCGGACGATTATCTCAGCGCGCGCGGCTATATCCTGCGCCGCGTCACCGGCTACGGCTTCCCCAACGCGCTGCGCATGAGCATCGGCATCGAGGAGGCCAATCGCGGCGTTGTCGAAGCGCTGACGAATTTCCTGAAAAGCTGAAGCACCATGACATCACCGATGTTCGAAAGAATAGCGCTGGTCGGCATCGGCCTGATCGGCTCGTCGCTCGCCCGCGTCATCCGCCGCGAGGGCCTTGCCCGCCATATCGCCATCGCGACCCGCAGCCGATCGACGCTCAAGCGGGCCGAGGAACTCGGCCTCGGCGATTCCTATACGACTGACGCGAAGGAAGCTGTCCGCGACGCGGATCTGATCATCGTGTCGGTGCCGGTCGGCTCGTCCGGCGAGGTCGCCGCCGAGATCGCACCGGCGTTGAAGAAAGGCGCCATCCTCACCGATGTCGGCTCGACCAAGGCCTCGGTCATCGCACAGATTGAGCCGCATGTGCCAAAGGGCGTGCACTTCATCCCCGGCCATCCGCTGGCCGGCACGGAAAAATCCGGGCCGGATGCCGGCTTCGCCGACCTCTTCGACAACCGCTGGTGCATCTTCACGCCGCTGCCCGGAACCGATCCGGAAGCGCTGGAGAAGCTTTCCGAATTCTGGCGGCGCTGCGGCTCCAACATCGACACGATGGACCCGCAGCATCATGACATGACCTTGGCGATCGTGTCGCATTTGCCGCACATCATCGCCTACAACATCGTCGGCACCGCCGACGACCTCGAGACGGTGACGAAATCGGAAGTCATCAAATATTCGGCCTCCGGCTTCCGCGACTTCACCCGACTGGCCGCGTCCGACCCGACCATGTGGCGGGATGTGTGCCTGCACAACAAGGACGCGATTCTGGAAATGCTGGCGCGCTTCTCGGAGGATCTGGCCTCGCTGCAGAGGGCGATCCGCTGGGGCGACGGCGAGAAGCTGTTCGATCTCTTCACCCGCACGCGCGCCATCCGCCGCTCGATCATCGAGGCCGGCCAGGACATCGACGTGCCGGATTTCGGAAGACAGGCGATCGAGCACCCGGGCGCCAAGCCCTAGGCTTTTTCCTCGATCTGTTCCGATGGCGGCCAATGGGCCGCCATCATCGCCAATGTCTCGGCCCTATCCGGCGCGCCGAGCCGGCCGCCGAAGCGCAGGCATTTGAGCGCGGCGGCGGCGCTGGCGAAGCGCAGCGCCTGCTCGGGCGGCATCGCTTCGGCAAGGCCGACGGCAAAGGCGCCGTGGAAGACATCGCCGGCGGCAAGCGTGTCCACCGCCTTCACCTTCGGCGCCTCGACATGGCGCACGCGACCGGCTTCCCGGTCATGCCACCAGGTTCCGGCGGCGCCTCCCGTCACCGCGACGAAGGCGTCGGTGCGCGAGGCAAGGTCGGCACAGGTGCTTTCCGGGTCGAGCGCGTGGCCGCAGACGATGCGCGCCGCCGGTTCCGAGGCGACGATATGCGAGGCCAGCGGCAAGAGCCGCTCCAGCACCTCGACCGGCGCCGTATCGGCGTCGAGGATGGCCGGACGGCCAGCGTCACGCGCGGCCGTCAGGGCAAGTGCGGCGGCGCCAGGCCAGCGCACATCGACCAGCACCGCGTCGAAGGCGGAAAGATCGGCAAGTGGCAAGGTCTCGGGATCAGCCTGCGCTTGTCGGTCGTAGAACGGCACGATGACGCGCTCGCCATGGGCATCCACGAGGATAGCGGCCAGCGCCGAACGCGCACCGGCGACGCGGCGGATCAGGGTGCAGTCGACGCCTTCCGCCTCGATCTCGGCGATCAGCCGATCGCCGACCGCGTCGTCACCCGCGCTCGCCCAAAGCGATACGCTGGCGCCCAGGCGATGCGCGGCGCAGGCGGCGCTCGTCGCCATGCCAGAGGCGATCTGGATGCCGTCGCCGGCGATAAACTTGCCCTGATGCGTGGGAAGCGTCTCGACGCGCAGGATCGTGTCGAGGGTGAATGCGCCGACGCTGAGCAGCCTGACGGGTTCCAATATCGCAGCCCTCAATCGATCGGCTTGATCTTGCCCAGCGGGATGAAGCCGAGCGAGGCCTTGCCCTTGACGATCTTGAGCGGCATGGACGGCTCGTTGCCAAGCATCGCCAGGCCGGCAAAACCCTGCTCGATCTCGTTTTTGTGCTCGGGGATGGCGTCGGCGAGTATGGCCGCGACAGCCTTCGGGTCCTTGAGCTTGATCGTCAGGTTGGCGTCGACCAGGCCGTCGGCGTCGACCGAGACCGGTCCGGACACGGTCACGCGCGCCATTCCGGACGACAAGTCGAGCTTTGCGATGTCGGCCGACTGGCCGCGCAGGCTTTTCGGCGGCGCCGCGATCAGCGCGACACCGTTCTTCAGCGTCGCCTCGCCGCTGCCGTCCAGCGCAGGAAGCGCGCGTCCGCCGATCGCGTCGGCGTCGATCTCGAGATCGCTGAAGCTGCCGGCATAGGTGACATCCTGGCCTTTCGGTTCCAACTGTCCGGCCGCCTTTGCTGCGTAGAACAGTTCGGCCGGGTCCGAATCATCGGCCGGGTCGGTCTGGCCGGACAGTCCTTCAGCCTGCAGTGAGACGCGCCGCGGCAAGGGCCAGGACAGGTTGACCGTCGCATGCAGCTTGTCCCAGTCAATCCACAGCGGCAGCATTCCCGGCGCAGAGGTTCGGAGCGGGCCCCGCACATCGGCCACCGGCGACAAAGGCTGCGTGATCCCTGCGACGGCGTTGAGGCTGCCGGTGGAGGCGGCGATGTTTTTGGTGTCGTCCTGATAGGCGAGGCTGTCGCAGGAAACGGCGAAGCTCAGCGGATAGCCGCTGACGGTGAGGTTGGCGCAGCTGGCGGCGATGCCTTTGGTGCCGAGCTTGGCCACCGCCTGGTCGGCCTCCGTCTTGAGGCGGCCGGCGAGGTAGAACCAGCCGGCGCTGTAGAGCGCGAACAGCACCACGATGAATGCCGCCAGCCAGAACAGCCGGCGGCGAGGTTTGCGCGATCGCTCGTCACTTGACGTCATGCTGCGGCTCTCGTTAACCCCTCATGCGGCGAGCGGGCAGTTGTTTTTGCGCACAACCAGCGGGGACAGAAGAAACACCTTACCGGTGCGATGTCTCACTCGAGTGCGATCAGGCTTGGCGATATGGGCGATTTTTGGGTTTTTGGCTATGGGTCGCTGATCTGGCGGCCGGGATTCGCACATATCGAGACGCGGCGCGCCCGTCTTTACGGCTACCGCCGGTCGCTTTGCGTCTATTCCTTCGTGCATCGCGGCACACGCGAGCGGCCGGGACTGGTGCTCGGCCTCGACCGCGGCGGCTCCTGCATCGGCCTTGCCTTCCGCGTGCCCGGCGATTTGCGGGACGAAGTGCTTTCCTATCTGCGCGAGCGCGAGCTGGTGACCAACGTCTATCTCGAACGCATGCTCGACGTCCGGCTCGACGGAAGCGGGGCGGGAGGAGACCGAACGGTCGAGGCTGTCGCCTACATCGTCGACCGCGAGCATGAGCAATATGCCGGCGGACTCGACGCCAGCCATGCCGCGGCAGTCGTTCGCGGCGCCGTCGGCCAGTCGGGGCGGAACGAGGACTATGTCCTGAGCACGCTCGAACATCTGAAAGCGCTCGGCATTCGCGACCACTGGCTGGAGCAGGTGGGGCGGCACGTCGCGCCTTCGTGACGGCCTGGCCCGATCAAAAAGCAAAACCATGCCTTTGACGTCGGCAGGGCGAGACCTAACTTATCGGCAAATTCATCCATCCCCTCCTGGGCGTCGAGCCCATCCCAGCATCACGGAGATCAGCCTTGCAGAAACGCCGTCTCGGTCGCACCGACCTTTCCATCGCGCCGCTGGTTCTTGGGGGCAACGTCTTTGGCTGGACCGCCGACGAGAAGACGTCCTTTGACCTGCTCGACCGGTTTGTCGAGGCCGGCTTCAATGCCGTTGATACCGCAGATGCCTATTCGCGCTGGGCTCCGGGCAACAAGGGCGGCGAATCCGAAATCATCATCGGCAACTGGATGAAAAGCCGCGGCAACCGCGACAAGGTCGTCGTCATCACCAAGGTCGGCTCCGACATGGGCCAAGGCAAGCGGGACCTGTCCGCGGCCTATATCGAAAAGGCGGTCGATCAGTCGCTGAAGCGGCTGCAGACCGACGTCATCGACCTCTATCTCTCGCACTGGCCGGACCCGGCAACCCCTTACGAGGAAACGCTCGGCGCCTATCAGCGCCTGCTCGAAAAGGGCAAGATACGTTATCCGGGCTGCTCCAACCTGGATGCCGGGCAATTGCGCGCGGCGCTCGACGTGGCCAGCCTGCGCAGCCTGCCTCGCTACGAGGTCCTGCAGCCCGAATACAATTTGTACGACCGTTCCTCGCTGGACGGGCCGCTGCTCGACCTCTGCAAGACGGAGGGCCTCGGGGTTATCACCTATTTCAGCCTCGCCAAGGGTTTTCTCAGCGGCAAATACCGCGGCAAGGACGATCTTGGCCAAAGCGCGCGCGGCGAAGACGTGGCCGAGTATCTCAACGAGCGCGGCATGCGCATCCTCTCCGCGCTCGATGCCGCGGCCGAGCGCCACTCGGCCAAGCAGGCGGAAGTGGCGCTCGCCTGGATCATGGCGCGGCCGGGCATCACCGCGCCGATCGCCAGCGCGACGACACCCACCCAGATGGACAGCCTGATCCGCGCTGCCTCGCTGAAACTTTCCGCCGACGACATGGCCGCGCTCGACCGCGCCAGCGACAAGCAACACGCCCTGGTGCCGTAAGTCCGCGCACGATCGTCCAAGACCATGAGGGCAGCCCCGCGATAATTCCTGTCGGATCGCGGCAGGAATTGAGGTTCGGCATGGCCGGAGGAGTTCTGTCTGGAGCGCAGCCCTGGCAGCAGATGCTGGCGCTGGTCGTGGCGGCGGCCGTCGTCATGGGCAGTCCCGGTCCGGCGACGATCAGCGTGACGGCCATCGGCGCGGCCTTCGGTCTGCGCCCTTCGCTGCGCTACACCTTAGGCGTCGTGCTCGGAACGGTCTGCGTGCTTCTGGTGGTGGCCGCCGGCATTGTCGGCATGCTCGTCTCGACGCCGGGGTTGGCGCCGGTGCTGACGGTCGCTTCAGCGGCCTACATCCTCTATCTCGCCGTCAGGATAGCCACCGCGCCGCCGCTTGGAGAACATCGAGATGCTGCGGCGCGTCCCAGTTTTCTCGGCGGCTTCATGCTCGCCGTCGCCAACCCGAAGGCCTATGTGGCGATCGGCGCGGTGTTCGCGGGTGCCTCGTCAACGGTCGACGAACTCGGGCTTTCGACCAAGCTGCTGGTGCTCGCGGCGATGATCGTTGCCATCCACGTGGCCTGGCTTCTCGCCGGAACGGTTTTCGCGCGGCTGCTGCGCGATCCGCTGGCGTCGCGGGTCATCAACCTGGTCTTCGCGGCCACGCTGGTGCTGACCACCGCCTTGGCGGCACTGCCGTGAGCGCGCGTCAGCTCTTTGCCGCAGCGCCGAGCTCCGCCAGCCGCTTTGCCGCCGACGGCGGCATGGGCGGCGGGTTCGGCGCGCGCGCGGCCTCGACCAAAAGCTCGTCGCAGGCGGCTTCCGTCTCGCCGATCAGCCGCTGCATGAATTCCTCCTTGGCGAGCCCCGGCGGGATCGGCGGCAAAAAGCGGGCCTTGATGGTGCCCGGATAGCGCATGAATTTGCGGCGGGGCCAATAGAGGCCGGCGACGTGGGCGACCGGAACGACGGGGATACCCAATTGGGTGTAGATCTCGACGATGCCGTATTTGTAGGACGGCTCGGCGCCCGGCGGGCGGCGTGTGCCTTCGGGATAGATGATGAGCTGGCGGGGATTGCGCGCCATTTCCGCCTTGGTGGCAGCCACGACCGCTTTCAGCGCCTTCGAGCGGCTGCCGCGGTCGACCGGGATCATGCGCATCTTCATGATGTACCAGCCGAAGAAGGGGATCCAGGTCAGCTCCCGCTTCAGGATGTAGAGCGGGTCGTCCAGGTAGGGGAAGAAGGCGATCGCATCCCAGAAGGACTGATGCTTGGGCGCCAGGATGAAGGATCCTTCGGGCAGGTTCTCGAGCCCCGTGATGTCGTTCTTCGTGCCGGCGATCCTGGCGTAGAGCCACATCGAGGTGCGCGACCAGAATTTCGGCACGTACCAGGCGCGGTGGCGCGGCGACAGGAAATAGTAGGGCGTCCAGAAGATCATCTGGACGATCAGGCTGAGATAGAAGGCGAGGTTGAACGCCAGCGAGCGGATAATGAGCATGCGGGAAAAAGCCCGGTGTGGAAGTGTGCGTTGGTTACACCAAGCGCGGCCAAAAAGGAAACGGCGCGGTGGTCGAACCCGTCACAGCGACCGCGCCAGCCGCTCCTTCAGGCGCGGCGCGGCGAAATCGAGAAAGGCGCGCAGTTTTACTGGCAGCAGGCCCTGGCCGGCATGCACGAGGCTGACCGGCCAAGGCGGCGGCTCGAAGGGCTCGAGCACCACGCAAAGCGTGCCCGCGCGCACGGCACTGTCCGCCTGATAGGAGAGCACCTTGGTCAGGCCGAGACCGGCGATCGCCGCATCGATTGCCGCCTCGGCGGTGTTGACCTGCAGCCGCGACCGGACCGGAACCGCGGTTTCGCTCTTGCCGGTGCCGAAGGTCCATGTCGCGGGTGCGGCCAGTCCTTCGAATGTGATGCAGTTATGGCCGGCGAGGTCCCGCGGCTCGGCCGGCGTGCCGTGCCCGGCAAGATAAGTGGGGCTCGCGCAGACGATGCGGCGGATCGAGCCGACGCGCATTGCGACCATGGCCGAATCCGGCAGCTCGCCGATGCGCACCGCAAGGTCGATATGCTCCTCGACCAACTGGGTGACCCGGTCGGACAGCGTCAGGCGGATGTCGACATCTGGGTAGGCGGCAAGGAAATCGGTGACCACGGGCAGCACATGCAGGCGGCCGAAGACGACCGGCGCGGTGACGGTCAGTTCGCCGGTCGGGCTCATATATTCGCCGGCGGCGGCGCGCTCGACCTCGCTCACCTCGCCGAGGATGCGGCGGCAGGCGGCCAGGTAGGACTGGCCGGCATCGGTCAGCGTCAGGCGGCGCGTCGAGCGGTTGAGCAGGCGCGTCTTGAGGTGTTTCTCCAGGTCCGAAAGCCTGCGGCTGACGGTCGCCAGCGGTATGCCGGCACGCCGCGCGGCGGCAGAAAGGCTGCCGGCCTCCACCGTGGCGACGAACAGGGACATGGCGTCGAGGCGATCCATTTGTTTCTTCCAAAAAATGGAAGGACAGATTGCAAACATGCGCCCTACATCCGTCTTTTGGAAGAGGTTATTTCTGGTGGCAGGTTCTGCGAGGAGTGCCGTCATGAACGCCTTCACCAGCGACGTTGCCTTCACGCCCACCGTCAAGGCGATCCAGTCCCGCAAGGGATCGCGGGAGTCCTATGCTCGCGTCGAACAGCGCGGCGGCTGGCGGGCTGCGATCACGCCTGATCTCGCCGCTTTCATCGAGGCGCAGACCAGCGTGTTCCTGGCGACTGCCAACAGCCAAGGACAACCCTATATCCAGCATCGCGGCGGCCCGGCCGGCTTCCTCAAGGTGCTGGACGAGCACACGATCGGCTTTGCAGATTTCTCAGGCAACCGGCAGTTCATCACGCAAGGCAATCTTGCCGACAATGCCCAAGCCTTCCTGTTCCTGATCGACTACACGCATAGGCAGCGCATCAAGATCTGGGGTAAGGCGCGCGTCGTCGAGGACGATGCGGCACTGACGGCGAGCCTGATGCCGGCCAGCTACAAGGCGCGGCCGGAGCAGGCGATCCTGTTCACCGTCACCGCCTGGGACGCCAATTGTCCGCAGCATATTCCGCAGCGATTCGAAGCGGCGGACGTGGCCGCGGCACTTGCCGAGCGCGATCGGCGCATTGCAAGCCTCGAGCAGGAGATCGCGCGCCTGCGTGGAGTTGCGGCTACGGGATGACCCGGCCCGGTTGCTTGTCGCTGTTGGCCACCGAGGCTTCCGCGAGCGTGACGCCTTCTGCGGTCGGCCGCAGCGGAACGATGCCGCGCACCAGCGCCAGCACATATTTGCTGTATTCGGTGAGCAGCACGCGCAGCGCTTCCGGCTTGGTCAGCCAGCCACCGTTGCCGAGATTGGTGTTGACCACCGGATACGGTTCGAGCCGCGCGCCATGCAGCAGCCGGCTCATCTCCAGCAGGCTGCGCGGCATGTGGTAATTGTTGGTGACGAGGATGATGCTGCCATAGGCGTGCCTTTCCACCCATTTGGCGCTTTCCTCGGCATTGCCGATGGTGTCGAGCGCGGCGCGGTCGATGTCGACGCAGCAAGAGAACAACTGCTTGTCGCCGCCCATGGCCGCCTGCAGCTGGCGGCGGCTGGCCGAAGGGTGAACGCCGCTGATCAAGAGCCGCTCGCCCTTGCCGGACGCGAGCAGTTCCATGGCGGCGTCGAGCCGGGACTGGCCGCCGGTGAGCACGATGATGGCGTCGGCCCTTTCCGGATTGAGCGGCGTGGTCATGTGGCTGACCTTGTCGGCAAACCATCCGAAGCCGCCGGCAAAAAGCGCCAGCAGGGCAAGCAAGAAGAAACCTGAGATGCGCAGCGCGAACCTGAGACGACCGCGCCTCGCGGGTGCGGCGGCGCGTGCAAGCCCCGCTGGCATCCGTCCAGCCGTCCTGGTCGAGTCCCTCGCGTCCATCATCCCCAGGTTAATCCTGAAAACATCCTATGGTTAACTCTGAAATGCGGTCTTTCATAGATAAGGCGGCGCACATTGCGTTACGGCAGCTGCTCGGTCCGTGATCGTTTTCCTTCCTGAATATAACGGTTTACCGGTTTTCATTTCGTCCCACGGGATCGCGTCATGATCAGCCCGACTCCGGCTGGCGGATGTCGATATCGCTGAGGTAGGCGACGACGGTCGCATGCGAGGTTGCCGCCGTCAGCGCGCCGATCACCAGCACCATCAGGCCGACGCCGAAATAGCCCGTGGAGCCGATGGCGAAATTGCCGAACAGCGCGGTCGCCTGGTCGGCCTGCGGCGTCGCCATGTTGCGCGACGACCACCAGGAAAAGACGATGAACACGGCAATCGCCGCCGCACCGCCGGCGGCAGCGCCCTTCATGCCGGTGACCAGGAAATGCCAGCGGAATTCGCGCGCGATAAAGCGGGCCTCCGCGCCGACGAAATGCAGCACTTCGATGATGTGGCCATTGCCGGCCATGGCGCCGCGCGTGGCGAACACCACCGTCAGCACCGTTGCCGACAATATCAGCGCCAGCACGGCAAAGCCGATCGTCACCGTCGTATGCGCCATGGCGACCAGCCGGTCGACCCAGGTGCGGTGGTCGTCGAGTGCTGCGCTCGGCAGCTTGGGCGTGATGGCGGCGCGCATGGCGGCAAAGTCGGGCGGACTGGCCTCGTCGATGGTGACGACGATGAGGCGCGGCACCGGCAATTCGTCGATGTTGAGGCCGCTGCCCAGCCACGGCTCGAGCAGACGCGCCGTCGCATCGCGATCGATGATCCTGGTGCCCTTCACGCCGGGAAACTCGCTGGCGATATCGGAGGCCTGCGCAAGCGCTGCCTCCATGTCGAGACCGTCGGCCGGCTTGATCTGGATCGTCGCCTCGCGCGAGATCTGGTTCTCCCAGACCGAAGCCGTATCGCGCACCAGTGTCACGGCGCCGAAGGTCAGGCAGGAGAGAAACGTCATGATGGCGATGACCAGCACCAGCGCCCGGCCGGCGATGTTCTGCGCCGGCACGATCGGCGCCATCTTGCGCTGGACGCGCCTCGCCGTCGGCGTCGTCTCGACGGCTTCGTCGTGCAGGTGATCGGCCGAAAGGTCAGTCATAGACGTCCAGCCTTCCGCCGGCGAGGATCATGCGCCGCGCATCGACCTGTTCCATCAGGCCGAGATCGTGGGTGGCGATCACCACGGCGGTGCCCAGCCGGTTGAGCTCGATGAAAAGCCTCAGCAGCCGGCGCGCCAGCGGCGGATCGACATTGCCGGTCGGCTCGTCGGCAAGCAGAATCTCCGGCTGCTCGATCAGGGCGCGGGCGATCGCGGCGCGCTGCTTCTCGCCGCCGGAAAGCACCGGCGGCAGCACATGCATGCGGTCGCCGAGGCCGACCCATTTCAAAAGCTCGGTGACGTCGGTGCGATAGCCTGCCTCCTCGCGCCCGCGCACGCGCAAGGGCAGCGCCACATTCTCGTAGGTGGTCATATGATCGAGCAGGCGAAAATCCTGGAACACCACGCCGATGCGGCGCCTGAGCAGCGGCAGTTCGCTGCGCGAGATGCGCGAGCGATCCTTGCCGAAAATGGTGATCAGTCCGCGCGTCGGCTTCAGCGACATGAAGAGAAGACGCAGCAAGGTGGTCTTGCCGGCGCCCGAGGGACCGCTCAGGAACTGAAAGGAGCGCTCCGGAATGTGCAGGGAGATGTCGCGGAGAATCTCCGGACCCATGCCATAACGGAGGCCGACATTTTCGAAGCGGATCACGTGCGGCGACCTGAAACCTTGGGCGGCGTCCTGCCAGCCTGTTCTCTACCAAGACCATCGGCCGGCATGGTTAATGGTCGGTTAATTTCTGCTCGTTTTCGACGTTTCACAGCGGTTCCGGTGGGGAAGCGTTAACCATTTGCGTTTACCCAAAAGCAACGAAGATTGCACGGGGCCGTAATGGCTGAGGATCGAACCGCGCGCCTTGTTTCCGGCGAAATCATGACCGGCACGGCGGCAAATACAGTGCCGGAGCGCGTCATGTTCGACGCGCCGGCCGATATCGTCGATGCCGACTATGTGGTGATGCCGCGCTCCGCGGGACGTTCGGAACCGGCGGCCTCGCCGCCACCGCCGCAAAAGCCCTCGACGCCATCCATCGAAGGCATGGGCATGCTGCGGAGACCAGAGGCGGCGCCCGCGGGGCCGGCCTCGCGCGGCGGGCCGATCTTCTGGACCGCCGGAGTGGGCGCGGCACTGGTCGCTTTCTGGGTGTCGGGCGGACATGCCCTTGTGCGACAGAGTCCGTTTTGGACAAGTTCGCCGCCGGCAAGCGCGTTCAGCATTTCTGGTGTGACGTCGCGCGTCGACGCATCGGGGCTGAAGCCAATGCTGTTCGTCGACGGCGAGGCCGCCAATGACGGCGCAAGCGCGGCATCGCTGCCGCCGCTCGAGATCCGCGTCACCGACAATGCCAGCAACGTCATCCGCTACAGGCTGGGGACATCCAACCGCTCGCTCGCGCCCGGCGAAAGATTCGGCTTTTCCAGCCGCCTCGATGTGCCTAGAAACGGGGTGAGGGCCGTATCGGTCACCTTCGCCGGCTAGGTGTGTCGATATTCAGGTGAGGCCGGCTCTGCAATAGCGGCTTCCTGCGCTTCCGGCCTTCGCCGGCCGAAGCACTCGCGAGTGGCGTGGCAGTTGAATTAAGGCTACGGCCGGCGTAGGCCGGTGCTAACGTACCCAAAAGTGCGCTCCGCTCCGGTTCTTGGAACCCACTATTTTCGGCTCGGCCTGACCTGAATCTCGACTCACCTGAACCAATCGATGATACAGGCGATTTTGAAGGAAAAAAGTATGCCAGTTGTGCGCGGCAAGGATATCGAGGTCCTGTTTTCGGCGTCGGCGATTGCCCGCCGCAATCTCGAACTCGCCAAGGAGATCGCCGGGCGCGACTATCATGACCTTCTGGTGATCTCGATCCTGAAGGGCTCGTTCGTCTTCGCCGCCGATCTCATCCGCGCCCTGCACGATGTCGGCCTGTCGCCCGAGGTCGAGTTCATCTTCATCTCCAGCTACGGCGCCGGCACCACCAGCGGCGAGGTCAAGGTGCTGCGTGACATCGACAATGAGGTCGCCGGCCGCGACGTGCTGTTGATCGACGACATCCTGGAATCCGGCAAGACGCTTTCCTTCACCCGCGACCTCATGCTGTCACGCGGCGCCCGAAGCTGCGCCGTCGCGGTGCTGCTTGACAAACGCATGCGCCGCCAGACCACGCTCAACGCCGACTATGTCGGCTTCGACTGCCCCGACTATTTCGTCGTCGGCTACGGCATGGACGTGGCGCATGCGTTCCGGGAACTGCCGTTCGTCGGTGTGGTCACAGGCGACGCCTGAGGCCGGGTCGAAAAGGCTGCGCCGACGTTTCAAATTTTCAGAAAAAGTCAACGTTTCCCCGCCATGTATCTCGGCATGGCAAAGCTTCTGATCGTCGAGGACGATGAGTCCGTCCGCACTCTCGCCGCCCGCGCGCTGGAGCGCGATGGGCATAGCATCACCGTCGCCGCCGACGGCGCGCAAGGGTTGGCGCTGATCCAGCAGAACCGCGGCGGGTATGACCTCGTGGTTTCCGATATCCGCATGCCGGAGATGGACGGCATCGAGATGGCGACGGCGGCGGCAAGACAGTTCCCGGCGATGAAGATCATGCTGATAACCGGCTATGCCGATCAGCGCGAGCGCGCCGAGGAATTGAACGGCATCATCCTTGATGTCGTGCAGAAACCCTTCACGCTTGCCGAAATCCGCGCCCGCGTCGGCCGCGCGCTCAGCTGCTTCGCCTGATCGCCTGTTCGTCTCGCACGCAAATCCCGGACGGAAACCGCCAAGCACTTCCTGGAATTGCCTAAAGCGTGTCGCGATCTTTCAGATTCGCTCCATGCGCTTTAGGTTTTTGATTTTACGCATGTCTTTATCCCGAAACCGGTTCCCGCTTTCGGGAGACATGCTTTAGGCCGCGTCGCCGGTCGGGGCGAACGCAGGCAGCGCGCCTCGGCGGCGCTCGCCGTTGAGCGCGAGCAGGCCGGCGCCGATGATCAGCGCCGCGCCAAGCACTGTCGTTGCGCGCGGAACCTCGGCGAAGAACAGGAAGCCCCAGAGCGGCGACCAGAGGATGCCGGTATATTCGAAGGTGGCGACGCGGTTGGCGGGCGCCATCCGGTAAGCCTGCGACAAGAGGATCATACCGGCGGAAGCGACGAAGCCGCAGGCCGCCATCTTGAGGAAGTCCGGCATGGTTGGCCACACCCATGGCCGCACCAGGAAGTCGAGGCTCGGATGGCCCGCGTGGGTGATGCCTGCAAGATGAAATACAGCGGCGACCGCTACAGCGCCGGTGAGATAGGCGCCGTTCTGGTAGAAGGCCATGACGGTGGAGGATTCGGTATCGCCGATCCGGCGCGCCATCAGCTGCGAGAAGCCGTAGAGGAAGGCCGAGCCGAGCGACAGGAGTGCCGCCCAATCGAGCAATCCGGCACCCGGACGCAGCATCACGATCACTCCGACAAGACCGATGAGCACCGTCGCAAACGTCCGCCAGGAGACGCGCTCGCCGAGATAGGGGCCGGCGAGCGCCATGATGAAGAGCGGCGCCATGAAATAGAGCGCTATCGCGTCGGCCAGCGACAAGGCGGCGATCGCCAGGTAGTAGACCGTGTAGGACGAGAACTGGATGAAGGCGCGCAGCGTCAGCAAGCCCGCTCGCTTCGACAGTAGCGCCTTCAGGCCGACATCGGCATGCACGATCGCGATCAGGATCGGCAGCGCGACGATGGCGCGGATCGCCATCACTTCCGTTACCGGATAGCCGCCCGAGACCGCCTTCACCAGCGGGTCCTGCAGCGAAAACACCAGAACGCCGAGGCAGAGGCTCAAGACGCCAAGCACCATCCGGTTCTGCATGTTCGTTCCAGCGAAAAAGAGCCCGCCACCGTTTTCGGGCAGCGGGCACGAGTGAGGACTCTTTGAAATTGGTCCGCGGCCGATTTGGCGGCCGCATATCCAATGGGAGAGGCGACTATCCCGCGGTGTTTGACATGTTGCAAACGAATTGGAATGATGCCAGCAATCAAAAATTCTTATGGCGATATTCCATGAAGCCCACCCTCGACAGCGACCTCCTACGCACTTTCGTGGCGGTGGCGGAGACGGGAAATTTCACCAAGGCGGCCGAGAAGGCCGGACGCACCCAATCGGCCGTCTCCATGCAGATGAAGAAGCTGGAGGAGATGGTCGGCGACAGCCTGTTCGAGCGCGGCTCGCGCGGCGTGGCGCTGACGCGGCGCGGCGGCGAGCTCATCGCCAATGCCCGCCGCATCGTGACGCTGCTCGACGAGACGGCGGCATCGCTGGTGGCGCCGCCGCTCGGCGGGCTGGTGCGCATCGGCATACCTGCCGAATACGGCCGCTCGATCCTGTCGCGGGCGCTCGGCGAATTCGCCAAGCGTCATCCGCGTGTGGAGGTCACCGTGCGCTACGCCCATTCGGCCTCGCAGGTGAAGGCGCTGGCGGCGGGCGAGCTCGATCTCGCGGTGGTCTTCGAGTGGGAGGGCTTTTCCGGCGGCGAGGTGCTGATGCACGACCCGACGGTCTGGGTGACATCGATGCTGCATCACATGCATGAGGAGCGGCCGGTGCCGATCGCGCTCTACAGCCGCGACGGCTGGTGCCGCGACTTCGCGATCAAATCGCTACAGCAGCGCGGCCTTGACTATCGCGTGGCCTATACCAGCGACACGAATGGCGGCCTGACGCTGGCGGTCACCTCGGGGCTGGCGATCGCGCCGATCTCGCGCAGCAACATCCCGCCCGACTGCCGCGAGCTGACCGCCGCCGACGGTTTCGGCGACATCGATTCCTCCAATGTGGTGCTGCATCGCAATCCGCTGGCGACCGGCGAAGCGATCGACGGCATGGAGAACGCCATTCGCGAAGCTTTCATGCTGACCAGGCAGGCCGCGCCGGCAGCCTAATGCATGTCGCCCAAAAGTGCGCAGCGGTTTTGGGAGAACGACATGCATCAAAACAAGGACTTAAAGCGCGTCGCCCGACTCCGTTTCATCGCGACGCGCTTTAAACGACATCGCGTCCTCCGGCACTGCTCAGAGGCAAGGCCGAGCGCCGTCATATCTGGCCGAAGAACTCTGGGCCGAAGAACCCTGGGGGAGTGAACTATTTCAGCTCCAGCAGCCGTTCGAGGTAGCTGCGCTCGATATCGGGGCTCAGCGCGTTGCCGAGGCGCTTGCGGATCGCGTCCAGGATCTGGCGGGCGCGCTGCACGTCGATCTCATCCGGCACCTTGACCGAGCTGCCGTCGTCGGGACCCTTGGTGGCGCGCGGCCTGCCGAGCGGATCGCGGTCGGCGTCCTGCTGGCGTCCGCCCTGATCGCTGCCGCCCTGGTCGCCCTGCATGGCCTGCATCTGCTTCATCATGTCCTTGGCGCCGCGGCGCAGCGCATCCAGCGCACGGCCCTGGTGGCCGACCGCCTGGTCGCCTTCGTTTTCGCCAAGCGCCTGTTCGGCATCGCCCATCGATTTGCCGGCCTCGCCGAAGCCTTCGTTGGGCTGCATGCCCATGCCTTCAAGACCCTTCCTCAGCTTGTCGAGCTCGCTCTGCAGCTGGCCTTGGCCCTCCTGCAGCTGCTTCATGGCGTCCGAGAATTCCTGCGGCGTCATCGGCTTTTGCTGGCGGCCGTCGCCGGGACCCGGCTTCTGCCCCTCTTGCGGTTGGCCCTGCTGGCCTTCCTCGCCGAGCTGCTCGTCGCGATTTGCGCCGCGCTGCCGCTCGCCACGCTGCATCTGATCAAGGCGGAAGGTGTCGTTCATCATCTCCTGCTGGCGCCGCATGATCTCGCCCAGCTTGTCCATCTGCTGGCGCATCTCGCTGTCCTGCTCGCCACCCTGTTGCTGGCGGCCGGCCTGCAGGTTGTTCATCATGTCCTGCAGTTCCGACAGGAGCTGCTGGGCGCGGTCGCGGTCGCCGGATTTGGCGAGGTTCTCGATCTCGTCCATCATCCGGTTGATGTCGCTCTGGCGCAGCTCCCTGCCGTTTTGCTGCATCTGCGGCGCGTTCGGGTTCTGCTGGGCGCGCTGGGCGAATTCCTGCAGGAACTGGTTCATCGCCTCGCGCAGTTCCTTCATCGCCTTGTTGATCTCTTCGTCGCTGGCGCCGTTCTTGATGGCGTCCTGCAGCGCCTGCTGCGCCTGGCGCAGCCGCCTCTCGGCGGCCGACAGATTGCCGTCCTCGATGCCGAGCGCGATCTCCCACAGATAGGACACCTCGTTGCGCATCTGGTCGTCGTTGCCTGCGAGCTTCAGCCGGCTCCTCGCGCTCATGATCGCGAGGTAATGCGACATGTTGTCGAAGGTGTCCTCCGGGCGCAGCGTGATCGCGTCCATCAGGTCGAGCACGCGCCGCTTGGCATTGGTGTCGAGTGCCAGCAGCCGGCGCTGCTCGATTACGGCGCGGGCGAGCGGATTGGAGAAGGGCCGCTCCGGCATGACGAGCGTCTTGGTTTCGCTGCCGGCGGTATGGCCAGCATCGTCGGTGGCGGTCAGCGTCAGCTTGACGGTGCTGCCGGCCCAGACATGCTCAGTCAGATCCTTGGTCGTCTTGGCGGCGTTCGCCTTGCCGCCGCGGCGCGGCAGCGTCAGCGGCATGTCGGGGGGCCCGTAGAGCGGATGGGCATTGGCCGGCGGCGGATCGGACAGTGCGAAGACGGCCTTGGCGGAGGCGGCGCCATAGTCGTCGTCGATCTGGTAGTTGAGCTCGATGGCGCCGTTGACGGCGCGCTTCGGTTCGCCGACGAAGCGGATCGTCGGCGCCTTGTCCGGGATGATGGCGAAGGCCCAGTGGCCGAGATCGTCGTCACCGGACTTCAGCGTCAGCATGCCGTCGTTGTTCAGCTTGCCGGAGAACTGGCGCACCTTCGGCGCCTCCTGGCCGGCAGTGGGTGTGAGGCCTTTAGGCGCTGCGGGCTCGATGGCGCGGGCATTGCCGCTCGGATCGGCATAGCTCAGCGTTTCCTCGCCGGAGCCGCCGGTGACGCGCAGCGACACATCGCTGCCTTGCGGGACGCTGAAGGTTTGCGCGGCCTGATGGGCGTCGGCGGTCAGGAACAGGGGCGGCCTGCCGGTATAGGCGGGTGGCGTCACCCAAGCATCGATGCGGGGCGGCACGACATCATGCGCGGCGCGGGCGACGAAGCCGTCGGCGATCCTGCCGCCGAAAGGCCCGAAGGAGAAGGCAAAGGCGGTAACGAAGAGCAGCCCCACCAAGGCACGCAGCCCCCAGCGGTCGTAATCCGGCACGCGTGTGCGCGGCCTGTCGGCGCTTAGGCTGGAGAGCCGCTCCGCCATGCGCTTCTGGTGCTCGCGCCACAGCGCCTGCGAGAACAGGCTCTCGGCGCCGCTCGGCCGGTCGGTCTGCACCTGCACGGGGCTGTGCTGCAGCTCGTTCGCCGCCTCGATACGCCGGTCGACCTCGGCGGCGGAAGGAATGCGGAAGAAGCGCAGCGGATAGAGCGCGGCCAGCGCCGAGACGGCAAAGAGGATCAGGAGACCGATCCGCGCGGGATCCGGCAGGCGCTGGAACAGGCCCAACCATAAGACGCTGAGGAACAAGCCGGCGACAACTGCCAGCGGCAGCAGCAACGGCCAGCCACGCTCGAAGATCATCGAGGTTCGCGTCGCCAGCCGGCTGAGCGCCAGACGCCCGGCCAGACCGCGTTCGCTGGAAGTGGGTCGTTCCGTCATCGGCCCTTCCTGCCCGGGCAGGATAGCCCGGACCTCATGAGCAGAAGAATACCAGCAAACACGGCAAAGGCGAGGCGGGTTCCAAAATCGTGAAGAGGTACGCGCCGATTTATGGTCAGAAATTCGCGGGATTTGTGTTGGAGCCGCAGACCAGAACGGCCACGCGCTCGCCGGGAGCCGGCGCATAGCGGCCGGAAAGCATCCCGGCAAAGGCGGCGGCCCCGCCGGGCTCGGCGATGATTCGCACGCGGTCCCAGAGCGCTTTCTGCGCAGCTACGATGTCGTCGTCGCTGACCAGGATCGAGCGCTCGACGAAGGCTTCGGCAATCGGGAACATCATTTCGCCGACGCGCTTCGGCGCCAGCGAATCGGCGGCGATCCCTTCGGCCGGCGCATTGACCGGCTTGCCGGCCTCAAAGGCACGGTAAAGCGTCGGCGCGCCCTCGGGCTCGATGGCGACGATGCGGATGCGGCCAGCGAACCAGGCGGCGATGCCGCCGATCAGGCCGCCGCCGCCGACGGCGACCAGAAGCGTGTCGATCTGAGGCAAATCAGCCTCGATCTCGAGGCCGAGCGTGCCCTAGCCGAGCAAGGTCTCCTGCTGGTTGAAGGCGTGGATCTGCAGGGCGCCGGTCCGGGCGGCAAAATCCTCGCTCGCGGCCAGCGCCTCGGCATAGCGCGCGCCGCCGACGACCAGCTCGGCGCCATAGCCGCGGATGCGCTCGAGCTTCGCCGGCGGGCTGACCTCGGGCACGAAGATGGTGGCCTTGTGCCCGAGCTTCATGGCGGCATAGGCGACGGCCGCGCCATGGTTGCCGCCCGAGGCGGCGACGACGCCAGCTTTCGGCACCTGCCGCTCGAGCAGGTTGGTGAAGGCGCCGCGCGCCTTGAACGAGCCGGAATGCTGCAGGCATTCGAGCTTGAGATCGACCGGGAAGGCAGGCCGGCCGAAATCAGCCATGTCGACGTGCATCACCGGGGTGTGCCGCACGAAGGGGCGAATGCGCGGCTCCACGGCCGCGATGCGTTCGCGCGTGATCATGCCTGTACCGTCCGACGTGCGTGTCTCCGACGTACTTGGGTTCAACATGGCTTGCTCCTCGGGATTGACTTCAATTAGTAACTTAGCAAAATGCCTAAATGCAAGAGGTCGACATTCTCAAGGCGATCGCCAACGAGCGCAGGCTGCAGATCCTCGATTGGCTGAAGGATCCGCGCGCGCATTTCCCGCGCCAGGTCGACGGCGATCTGGTCGAAGACGGCGTCTGCGCCCTGCTGATCGCCGAAAAGCTCGGCATCACCCAGGCGACGCTCAGCGAGCATATGCGCGTGTTGACTCAGGCGGGCCTGCTCTCCACCAAGCGCACCAAGCAATGGATATTCTACCGCCGCGACGAACAGAAGATCGCCGAAGCCAAGGCGCTGCTCGTGCGGATCTAGGCGCGGCTCAGCGCGAGATGCGCTATTTCAGCCAATCCGGGATCGAATCCAGCCCGATCAATTCCTCATAGGTCTGGCGCGGCCGCGCGACGTGAAAACGGTCGCCGTCGACGAGCACTTCCGGCACCAAAAGCCTGGTGTTGTAGGTGCCGGCCTGCACCGCGCCATAGGCGCCGGCCGTGGAGACGGCGATGAGGTCGCCGGCCTTCAGCCTGGGCAGATCGCGGTCGAGGCCGAGGAAATCGCCGGTCTCGCAGACGGGACCGACGACATCGACCTTCATGCGGGGCGTTGCGGCCGGCGGCTGCACCACCGGCCTGATATCGTGGAAGGCATCATAGAGCGTCGGCCGGATCAGGTCGTTCATGGCGGCGTCGACAATGAGGAAGTTCCTGGCGTCGCCTTCCTTCACATAGATAACTTCCGAGACCAGGATGCCGGCATTGCCGACGATCAACCGGCCAGGCTCGAACATCACCTTGAGGCCAAGCCGGGTGACATGCTTTCTCACGATCTCGGCATAGGCGTCGGGCAGCGGCGGCGGGCTGTTGTCGGTGCGGTAAGGGATGCCGAGGCCGCCGCCGAGATCGACATGCTCGATGGCGTGCCCGTCAGCGCGCAGCACGCCGACCAGTTCCACAAGCAGCGCGAAGGCATCGTCGAAAGGCTGCAGCTCGGTGATCTGGCTGCCGATATGCGTGTCGATGCCGGTCACCCTGATGCCGGGAAGCTCGGCGGCGCGGGCATAGACCTGGCGCGCCCGCTGCCATGGAATGCCGAACTTGTTCTCGGCCTTGCCGGTCGAGATCTTCTTGTGGGTCTTGGCGTCGACATCCGGATTGATGCGCAGCGAGATCGGCGCCACCTTGCCGAGGGCCACGGCGCGCGCCGACAGCAGTTCCAACTCCGGCTCGGATTCGACGTTGAAGCAGAGGATGCCGGCCGTGAGCGCAAAGTCCATCTCGCGCGCGGTCTTGCCGACGCCCGAGAACAGGATCTTGCTGGCGGGGATGCCGGCGGCCAAGGCGCGGCGCAATTCGCCTTCCGACACCACGTCGGCGCCGGCGCCTTGGCCGGCAAGCGTCTTCAGCACGGCCTGGTTGGAGTTCGCCTTCATGGCGTAGCAGATCAGCGCGTCGAGGCCGGCAAAAGCCTCCCTGAAGACACGGAAATGCCTGGTCAGCGTCGCCGTCGAATAGCAATAGAAGGGTGTACCCACCTCAGCGGCGATATGGGGAATTGCGACATCTTCGGCATGGAGCACGCCGCCGCGGTAGTCGAAATGGTTCACGACAGTATTCCGGAAATTGGAGCACGATGAGATCGGATGATCTCATCGGCTCTAGAGCAAGGGGTCGAGGATGAACTTCTTGTCCTTCACCGGTTTCTCCGGCTCGGGCGGCAAAGGCTGCTTGGCCTTTTCCGCATCCTTGCGCGCCTGCACGGCCGCCTCGTAGGGCGTATCGAGGCCGGTCTTCCTGCCGCAGGCCGTTACGGTGGCAACCGCCGCGAGCAGCGCGAGCGTCACCAAAATCCTGCTTCCGGTCATCGATCCATCCATTCGAAACTATTTTCTTGTGCAGCGCTTTTAGCCGAGTTTTGGGCGCAATGCATCCTGGCATTACGCCTTGGCCAGGCGCTTTTTCCAGTAGCGGATCTGCTTCTTCACTTCCGACGGCGCAGTGCCGCCGAAGCTGACGCGGCTCTTCACCGAATTCTGCACCGCAAGCACCGAGAAGATGCCGTCGGTGATACCGGAATGGATCGAGCGCAGGTCCTCCAGCGAAAGCTTTTCCAGCCCGACCTTCTTTTCCTCGGCAAGCGCCACGGCGCGGCCGGTGACGTGATGGGCCTCGCGGAAGGGGAGGCCGAGATTGCGCACCAGCCAATCGGCAAGGTCGGTGGCGGTGGCGTGGCCGGCGCCGGCGGCCTTCTTCATGGCGGCGGCATTGACCGTCATGTCGCGCACCATACCGGTGGTCGCGGCCAGCATCAGGTCGAGCGTCTCGGCGGCGTCGAAGACCGATTCCTTGTCCTCCTGCATGTCCTTGCCGTAGGTCAGCGGCATGCCCTTCATCACGGTCAGCAGGCCGACGAGGTGACCGTTGATGCGACCGGTCTTGCCGCGCACCAGCTCGGCGGCGTCCGGGTTCTTCTTTTGCGGCATGATCGAGGAGCCGGTGGAGAATGAATCCGACAGCCGGACGAAGCCGAATTGCGGCGTCGACCAGATGATGATCTCCTCGGCAAGCCGCGACAGATGCGTGCCGCAGATCGCCGCGATCGAGAGGAACTCGAGCGCGAAGTCACGGTCCGACACGCTGTCGAGCGAATTGCGCATCGGCTCGCGGAAGCCGAGCGCCTTCGCCGTCATGTGGCGGTCGATGCCGAAGCTGGTGCCGGCAAGGGCGGCGGCGCCAAGCGGGCTTTCGTCCATGCGCTCGATGGCGTCGCGGACGCGCGCGAGGTCGCGGCCGAACATCTCGACATAGGCCATGCAATGATGGCCGAAGGTCACCGGCTGCGCGGCCTGCATGTGGGTGAAGCCGGGCATCACGGTCGCGGCGTGTTCCTCGGCGCGCTCCAGGAAAGCGGCGATCAGGTCTTTCAGCGCCCGGGCGACGCGCTGGCATTCCTCCTTGACCCAAAGCCTCAGATCGACGGCCACCTGGTCGTTACGCGAGCGGGCTGTGTGAAGCCTCCCGGCGGCCGGGCCGATCAGGTCGGCGAGGCGCGCCTCGACATTCATGTGGATGTCTTCGAGCTTGGTCGAGAATTCGAACTTGCCCGCCTCGATCTCTTTCAGAATCGTGTTCAGCCCGTGAGCGATTTTTTCTTGATCGGCCGCCGAAATAATGCCCGTCTTCGCCAGCATCTCGCTATGGGCGATCGATCCGCGGATGTCCTGCGCGTATAGTTTGCGGTCGAAAGCGATCGACGCATTGATCGCTTCCATGATCGCGGCCGGACCCGAGGCAAAACGTCCGCCCCACATCTGGTTGCTGGCCTTCTTGTCGCTCATCGCTATAACCCGTGCTCCGGAGCAGTTTTTACGAAAATGGCAGACGGCAATAGTTTCTTCCCGGCCCCGCGCCTCATCCTCGCCGCCCTGGTAGCGGGCGTGCTGGCGGGCGCGGTCGCGGTATATGTCAGCGAGAGCGGTTCTGGCAACAACGCCCCGCCGCCGCAGGTCGCGGCCGGCAACGGCAAGGACGATGTCGCCTGCAAGGCCAAGGCCGAGCGGGCCAAGCAGGTCGCCGCGAAGGCCGTCGGCCAGGTCGCGGCGCTGCAGCCGGCCGATCCGCCGCAGTCGATGAAGAGCCTTGCCTTCAACGGACCCGACGGCAAGCCGATGACGATTGCCGACCATGCCGGCAAGACCGTGCTGCTCAATCTCTGGGCGACATGGTGCGCGCCCTGCCGCGCTGAAATGCCGGCGCTCGACGCACTGCAGAAGGAAAAGGGCAGCAGCAGCTTCGAGGTCGTCGCGGTCAATGTCGATACCGGCGACGACGCCAAGCCGAAGAAATTCCTGAAGGAGATCGGCGTCCAGACGCTCGGTTATTATAGGGATGCGACGATGGGCCTGTTCAACGAGGCCAAGACGCGCGGTCTGGCGCTGGGGCTGCCGGTGACGATGCTGATCGACGGCGATGGCTGCCTGATCGCGCATATGAACGGCCCGGCGGAATGGTCGAGCCCGGACGCCAAGCGCCTGGTGGAAGCCGCGCTGGCGCCGTGAACGCGGACGCCATTCACCGCGACGCTCACCCCACGCGGACAGTGACGATCAGCGCATCGTGATCGGCGCTCGGGCTGCCGTCCGGCAACAATGCCGGAAAGGGGCGGCTCGCTTCCTGCCAGGGCCGCGCGTGAAGAACCGGTCGATGCGGCTGACCCGGCGTCGGATGGCCTGCCACCCGCCGTTGGGTCGCTTTCGTGGGACGCCTCGCCGTCTATCTATTGCGGGACAGGCATGTCGTTCGTCAAAATTTAGCCGGGTAACCACGAGGGGGACTTTCCGCCGCTTTTCGGCGCCCTAGCTTCCTACGCCGCCGATATGACGCTTCATGCCGGCGCGACCGCCGAGGGGGAGGAGAGACTGGCTGTCCACAGGGCCGCAGCTACTGGTCTGGGGCCACAACAGAACTGTCACATACCTTCTCTAAGAGAGCGGCAAGGACTTGCGCAAAACCTTGTCAAACTGCCACTCAAGAGGGAAAAACCATGACCATCATCAAGCGGGGCCTCACCGCCCTTGCCGCCGGCGCGCTCAGCACCGCGCTCGCGGTTCCTGCCTTTGCAGAGCCGGTGAAGTTCGATTTCTGGTTCGGCCTGTCGGGCGATCTCGCCCGCGTCGTCGACACGATGTGCAAGAACTTCAACGCCTCGCAGTCCGACTATGAAGTGGTCTGCACCAGCCAGGGCAATTACGACGCGACGCTGCAGAACACCATCGCCGCCTTCCGCGCCGGCAAACAGCCCACCGTCGTCCAGGTCTACGACGTCGGCACCGCCACCATGATGCTGTCGGGCGCCTACAAGCCGGCCGACAAGCTGATGGAGGAGAACGGCTACAAGATCGACTACAGCGACTATTTCCCCGGCATCGCCCGCTACTACGCGACCTCGAAGGGCGAGATGCTGTCCTTCCCGTTCAACTCGTCGACGGCGCTGATGTACTGGAACAAGGACGCCTTCGGCAAGATCGGCAAGACCGAGGCGCCGAAGACCTGGGAAGATGTCGGCGCCGACCTCAAGGCGCTGAAGGAGGCCGGCTACGATTGCCCGATGGCGATCAACATCTCCGGCAACGAAAGCTGGCAGCTGATGGAGCAGTTCTCGGCCATCCACAACCAGCCGATCGCCACCAAGAACAACGGCTATGACGGCCTCGACGCCCGCCTGGAGATGAACAAGACGAAGTTCGTCCAGTACGTCACCGACTTGAAGAAGTGGTATGACGCCGGCTTGGTCAAGATCAAGTCGAAGGACCTCGGCCAGGACATGGTGCAGGCTTTCGCCACCGGCACCTGCCAGATCATCATGACCTCGGTCGGTGACCATGGCACCGTCGGCAAGACCCAGAAGGAAGGCATGAACTGGGATGTCGCGGAGCTGCCGGTCTATGCCGGCACCGAGCGCAAAAACTCGCTGGTCGGCGGCGCCTCGCTGTGGGTGCTCTCCGGCAAGTCGGACGCCGAATACAAGGGTGCTGCCGCCTTCCTCAACTTCATCCACGACCCCAAGACCGCTTTGTTCTGGTCGACCAATACCGGCTACATCCCGGTGACGAAGTCGGGCTTCGAATACATGAAGTCGAGCGGCTTCTACGACAAGGCGCCCTATAAGGGCCGTGAAGTGGCGATCGCTAGCCTGACCGCCTCGGAGCCGACCGAAATCACCCGCGGCATCCGGCTGGGCAACTTCACCCAGATTCGCGCCGAGTTCGGCACGCAGATGCAGGCGATCTTCGCCAACAAGGTCAGCGTTCAGGACGGCATCGACGCGCTGGTCAAGAACGGCGACGCCATCCTCGACCGCTTCCAGCAGACCTATCCGAACAAGACGCTGCCCTAAGCAGCAGACATATCGAGGCCGCCCGCCGATTTTCTTCTCAGCATGATCCTTCCCGAAAACCGTGTTGCGACTTTTCGAGATCATGCTTCAATCGGCGGGCGGCCGCTTCCTGTCCAACCATAGGCTGGCCGCGCCTGCGGCGTCGGATCGATGGAAAAACGCGTCACTTTCGGCAAATGGACGATCGGCATCCTGTTCGCGGTGCCTCAGCTCATCCTGATCTTCACCTTCTTCTACTGGCCGGCGGGACAGGCGGTCTACTGGTCGCTGACGCTGCAGCAGCCCTGGGGCGGCGGCAACATCTGGGTCGGGCTCGACAATTTCCGCTCAATCCTTGCCAACGCTGACTACTGGAATTCGATCACGGCCAGCCTCGTCTTCGCGGCGACCAGCACGGGGCTGGCGATGGTCATCGCGCTGGTGCTCGCCACCTTGACCGACCGCCAGCTCGCCGGCTCACGTCTCTACCGCGTCGTGCTGATCTGGCCTTATGGCATCGCCGCGCCGGCGCTGGCGATGGCGTTCCGCTTCATCCTGGCGCCGGAAGCCGGCTTCATGGCCGCCGTCAACAAGTTCTGGCCGGGCTTCTGGGACCCGGGCCTCAACGGCGCCGACGCCATGGCCTCCGTCATCATCGCCTTCTCGTGGAAATATGTCGGCTATAATTTCATCTTCTTCCTCGCCGCGCTGCAGGCGATCCCGCGTTCGCTGATCGAAGCGGCGGCCATGGATGGCTCCGGGGTCGTGCGGCGCTTCTGGGATATTCAGTTTCCGCTGATCACGCCGACGATCTTCTTTCTCCTGGTCATCAACATCACCGAGAGCTTCCAGGATTCCTTCGGCATCGTCGACATCATGACCGCCGGCGGCCCGGCCAACGCGACCAACCTGATGGTTTACAAGATCTATTCCGACGGCTTCAAAGGCCTCGACTATTCGGGTGCCGCCGCGCAGAGCATCATCCTGATGCTGCTCATCATCCTGCTCACCATCGTCCAGTTCCGCTTCATCGAGCGGCGCGTGCATTATCGCTGAGGCGGCCATGGTCGAGCGCACCCCGATCCTCAACTTCTTCACGCATCTCATCTTGTTCGTCGGCTTCGTATTTTGCGTGGCGCCGTTCGTCATCGTGGCGATCGCCGCCTCGCACAATCTGAAGGACGTGAATGACGTGCCGATGTCGCTGCTGCCGGGCAGCGATTTCTGGGTCAACATCAAGACGGCCTGGACGACGGCCGATCTCGGTCCGAAACTCTTCAACAGCTTCGTCATGGCGGCGGGCGTCGCCGCCGGCAAAGTGATCATCTCGGCGCTCACCGCCTTCTCGATCGTCTATTTCCGCTATCCCGGGCGTATGCTGATCTTCTGGCTGATCTTCGTCACGCTGATGCTGCCGCTCGAAGTGCGCATTGTGCCGACCTATGCGGTCGTCGCCAACGTGCTTTCGCCCTATCAGGCGATCATGGACGCGACCGGGCTCTCCTGGCTGATCGAGAAAGTGTCGGGCGTGCAGGTCTCGCTCAGCCTCGGGCTGCTCAATTCCTATACCGGCCTGATCATGCCGCTGATCGCCACCGCCACCGGAACTTTCCTCTACCGCCAGTTCTTCCTGACGGTGCCGGACGAGCTGACGGAAGCCGCGCGCATGGACGGCGCCGGCGCGCTTCGCTTCTTCATCGACATCCTTCTGCCGCTGTCGCGCAACAACATGGCGGCGCTCGGCACCATCATGTTCCTGTGGGCCTGGAACCAGTATCTTTGGCCGCTGCTCATCACCACCGATCAGTCGCATGCGACCGCGGTAACCGAGCTGAAGCAGCTCATCCCCAATGTCGGCGGCGCTCCGGAGTGGCATATCGCCATGGCCGGCACGCTGATCGTCATGCTGCCGCCGCTGATCGTCGTGGTGCTGATGCAGCGCTGGTTCGTGCGCGGCCTGATCGCCACCGAAAAATAGGGAGACGATAAAATGGCCTCCATCACCATCCGCGACGTCAGAAAGAGCTACGCCAAGATGCAGGTGGTGCACGGCGTCAATCTCGACATCGCATCGGGCGAGTTCGTCGTCATCCTCGGACCGTCGGGCTGCGGCAAGTCCACGCTGCTTCGGATGATCGCCGGGCTCGAGGAGATCTCCGACGGCACGATCGCCATCGACGGCACGGTGGTCAACAAGCTCGAGCCGCGCGAGCGCGGCTGCGCCATGGTGTTCCAGAACTATGCGCTCTATCCGCATATGAGCGTCGCCCAGAATATCGGCTATTCGCTGAAGGTGGCCGGCGTTCCGGCGGCAGAACGCACGCAGCGCATCCAGGCCGTCGCGCGCATCCTGGAGCTGGAGCATCTGCTCGACCGCAAGCCGATGGCGCTGTCCGGCGGCCAGCGCCAGCGCGTCGCCATGGGTCGCGCCATGATCCGCGAGCCGAAAGTGTTTCTCTTCGACGAACCGCTCTCCAATCTCGACGCCAAGCTGCGCGTGCAGATGCGCTCGGAAATCCGCAAGCTGCACCGGCGGCTCAACGCCACCTCCGTTTTCGTCACCCACGATCAGGTCGAGGCGATGACGCTGGCCGACCGGCTGGTGGTGATGAATGGCGGGCGCGTCGAGCAGGTCGGCACGCCGGCGCAAGTTTACAGCCGGCCGGCGAGCCGCTTCGTGGCGACCTTCGTCGGCGCGCCGGCGATGAATATGCTCGAAGGCACGGTCACGCTCGACGGCGTGTCGCTGCTCGGCGACAGCCGCAAGCTCAGCGTGTCACGCGCGGGCCTCCCCGTGGGCTCGAAGGTTGCGGTCGGCATCCGGCCTGAGGCCGTGCGCATGGTGGCGCCTGGAACGCCGGGCGCGCTCGACGCGACGGTGGACCTGGTGGAAGAGCTTGGCGCCGGCCGCGTCGTCTATGTCGATCTCGACGGGGCGCCGTTCTCCGTGGTGACCTCCGAGACTGTCCACCCCAAGCCGGGCAGTGCCGTCGGTCTGCAGTTCGCCGAGAGCGACCTGCATTTCTTCGCGTCGGAGACCGGAAGCCGGCTCGACGTTTTCAAGGCTTCGGTGCCGGAGCCGGCGCTGTAAGCAGCCGGCTGGCCGACTTTTGCAAGATTGATTGAGGGTTCATGGAATGAAGATCATCCAGGTTACCGACGTCCATCTCGGCCGTCGGGGCGAAATGCGCTTCGGCGCGAACCTCAATGAGCGGCTCGATCGCTGCATCGACCATATCAATGCCCGCCATGGCGATGCGACGCTCTGCGTCTTCACCGGCGACCTGACCGAGTCCGGCGAAACGGAGAGCTATGCCGACCTGAAATCGGCGCTCGGCCGGCTGTCCGTGCCCTACCGGCTGCTGCCCGGAAACCATGATCGCCGCGTCAACCTCATCGCCGCCTTTCCGGAAAACAGAACCGACGGCAACGGCTTCGTGCAATCGGTCTTCGATACGACGGAGGGGCGGCTGGTGTTCCTCGACAGTCTGGCCGAAGGACGCGTGACCGGGGAACTGTGCGACAATCGCCTGGCCTGGCTCGACGCCCGGCTTGCCGAGGCGGCCGGCAAACCCGTCTATCTGTTCCTGCATCATCCGCCGGTCGAGCTTGGCCTAACCATCCTCGATCCGCTTGGCCTCGAACAGCCGCAGCGGCTGCTCGACGTGCTCGCGCGCCACGGCAATGTCCGCTACATCTTCTTCGGCCATGTGCATCGCGACATTGCCGGTACGGTCGCCGGCATCCCGTTTTCGGCGCAGCGCGGCCTGCATGCCCGCTTCGTGCTCGACCTGGTGGGCGACGAAGTAGTCGAGCAGGCGCCGCCCGCCTATTCGGTCGTCCTGATCGACGGCGCCCGCGTCGTCATCCACAGCTGCGACTTCCTGGAAAACTGGCCGCTGTGGTCGCCGGCGACAGGCCAGCGCGTACGGTAGAGCAGCGGCAGCCAACCTGCGGTTCAGGCAAACACATGCGCCTTGCCGGAGACGGTGAGGCGCACGATCTCGCCGACCGCCGGCGCGTCCATGCCCGTCTTGCGCAGGATGAGCGGCGTGTTGCCGATCGCGGCTGCATCCGGCGGGTCGGGGCTGTTGAGCAGCCGCACCGCGATGGTGCAGACCGAACCGGCGAATTCGGAGTCCGTCACTTCGCCGAACAGCATGTCCGGCGTTCCCGACATGCCCTCGCGCGAGGTCCGCTTGAGCAGCACCTGCTCGGGCCTGAGCATGATGCGGGCGACGTCGCGCCGCTCCGCGGTGTCGACGGCGATGCGGCCGAGCGGCGAGATGGCAAAGCCGTCGGCGATCTTGGCCGGCACGATGATGGCGTCGCCGAGGAACTCGGCAACCATCCTGTCCCTGGGCCGGAAATAGAGCTCGCGCGGCGTGCCGACCTGCGAGAACAGGCCGTCGCGCATCACAGCCACCTGGCTGGCGAAGGACAGCGCTTCGGCCTGGTCGTGGGTGACCAGGATGGTGGTGATGCCGGCATCCTCTAGCAGCTCGGCAACCGCCTTGCGCATCGAGGCGCGCAAGCCCGTGTCCAGCGCCGAGAACGGCTCGTCGAGCAGCATGAGCCGCGGCTTCATGGCCATGGCGCGGGCGAGCGCGACGCGCTGCTGCTGGCCGCCCGAGAGCTCGTGCGGCCGGCGTTTCAAGACAGCCTTGTCCAGTCCGACGATATAGGCGAGCTCGACGATGCGTTCCGTGCGTTTGTCCTCGCCGCGCGCCATGCCGAAACCGATATTGTCGGCGATGGTGAGATGCGGGAACAGCGCGCCGTCCTGCGCCACCACGCCGATGCCGCGGCGGTGCGCCGGCACCGCGGTGTGGCCATTGGCCAGAACCTTGCCGTCGAGCGCGATGCGGCCGCTATCAGGAGCCTCGAAGCCGGCGATCAATCTCAGCAAGGTGGTCTTGCCGCAGCCGGAGGGGCCGACGATCGCGGTGCGGCTGCCGCTTTCGACGCGCAAGTCGACGCCGGCGAGCGCCGCCACCTTGCCATAGTATTTCGCCACGCCGCTGAGTTCGAGGAAGCTCATCGTCCGGCCATCCGCTTCGACTGGACATAGAGCATTAAGGTCATCGGCAGCGACATCGCAACCATGATCAAGGCGTAAGGCGCGGCGGAGGCGTAATCGATCTCGCCGCTATAGGACCAGAAGGCCATCGCCAGCGTGCGGGTGCCGTTCGGCGCCAGCATCTGGGTGGCGGTCAGTTCGTTGGTGATGCCGAGCGCCACCATCGCCATGCCGGCCGCGGCGCCCGGTGCCGACAGCCGGATCGTCGTCGCCCACAGCGCCTTGAGCGGCGGGCGGCCGAGGCTCGAAGCGGCGCGTTCGAGCTCCACCGGCGCCTGCGCGATCGAGGCGCGCAGGCTGACCAGCGCGCGCGGCAGGAACATCAGCGCATAGCCGAAAAGGATGGTGAACAGCGTCTGGTAGAGCGGTAAGGCGATGCGCACCGTGATGGTCACCAGGGCCAGGGCGATGACGACACCCGGCAGCGATCCGACGATGTAGTTGCAGCTCTCGAGCAGCCGCTGCAAGCGGCCCGGCGCGCGGATCGAGATCCAGGCCATCGGCATGGCGGCGATCGTGGCAAGCAGCGCACCGGCGATGGCCAGGAACAGCGTCTGGCCGAGCGCCAGGCCGATCTCGTCCCAACGCCAGACCTCGGCGCCGCCGGCGAACAGCCAGCGGCCGACGGTGACGAAGGGCACGCCGAGCGTCAGCAGCGCGGTGCCGGCGGGCAGCAGCAGGCAAGGCAGCGTGGCGCGGCCGAGCCGTACGCGCTGCTGCTGGCGCGCGGCGCCGGAGCCGACGCGCGCATAGCGCTCCTCGCCGCGCACGATCACCTCCACGCCCAAAAGCACGAAGCAGCAGGCGATCAGCACGGCGGCGAGCATGTTGGCCGCCGGGCCGTTGAAGGTCGACTGGAACTGGTCGACGATCGCGGTGGTGAAAGTGTCGAAGCGGATGAAGACATAGAGGCCGTATTCGGCAAGCAGATGCAGGCCGACCAGCAGCGAGCCGCCGCAGATGGCCAGCCTCAACTGCGGCAGCACGACGCGCGCGAAGACGCGCCATGGGCCGAGGCCAAGGGCGGCTGCCGCATCTTCCAGCGCCGGGTCGAGACGGCGCAACGCCGCCGCGATCGGCAGATAGAGGAACGGGAAATAGGCGATGACGGAGACCAGCACGCCGGCCCAGAGCCCATGCAGGCCAGGCACAAGGCTGATCCAGGCGTAGCTGTGGACGAAAGCGGGAATGGCGAGCGGCGCGACCGACAGCCACGACCACAGCCGGCTGCCGGGCAGGTCGCTGCGCTCGGTCAGCCAGGCGAGCGCCACAGACAGCACAATCGCGACCGGAACCGACACGACGACGAGCAGGATGGTGTTGACCAGGAGCTCGCCGACGCGCGGACGGAAGATCAACGCCAGCACCGTTTCCCAGCCGGTCTGGATCGCTACCCAGACGATGAAGGCAAGCGGCAGCAATGCGATCAGCGAGACCAGAGCGGCGGCAAGTGTGATCCACGACGCGGACTGCCGGCTCTGCCTCGCGGCAGCCGGCAGTCCTGAACGCGTGAGGTCGACCACGGACGCCATCAGCCGGAATGTGCCGCCTGGAAGCGATCCGATGAACCGCGGATGCGGTCGCAAACTAAGATGATCGGCATCGACGAGGCCATCTCCAAAACAAAAGCGCTCCCGCGGAAAGCGAATTCCCGCAGGAGCACGGTCGGTGTCCTTTTAGGACGAACGCGAACTAAAGCAAGCCGGCTTGCGTCATCAGGTCGATGACCTTCTTGGAGTTCAGCGTCGCAGGATCGACTTTCGGCGCCTGCAGGTCGGCTAGCGGCACCAGCTTCGGGTTGGACTCCGCACCCTTGCCGACCGCGTATTCATAGGACGTGCCGGTCTTCAAGATCTCCTGGCCGCCCTTGCCGGTGACCCACTTCAGGAAGGCCTGCGCTTCCTTCGGATGCTTGCTAGACGCCAGCACGCCGCCGCCAGAGATCGACACGAACGCGCCCGGATCCTGGTTCTTGAAATAGTGCTGCCCGATATTCCTGCTGTTCTCGCCGGTCTTGGCCTGATCGCCGAAATAGTAATAGTGGAAGATCACGCCGCCATCGATCTCGCCGGCGTTGACCGCCTTCATCACGGTGCTGTTGCCCTTGTAGGCGGTGGAGTTCGCCTTCATCGCCTTCAGCCAGTCGGCGGTTGCGGCTTCGCCCTTGAGCTCAAGCAGGGCGCTGACGATGGCCTGGAAATCGGCGCCCGACGGCGACGCGGCCCAACGGCCCTTCCAACTTGGATCGGCGAGATCGAGCAGCGACTTGGGAAGCTGGTCTTCCTTCAGCTTGTTCTTATTGTAGGCAAAGACGGTGCTGCGCGCGGCGACACCCACCCACTTGCCGCTCGAGGGCTGGTATTCCTGCGGCACCTGGGCCAGCGTATCGGCATCGACCGGCGCGAACAGGCCGGCGGCTTCGACCAGCGCCATCGCCGGCGAGTTCTCGGTCAAGAACACGTCGGCCGGCGAAGCGGCGCCTTCGGCGACGATCTGGTTGGAAAAGTCGCTGTCGCCGCCGTTGCGCAGCGTGACCTTGATGCCGGTCTCCTTGGTGAAGCCCTTTGCCCATTCCTTGGCGAGGCTCTCATGCTGGGCATTGTAGACAATGATGCCCGCATTCTCCGCGTTTGCCGGGCCCGCGGTCAGGCCGAGCGCCAGCGCGGCGGCGCCGGCAAGGGTGGAAAGGGCAAGTTTCATGGGCATCGTCCTTGAATCTGGAGACAGGGTGTTCGATCACGGACGCCACCTATCAATACCTGATTAGGATAGTCAACATTCTTACCCTGCTTCAATCGGTCGCCGCGCCGCAAACTTTCGTGATTTTGCGGTACTTTGGCTTGGACATTATTTCGCCCGCCACGTAACAAACCAGGGCCGAGACGCGAACATCGGGGGTGAACTCTTGTGACCGGCAAGGACGAAGCCGAGCTCTCCCGGCTGCTGAGGGCCGCGATCGCGGGAGACGAAAGGGCTTATGCCGACTTTCTGCACCGGACAGCCGCCCTCGTCCGCGGCTTCGTCCGGCGCAAGATCGTTCAGGGCGGGGTCGACCCCGAGGATGTCGTGCAGGAAACCTTGCTGGCCATTCACGTGAAGCGGCACACCTGGCGCGAGGACGCGCCGGTCCTGCCGTGGGTGTATGCGATCGCCCGTTTCAAGCTGATCGACGCCTTCCGCAGGCGAGGCCGGCGTATCGAGGTCGAGATCGACGAGATCGCCGAGACTTTCGCCGAGCCGGAAGCGGAGACGGTCAGCGAGCGCGACATAAACCGGGCGCTCGACGGCCTGCCGCCTTCGCAGCGCTCCGTGGTTTCGGCGATTTCGGTCGACGGGAGCTCGATCGGCGAGACGGCGGCCAAGCTCGGCATCAGCGAGACGGCGGTGCGCGTGTCGCTGCACCGCGGACTTGCCGCGATCGCCAAAAGGTTCGGACGACAATGAGAACCGAGGACCTCATCAAGGCGCTTGACGCCGATGCCCGCAGCAAGGCGATGCCGCTCGGCAGGGCCTGGTGGCTGGCCGTCGGCGTGGCGGCGGTGGTCGCGGCAGCGGTCTTCTTCATGACGATCGGCCCGCGTCCCGACTTCATGGCCGCCACGCACACAATGCGCTTCCTTTCCAAATTCGTCTTCACCGTCGCACTCGGTGTCAGCGCCTTCGCCCTGATCCAGGCGTTGTCGATCCCCGGCGCGTCGAGCAGGCACGCGAAACTATGGATGCTTGCTGCGCCCGTGTTGGTCGTGATCGCCGTGGTCCTGGAGCTTTTCGTCGTCCCCGAGGCTGAATGGGGCAGGCGGCTTGTTGGCACCAACTGGTACATCTGTCTGACCTTCATCCCGCTGATCGGCATCGGCCCGCTTGCAGTCTTTGTGGCGGCGCTGCGTTATGGCGCGCCTACGCGACCGGTGCTGGCCGGCACGGTCGCCGGTCTGCTTGCCGGCGGGCTCTCGGCGACCCTTTACGCCGCGCATTGCTTCGACGATTCGCCGCTTTTTGTCGCCACCTGGTATACGATCGCGGTCCTCATCCTGGCCGGACTCGGCGCGCTTGGCGGGCGGTTTTTCGCCCGCTGGTAGGATTGCACACCGATCCTTAATCATGCGGCAATTGTTTGCCGGCTAGCGGAGTGATCGCCGCCGCTCGCGCAACCATTCCTTAAAATCGATCCACCAGGGTTGCGCCAACGTGCAGTTGCGCATTGGGGTGGGATCGCATTGTGGCGTGGTTGAGTTTGAATGCTCCGCGGACCGGCAAGCGCGCCGTGCTGGTCTTGATGACAGCCGGCATCGTTGCCGTGGCCGCATCGATTCTGGCGCCGGGCTTTCAGCTTAGCGTCGAGGCGCTCAGGGTCTGCCTGCAGCTGTCGATTGCCGTGATCGGCGCGTCGCTTTTCCTGTTCGCGCTGTTCATTCGCCGGATCGCGGACGACCATCGGCAAATCGCCGAAAGCGAACAGCGCTTCCGCCGCGCGATGGAGGATTCGGCAATCGGCGTCGCCATCGTCGGTCTCGACGGCCGTATCGTGCAGACCAATCCAGCCTTCGCTGCCATGCTCGGCTACAGCCGCGCGGAAATCGAGGCGATGACCTTCTTCCAGATCACGCATCCGGACGATCTGCAGCTCGGCCGGGAGACGATGGTCGCGCTGAAGGAGGGAAAGATCGATTCCTTCCATTTCGAAAAGCGTTACCTCAAGAAGGACGGCACTCCGGTCTGGGCGCAGCTCGCCGGCTCGGTCATCCGCGAAGAGGAGACAGGCAAGCCGCTCTATCTGGTGTCGCAGATCGAGGACATCGATGCGCGCAAGCAGGCCGAGGCGCGCATCGCCGAGGCCGAGACGCGGTGGAACTTTGCGCTGACGAGCGCCGGACAAGGCGTCTGGAGCCTCGACATGCGCAAGGGCGGCACGACCTACTCCGAAACCTGGGTGAGGATGCTTGGTTATGACGATGGCGAGCTCGACGGCGACCCCGACCTCTGGCTGACCATGATCCACCCGGACGACCGCGGTCGCGTGGCGGAGGCGGACCGTGCGCATCTTGCCGGCGAGACGCCGTTCTTCGAGGCCGAGTTCCGGATGCGCCACAAGGATGGTCATTGGGTCTGGATCCTCGATCGCGGCAAGGCGATCGAGCGCGACGGCGAAGGCCGGCTGATCCGGGCCATCGGTAGCCTGACCGACATCACCCAGCGCAAGCAGGCCGAGGAGCGCCTCAAGGTCTCGGCAGCCATGCTGGCCGACGAGAAGGAGCGTCTCAGGGTGACGCTGCAGTCGATCGGCGATGCCGTCATCTGCACTGACGCCGCCAACCGCATCACCTTCATGAACCCCATCGCCGAAAAGCTGACTGGCATCGCAGCCGCCGAGGCGCTGGGCAAGACGCTCGGTCATGTCTATTGGGCGGTCGACGAGGAAACCGGGCAGCGGATCGGCCTGACGCCTTCTTCCGCGGGCGAGCGCCTTTACAGCGACCAGAATACGCGCGCCGTTCTTGTGCGGGGCGACGACACGCGTTGCAGCATCCGCCAGGTGGTGTCGCCGATCATGAACGACCGCAATGAATTCTGCGGACTGGTCATTGTCTTCCAGGATTTCACCGATGCGCGCGCCCTGCAGCGCCAGCTCGCTTACGCAGCCGCACATGACGCTCTGACCGGGCTCGCCAACCGCTCGAGCTTCATCCGCACGATGGAAGAGCTGGTCGATCAGTGCCGTCTCAACGGCGGCGAGCACCAGTTCCTGTTCGTCGACCTCGATCATTTCAAGGCGGTCAACGACACCGGCGGCCACGCCGCGGGCGACGCGCTGCTGAAGCGTGTCGCCGATGCGATCCGCAATGTGCTCGAGCCTGACGACATCGTCGCCCGCCTCGGCGGCGACGAGTTCGCCGTCATCCTGAAGTCGGGTGCGCCGGCCAGCGGGTCGGTCGCGGCGCGTTCCGTCATCGATGCCATCCGCAACCTTGACTTCAGCTGGGATGGCCGCCCGCACTCGATCGGCGCCAGCATCGGACTCGCGCCGATCCGCGCCGGCTACGGCGAAGTGGACGAGATCATCGCCCGTGCCGACGCCGCCTGCTATGCCGCCAAGGCGGCAGGACGCGGATGTGTTTCGGCAGCACCGGACGAGGACATGATGGAAGAGACGGTGACGCCGCTTGCCGCGGCGTCCTGAGCATCAGCTGAGAAAGCTTAGGGCGGTTCAGGCGCAATTCCGGGCGGAAAACCGCTACGCACTTTTCCTGGAATTGCTCTAGCGCGTCGGTACCGGATGGTCGCCGCGATAGTCGTAGAAGCCGCGGCCGGTCTTGCGGCCGAGCCAGCCGGCCTCGACATATTTCACCAGCAGCGGGCAGGGGCGGTATTTCGAATCCGAGAGCCCCTCGTGCAGCACCTGCATGATCGAAAGGCAGGTGTCGAGGCCAATGAAATCGGCAAGCTGCAGCGGTCCCATTGGATGATTGGCGCCGAGCCGCATGGCGGTGTCGATGGCATCGACCGTGCCGACGCCTTCGTAGAGCGTATAGATCGCCTCGTTGATCATCGGCAGCAGGATGCGGTTGACAATGAAGGCCGGGAAATCCTCCGAGACGGTGATCGTCTTGTCGAGTCGATTGACGAAGGCCTTGGCCGCCTCGAAGGTCTTGTCCTCGGTGGCGATGCCGCGCACCAGCTCGACCAGCTTCATCACCGGCACCGGGTTCATGAAATGTATGCCGATGAAGCGCTCGGGCCGGTCGGTCTGCGCGGCGAGCCGGGTGATAGAGATCGACGAGGTGTTGGTCGCGAGAATCGCTTCCGGATTGAGCTGCGGGCAGAGCTGGGCGTAGATCTTGCGCTTGACCGTCTCGTCCTCGGTCGCCGCCTCGATCACGAGGTCGGCGGCGGCAAGATCGGCCATGACCGAGGCAGCGGAGATGCGCGCCATCGCTTCGTTGCGCGCCTTTTCCTCGAGCTTTCCCGAGCCGACCTGGCGGGCCATGTTGCCGCTGATGGTGGCGATGCCCTTCTCAATGCGGTCGGACGAGATGTCGTGGATCAGCACCTTGTAGCCGGCCAGCGCCGAGACATGGGCGATACCGCCCCCCATTTGACCCGCGCCGACAATGCCGATCGTCTCGATCTTGCTCATTACCCCAATCCCGTCTGGAGCATTTCCGCTTCTTCGAAGCGCGGAAGAGCTCCCATCTCTTGTTTCGCGCAATTCCGAACGCAAAACCGCTGCACACTTTTGCTGGAATTGCCTCAAGCCTGCTTTTTTGTGCAGCGCAAACTAAAAGGGCGGGGCGACTTCGTCTACCCCACCCTTTGGATTTTAATATGCCTGAGCAGAAGGCGTCAAAGCGCCTTTTGCAGCTCCGGCAGAATGACGAAGAGATCGCCGACCAGGCCGTAGTCGGCAACCTGGAAAATAGGCGCTTCCTCGTCCTTGTTGATGGCGACGATCACCTTGGAGTCTTTCATGCCGGCCAGGTGCTGGATGGCGCCGGAGATGCCGCAGGCGATGTAGAGGTCGGGAGCGACCACCTTGCCGGTCTGGCCGACCTGCCAGTCGTTGGGGGCATAGCCGGCGTCGACCGCAGCGCGCGAGGCACCGACAGCGGCTCCCAGCTTGTCTGCGACCGGCAGGATGACTTCCTGGAACTTCTCCGCCGAACCCAGCGCGCGGCCGCCGGAGATGATGATCTTGGCCGAGGTCAGCTCCGGACGGTCGGTCTCGGAGAGCTTGTTCTCGACGAAGCTGGAGAGGCCCGGATTGGCAGCGGCATTGACCGTCTCGACGGAAGCCGAGCCGCCCTCGGGCGCAGCCTGGAAGGAGGCGGTGCGCACCGTGATCACCTTCTTGGCGTCGGTCGCCTGCACGGTCTGGATGGCGTTGCCGGCATAGATCGGCCGCTTGAAGGTGTCGGGCGAGACCACCTCGATGATCTCGGACACCTGGGCAACGTCGAGGAGGGCCGCCACACGCGGCGCGACATTCTTGCCGACCGATGTGGCCGGCGCAACGATCGCATCGTAGGAGCCCGCGAGCGAAACCACGAGCGCGGCCAGCGGCTCGGCCAGACGCTCGGCAAGCTCATCGGCTTCGGCCAAAAGCACCTTGCGCACGCCCTTCAGCTTGGCGGCGGCGTCGGCGGCAGCCTTGGCGCCCTTGCCGGCCACCAGCACATCGACGTCCGAGCCGATCTGGAGGGCCGCCGACAGTGCCTTGGCGGTCTGGTCGGAAAGGGTTGCGTTGTCGTGTTCGGCGATGAGGAGAATTGCCATTTTCCTGTTCCTTTCCTGACCGCTTTAGAGCACGCCGGCTTCGTTCTTGAGCTTGTCGACCAGCTCGGCGACGCTCTTGAGCTTGACACCCGCCTTGCGGCCGCCGGGCTCCTCGGTCTTGATCACCTTGAGGCGCGGCTTGACGTCGGCGCCGTAGTCGGCCGGCGTCTTCTCGTCGAGCGGCTTCTTCTTGGCCTTCATAATGTTGGGCAGCGAGGCATAGCGCGGCTGGTTGAGGCGAAGGTCGGCGGTGACGATCGCCGGCATCTTCAGCTCCACCGTCTGCAGGCCGCCGTCGACCTCGCGCGTGACCTTAGCCTTGTCGCCGGCGAGCTCCACCTTGGAGGCGAAGGTGCCCTGCGCCCAGCCAAGAAGTGCGGCCAGCATCTGGCCGGTCTGGTTGGAGTCGTCATCGATCGCCTGCTTGCCGAGGATGACGAGGCCGGGCTTCTCGGCCTCGACCACGCCCTTCAGCACCTTGGCGACGCCGAGCGGCTCGGTCTGCTCGTCGGTCTTGACCAGGATGGCGCGGTCGGCGCCCATGGCGAGCGCGGTGCGGAGCGTCTCCTGCGCCTGCTGCGGACCGATCGACACGACGATGATCTCCTCGGCCTTGCCGGCTTCCTTGATCCGGATCGCTTCCTCGACGGCGATCTCATCGAACGGGTTCATCGCCATCTTGACGTTGGCGAGCTCGACGCCCAGTCCGTCGGCCTTGACCCGGACCTTGACGTTCGCATCCACAACCCGCTTCACGGGCACAAGGATCTTCATTTCCTGTCACCTCTCCTGAGATAGTCGGGCGCGCTATAGCAGTGTGCGCCTGGTCAGAGTTGTCGAAAGCCGACATTCCGGACGGAATATCCGTCCAGTGTGGGCGTTTCCGTAGTGGCGGCAATCCGGCGCGTCAATATGTGCGACGCACTCAAATCGGTTCAATCCTGACCGGGAGCAGCGCCTCGGCCCCATTGCGGCGTCGGCTGCGCCGAGCCGGGCGCGTTGCCGGTGGGCTCGACGGGGACGGGCATCGGCTGGACCGTCGGCGCGGGGTCCGGCTCGCCGTCGGCGCCGGCAAGCAGCGGCACGCCGCGGCTGCGCAGCACCAGCACCAGGGCAGCCCCGGCGATGATGCCGCCGATATGGCAGGCCCAGGAAATCTGATCCTCGCCGCCCGCGGCAAACATCACGATCTGGAACAGGATCCAGAGGATGAGCGGGATGAAGGCGGGGATGCGCAGGGGGATGCGGGCGAAGGCCAGCACCCAGACCTTAACCCTCGGATAGAGGATCAGGTAGGCGGTGACGACGCCGGCGATGGCGCCGGAGGCGCCGATCAGCGGCACCTGCGAATCCGAGGCCACAAGGCCCTGGAAGAGGGCGCCGGCGGCCGCGCAAGCGAGGTAGAAGATCAGGTAGCGGATGTGACCGAGCGCATCCTCGACATTGTCGCCGAACACCCACAGGAACAGCATGTTGCCGCCGAGATGGAAGATGTCGGCATGCAGGAAGGAATAGGTCAGATAGCTGAGGCTCTCGGGGATGACGACGAATTCGGGCGATAGCTCGACCTTGTCGTGGACCACCGACGGGATGAAGCCGAGACCGAGCACTGCGGCATTGGTGACGTTTTCGCCGCCGATCGTGGTCGCGAAATAAACCAGCGCGTTCACTGCGATCAGGCCGATCGTCACATATTGCAGGCGGATGTGGCGCAGCCTGTTGGTGTCATAGAGCGGGATAAACATTGGATCCTGCTGCGATCCCCGATTGTCAGCGGTTCTTGCCGGGAACCCATAGCACGTCGGCCTTTCCGTTGTCATTTACCGCTCGAGCGGCGACGAACAGGAAGTCCGAAACGCGGTTGATGTATTTCAGCGCCTCGCGGTTGACGTGCTCGGCAGGATGCTGCGCCAGCGCCACCATGATGCGCTCGGCGCGACGCGCCACCGTGCGGGCAAGATGGAGGGCGGCGGCCGCCGGCGTGCCGCCGTTCAGCACGAAGGACTTCAGCGGCTGCAGGTCCTTGTTGAGGAGATCGATATCCTTTTCGACCCGCTCGGTCTGCGCGGCGACGATGCGCAGCGGCTCGTAGTCGAGCGTCCTGCCGGCGTCAGGCACGGCGAGATCGGCGCCGAGATCGAAAAGGTCGTTCTGGATGCGCGAAAGCATGGCATCGATCACCGGGTGCTCCTTTCCGGTGTGGATGCGGGCCATGCCGATGCAGGCATTGGCTTCGTCCACTGTGCCATAGGCTTCGACGCGCAGATCGGACTTCAGTCGCCGCTCGCCGCTGCCGAGGCCGGTGGTGCCGTCGTCGCCGGTGCGGGTATAGATCTTGTTGAGCTTGACCACGCCTTACCCCCGTCCCTTTACTTGCGGGTGAGATAGACTGTCAGCAAAATCAGCACCAAAGCTATGAACTGCAGCAGCACACGCGCCTGCATCAGCTTGTTGGAGGTGATGGCGGAACCGCCGCGCATCATGTTGACGAGGCCGCGGAGCAGCACGACCACGACGGCAGCCAAGGCGACGATGGCAAGGATGTTGAAGACGGTTCCCATGGGCAGGCTCCAGTTCGGTTTCGGTCAGGCGCGCCTGGCGAGCACGCGGTAGAGCGCTGATGCCGGCAGGATGCGCTTGAGCACCACGCCGATCTTGGCCGGCACCGTTACCACATAGTGCGGGCGCGGGCGCTGTGACAGAAGCGCGTGGCGCAAGGCGGTGTGAACCACCTCCGGCCCGGGCTTCAGCCGCGACACGCTGCCGCCCGCCTGCAGCCGGGCGAGCTGCGCCTGGTAGTCGGCGCGGTGGACGGAGTTCTCGACGTCGATGTTTTTCAGGAACCAGGCCAGGCCGTTGCTGGCGATCTTCGAGGTCACCGGTCCGGGCTCGATCAGAGAGAGGTGGATACCACTGCCTTCGAGCTCCTGGCGCAGGCACAGCATCAAGCCTTCGATGGCGTGTTTGGAGGCTGAGTAAGCGCCGCGAAAGCGGACCGGGGCGAGCCCCAGGATCGAGGAGCAATGGACGAGGCGGCCGTGACCCTGGCGCCGCATGACCGGCACGATGCGCCGCGTCAGATCGTGCCAGCCGAAGAAGTTTGCTTCGAACTGCTCGCGCAGCGCCTCGACCGACAGATCCTCGACCGCGCCGGGCTGCGCGTAGGCGCCGTTGTTGAACAGCGCGCCGAGCGTGCCGCCCGTGCGCTCCAGCACCGCGTCGGCCAGCGCCGAGATGGACTCCGGTTCACGATAGTCGAGATAGAAGGCCTCGATGCTGTCGGCCTCCAGCGCGGCGATGTCGGCCGGCTTGCGCGCCGTGGCGAACACGCGCCAGCCTTCCGCCTTCAATGCCCGCGCGCAATGGGCGCCTATGCCGGAGGAAGCCCCGGTGACGATAATGGTGCGCAACTCTTTGGCTATTGGAATCGCGGTTTGACCTGGGGTTGCCATTTGCCGCAATCACTTCCCATATTCGCGGCGTCGACACAATCGATCGGAGCGCGGGGTCCTTGCTCAGGAATATCGTCGCCGTCAAGCGCGTGCTCTACGATGCGATCGGCCATTTCACTACCGACGACGGTTGGGCGATGGCCAGCCATCTGGCGATCACCTCGCTGATGGCGCTGTTTCCGTTCCTGATCTTCGCCACGACGCTGGCGAGCTTTCTCGGCGCCCGCGCCTTCGCCGACACGGCCGTGCATCTGGTCTTCGACACCTGGCCGGAGCAGATCGCCAAGCCGATCGCGCGCGAGGTGCAGAACGTGCTCACCGTGCGGCGCACCGACCTTCTGACCTATGGCGTGCTGCTGGCCGCCTACTTCGCCTCGAACGGCATCGAGGCTTTGCGCACATCGCTCAACCGCGCCTACCGGGTGACCGAGACGCGCGGCATCATTTATAGGCGGGTGCAGAGCATCATTTTCGTGCTGATCGCGACGGCCTGCTTTCTTGCCGTCAGCGTGCTCCTGGTGTTTGCGCCTCTGCTCGCGCGGCTGGCCGAGGCGCATCTGGAATGGATAAAGCCCTATATGGGCACGATCACCATATGGCGCTATGTGATCGCATCGACGGTCATCGTCATCGGCCTGTTTTCGGTGCATATCTGGCTGCCGGCCGGTAAGCGCCGCTTCGTCTCGATCCTTCCGGGCATCGTCTTCACGTTGATCGCCTGGCTCGCCGGCTCGACCATCTTCGCCGCCTATCTCGACCACTTCTCGTCCTATGTGACGACCTATGCGGGACTCGCCTCGATCATGATCGCGGTGGTGTTCCTCTACATCATCTCGGCTATCTTCATCCTCGGCGGCGAGCTCAACGCCGCGATCAGCCGCTATCTCGAGGCGCGTGCGAGAGTCGGCTGACCTCTGCCCTGACGGGCGGTCGCCAGGCCGACGCCCAACGTCGCGATCGCCATGCCGGAGATCTGCAGCAAGTTGAGCTGTTCGCCGAACAAGGCCCAGGCGATGAGGGCGGTGACCGCCGGCACCAGGTAGAACAGCGAGGCGACCTTCGACATTTCGCCATCCCTGATCATCACCATCAACAGGAAGATGGCGCCCACCGACAGCACCAGGACCAGCCAGGCCAAAGCGAAGACGAGCTCGCCATTGACGGTGATCGTGCGCGTCTCGAAGGCGAGCGATCCCAGGATCGTCACGGCGGAGCCGCCGACATATTGCCACATCGTCGCCGAGACGAGGTCGCCGCCGGAGGCGAAGCGCTTCTGCCAGATGGTTCCGGCGCTCATGCCGAGCACGGAAACCAGCGAAGCCGCCAGCGTTGCCACAGTGACGCCGCCGCCGATCGCCCCCAGCTTCGGCCAAAGCACGATGACGACGCCCAGGAGCCCGACCGCCAAACCCGCCCAATGGCGCGGCAGGATCGCCTCGCCGAGGAACTTGCCGGCAAGCACGGCCGTGATCAGCGGCTGCAGGCCGACAATCAGCGCCGAAAGCCCGGCCGGCATGCCCCGGTGGATTGCCCAGAACACCGCGCCGAGATAGACGCCGTGCATGAGGACGCCGGCCACCGCCGCGTGAAGCGCCTCTTCGCGGCTCGCCCGGCGCGAGCCCAGCAGCACGGTCAGGCCGGCGAACAGGACCGCCGCCAGCACGAAGCGGATGGCGAGGAAGGTGAATGGCTCCGCCCACGGCATGGCATAGCGCGCGCCGATGAAGCCGGTCGCCCAAAGGACGACGAAAGAGGCGGGGATGAACCGCTTGATGCTGTGCATTGTGTGGGAGGCTCTGGCTGCAGGTGAAAAGTTAATGATCGCAATTGCTCTAATGCCGTTTAATTCGGCAAGCAAAACGAAACGGTTGATCCATAAGCTCATTCGAATTCAACAAACGGTGCCAGAGGGGGCATGGCGTTAAAGCACGCCATGGACAGGCATGCTTTTGCATCTCGGTACGACCTGGCTGCTGTTCGCGGTCGTGACCATCGCAGTCTTCGGTTTCTTCTTCGGCACCGCGCTCGATGCCATCATGAAGGAAGACGGCTTCGGCTCGACCGGCAACACGCTGCTTTTCACGCTGGGTTTCTTCGTCGCGGTGATGGTCGCCAATGCGCATGGCATCACCTTCCGCGACCTCAGACTTGCAGTGGCCTGGGGTTTGAGCGGCGCCTTCGTCTTCATCAGCGTGATGGCGCTGATCAAGGCCGGACTGGCACGTTTGTAATCAAAGCCCAATCAGCTGCCTGACCTCTTGCGGCGACATGCCCGCCTGCCTGAGCGCGGCAAGACCGGTGTCCCTGAGACTCTTCGACAGCTTCCTGCCGTCCGGTCCGGGGATCAGACGGTGGTGGAAATAGCGCGGCGGCGACAGGCCGAGCAGGTCCTGCAGCAGGCGCTGCACGCCAGTTGCCGAGTAGAGGTCCTGGCCGCGCACCACATGGCTGACGCCCTGCAGTGCGTCGTCGACGACTACGGCGAGGTGGTAGCTGGTCGGGATATCGCGCCGCGCCACGATGACGTCGCCCCAGGCCTGCGGCCTCGCTTCGACCGTGCGCGTCGCCGCCATGGTCTCGTCGGTGAACTCGACCCATGACAAGCCACTTGGCGCGCGCGCCATGGCGGCGTCGACATCGAGCCGCCAGGCGAAGGGCCGGCCCTCGGCAATGCGCCACTTGCGCTCCTTCATCGGCAATGCCCGGTCCAGCGGCGGATAGAGCGGCACGCCGTCCGGGTCGAGCGGCCAGTCGCGGCCGCGTTTGCCGGTCTCGGCAATGAAGGCGCGGATCTCGCCACGGCTCATGAAGGCCGGGTAGACAAGCTCCTCGGCGATCAACCGGTCGAGCATCGCCCTGTATTCGGAAAAATGCTCGGACTGACGCCGCACCGGTTCTTCCCAGCCGAGCCCCAGCCATTTCAGGTCGCGGAAGATGCCGGCCTCGAATTCCGGCGTGCAGCGCGCGATGTCGATGTCCTCGATGCGCAGCAAGAGCCGGCCGCCGGCCCGCGCCGCCATCTCCTGGTTGAGCAGGGCCGAATAGGCATGGCCAAGATGCAGCTCGCCATTGGGGCTCGGCGCGAAACGGAATGTCAGGAGCGTCATGTCTGAGGCGGCATTCGGGTTGAAAGGCGCTTCCGCCGGTTGATAGTTTTCGAAAACTGTCTCTTAGCCATCGATCATTTGCCACTTCGCGGGCGCCCTGGGAACAAGCAACGTGCAACGCATCGCCTCGCTCGACGACATTGCGGCCGGTCTCGACGCGCTCTGCGTCATCGATCCGCGGCTGGAGAAGGTGCGCGGCATGGCGGGCGAAGTGCCGCTCAGACTCTCGGAGCCGGGTTTCGGGAGCCTCGCTTCGATTATCGTCTCGCAGCAGGTCTCGCGCGCCAGTGCCGATGCCATTTTCGCCCGGCTGACCAGGCTGGTCGATCCGCTGACGCCGAAAGGGATACTTTGCGCCGGCGAGGACATTTTTCGCGAGGCCGGCCTGTCGCGGCCGAAGCAGCGCGGGCTGATGGCGGTCGCGCAGGCCGTGGCCGACGGGCTCGATCTCGATCACCTCTGCTCGCTCGACGCCAAGGAGGCGATCGCGGCGATGACGGCGGTGCCGGGCATCGGTCCCTGGACGGCGGAGTGCTATCTGCTCTTCGCCGCAGGCCATCCGGACGTCTTCCCCGCACGCGACGTTGCGCTGCAGAGCGCGGTCGGCCACGCGCTCGGCATCGACCCGCGTCCGCCGGAAAAAACGCTGATGCGGCTGGCCGAATCATGGAGCCCGTGGCGAGGCGTCGCGTCGCGGCTTTTCTGGGCTTATTACCGCAAGTTGAAGGGCAGGGACGCGGCGCCGCCTGTCGAAATCGCCAAAAAAGCATGAAAATCATGCATTTTCGACCAAATCGAGGAATGATAATCCGCTTCACATCCCTGTCATGTCGGGCTTACAGTATCCGCGCCGTTCGGTTCTAGAACGAAGGAGGCAAACAACGTGACGGTTGCCGTATCTCCGGATGGGCTTCCCGCGCTGGTGCTGAATGCGGACTATCGCCCGCTCAGCTATTACCCCTTGTCGCTCTGGTCGTGGCAGGACGCCATCAAGGCGGTCTTCCTCGACCGGGTCAATATCGTTGCGGAATACGAGCACGCCGTCTCCTCGCCGACCTTCTCGATGAAGCTGCCGAGCGTGGTGAGCCTCAAGGCCTATGTGAAGCCGTCGCGGCATCCCGCCTTCACCCGCTTCAACGTCTTCCTGCGCGACCGCTTCCAGTGCCAGTATTGCGGCACCGCCGACGACCTCACCTTCGACCATGTCATCCCGCGCCATCGCGGCGGGGCGACGACCTGGGAGAATGTCGTGGCCGCCTGCTCGCCCTGCAATCTCAGGAAGGGCGGCATGATGCCGGCGCAGGCCAAGATGTGGCCGCTGCAGAAGCCCTATCAGCCGACTGTGCACGACCTGCATAACAATGGCCGCCTGTTCCCGCCCAACCATCTGCATGAAAGCTGGATGGACTATCTCTACTGGGATGTCGAACTGGAGCCGTAGAGTTCGACACAAATCCGCCATGCTGGCCGCCTGACGCGGCTTTCTGCGCTTCCGGTGCTCACGTACTTAAGTACGCTCCGCTCCGGTTCTCGAAAGCCGCGCCATCCGACTCAGCCTGCCGAATTTTTGCTCGAACTCTGCGCCGCGTCGCTCGATCGAATTGGCTCAGTCGCGCGAGAGCGCGCTGCGGAGGGCGACGGCCGCGAGGATGAGGCTGGCGATGGCGTTCCAGCCGGCGAGCGACAGGCCGAGGATGCGAAGCGCCGCCTTGTCGCAGGAGGGCGGCACGAACTTGTCGAGCGCGTCGAGCACGCCCTTGCCGCCGGTATCGACCGGGCCGGCGCCGGCCGTGCAGTCCGCCGGTCCCGGCCACCAGGCCCATTCGACGCCGGAGTGGTAGACGCCGAGATAGAGGCCGTAAAGCATCAAGAGGCCGCCGATCGCCAGCAGTCCGCGCGTGGCCCAGGCCGGCGCGCGCAGCATCGAGGCGATCGCCGCGACCAGCATCAGCGGCGCGCCGATGTAATAGGGGGTGCGCTGCTCCAGGCAGAGATGGCAGGGGATGTAGCCGCCGATATACTGGAAGGCGAGCGCGGAGCCGACCGTGGCCGCCATGGCGACGGCGAGGAACAGCGCTGCGCGCGTCCGCTGGCGTCCGGTATCGGGGTTCATGGTCGCTGTCATCGGTCCTGGTCCGTTCGCTTGGGCGTTATCCGTGGGCGTATCTGACGAGCATATAGAGCAAAATCAGGGCAGCGGCGCCGGCCCCGACGATCGTTCCCAGGCGCTTTTCGATGAACTCCTTGATCGACTCGCCGTAGCGGCGCAGCAGCCAGGCGAGCAGCAGGAAGCGGGCGCCGCGCGCGACGATCGCGAGCCCGATGAACAGCAGCAGGTTGACGCCGATGACGCCGGACAGGATCGTCACCACCTTGATCGGCGGCAGATGGGCGGCGCCCGAGGTGATCAGCATCAGGATGATGAAGCCGACGCCGGACGAGGTGCGCAGCGCTTCGAATTCGTCATACTTGCCGTAGAATTCGAGGATCGGCTTTGCCACCGCCTCATAGGCATAGTGGCCGATGAACCAGCCGGCGACGCCGCCAAGCACCGACGCAACAGTGGCGATCAGCGCGTAGCGATAGGCGCGGTCGGGCCTGGACAGCGCCATCGGCAGGTAAAGCACGTCGGCCGGCACCAGGAAGACGGAGCTTTCGACGAAAGCGATGAAGGCCAGCCACCATTCGGCCGATTTCCTTGCCGCCAGCGACAGAGTCCATTCGTAAAGTCCGCGAAGCATCGGCTCTCCTAATGTCGCCACAAGCGGCGCAGCGGTTTTCGGCCACCGGCTTGCACGAAACAAGGACCCAAAGCGCCGCATCTGTCGCTTTCGCCCCCGGGGCGCTTCAAAACGTTTGACTGTCTAGAAAGATTTTCCGCGCCGCACAATGCCGGTGCCTTCACGAAACCGAAAGGCGCGGTTCGGCTGTGGTTCGCGCCGGCAATCCACAACAGGCCAGTTGACGAAAACCCGTCCGCCCGTATAGTCCGCGCCCATCCAGGCCGTCCGGCCTGAGCCCCTATGGCGGAATTGGTAGACGCGCTCGACTCAAAATCGAGTTCCGCAAGGAGTGCTGGTTCGATCCCGGCTAGGGGCACCACTTCCCGCTCGATGCCAACTTCCACTGGCGCTGTGCGCTATGGACGCATGCGCCCGGCAACGCGACTTCCCCCTAGAATTAGTAATCGCTAATTTGGTATACTCAAAAAGAGGAGTGTTCGATGGGTATTGATATGACGCGCGACCGGATGATCTCTCACCTGCTCGCGGCCGATGCAGTTGCCCGCGATGCGGTAGCGCATGGCCATCATCCGTTCGGGGCGGTGCTGGTCGGCCCAGACGACGCGATCCTCATGCGCCAAGGCAATATCGACACCGTGCATCACGCCGAAACCGAACTTGCGCGGCGCGCGGCGGCAGCCTATTCGCCGGAGTTTCTCTGGACCTGCACGCTGGTCTCAACCGGTGAGCCCTGCGCGATGTGCACCGGAACGCTCTACTGGGCCAATATCGGCCGGCTGGTCTACGGCTTCGAGGAGACCAAGCTTCTCGCGCTGACTGGCGATCATCCCGAAAACCCGACGATGAGCCTGTCCTCTCGCGTTGTGCTCGGCTCCGGGCAGAAGAGGATCGAGGTTCACGGCCCCCTCCCCGAAATCGAGGACGAGCTTCTCTCCGCGCACCGTGACTTCTGGCGGCGGTAGCCCGGCGACTAAGCGCGGCGAGGTAAACGAGGATTGCTGACGGATTTCAGCGCCGCTGAGGGGCAGCAATCCTAAGATCGCCGTTTCGATTTTCGCGTCTTCATGGACGCCCGATTGGGATCGTCGTTAACATCCCGTCCGCTTGATTTGTAAAGGAGGCGCAGCATGGAGCGATTCACCGGCGGTTGCCCGTGCGGCGATGTCCGGATTGTGGCGTCGGGTCGCCCGTATCGGGTCGGCATCTGTCACTGTCTCGACTGCCGCAAGCATCATGGGGCGCTTTTTTAGCGCGTCGGCGATCTTTCCTCAGGATGCGGTGACGATCGATGGCGAAACGCGCGACTATGCCGGGCGGTTTTTCTGCCCGCGTTGTGGCTCGTCCGTTTTCGCACGCAGCGCCGACGAAATCGAAGTGCACCTGGGGTCGCTCGATGCCCCCGACCAGTTGAGGCCAACCTACGAACTCTGGACCGTCCGCCGCGAATCCTGGTTGCCGCCGTTCCCGCTTGCGCGGCGGTACGAGCGCGACCGTGATGCCACTGGCCGCTTCGAGGAGTAGGCCGCACAGCCGGACGGGCGACCGGCGGCTTTCGGACCGAGCGGCCGTCCAAGAAATGGTGGCGCCCTTACTCTGGAAGGCCGGCCTTGCGGAAGCCGTCGACGAAATGCTCGAGCATCGCCACGTCGCGAAACGGCTCCGTCGCGGCCCAAAAGGCGGTTGAGAAATGCGGGTTGCCGACGAGGAACAGCTCGACCTCCGCGCGCGCCTCGTCCAGCCGGCCGAGCTGGGCAAGGCTTGCCGCGAGGAAACGGCGCGAGCTTGTGCGGTAGGTCTCGTCCCTGCGCAGCGTCTCGACGGCGGCCTCGTAGTCGCCGGCCGCATATTGCGCCTGGCCGAGCGTCAGATAGTACCAGCTCGGCGGGAACGGATTCAGCCGGAACGCCTTGCGGATGTGCTCGAGGCCCTTGTCGACCCACCCCGCCAGGATCTCGATATCCGATAATGTCGCCCAGGTGTCGGCTTCGTTCGGGTCGAGCTCGATCGCCCTGGCGAATTCCGCATCCGCCTCATCGAAGCGGCGCTCATAGGCAAGCAGGTTGGCGAGCACCCAGCGGCAGCCGGCGTCATTGGGATCGATTGCCACGGCCTTGCGCGCCAGCTCCAAGGCGGTGCTGCGGGCAGGTTCGATCGGTTGGCCCCAATGCACCCAGCCCATCCAGTGGTTCATGGCAAGCCAGCGATAGGCCTCGGCATAGTCCGGATCGAGCGAAACCGCGCGCGTCAGCATCAGATGCGCCTCGCGCGCCATCTGCGGCGACTCGTCGAACAGCTTGCGCGCCCGCACGCAGAGATCGTAGGCCTCGAGGTTCCGGGGCCGCCTGCGCGGCGGCAGCGCGCGCAGGCGGCCGAGCAGCGCTTCCACGATCCTGGCCGTCACCTCGTCCTGGACGGCAAAGATATCTTCCAGGCTGCGGTCGAAGCGTTCCGCCCACAGATGCTCGCCACTCACCGCGTCGACCAGCTGGGCGTTGATGCGCACACGCCCCGCAGCGCGCCTTGCGCTGCCTTCTAGCAGGTAGCGCACGCCAAGCTCCCCGGCGATCGCGCGCACGTCCATCGCCTTGCCTTTGTAGGCAAAGACCGAATTGCGCGCGATGACGAACAGGCCGGAGTTCCTGGACAGATCGGTGATCAGGTCCTCGGTCAAGCCATCCGCGAAGGATTCCTGCTCGGGATCGCTGCTGAAAGCAGCGAAGGGCAGCACGGCTATCGAGGGCTTGTCGGGCAGCGGCAGAGGTTTTCGCGCCGCGCCGGCGAGCTGTTCGACGGCGCCCGTGAAGCGGTAGCCGACGCGCGGGACCGTGGCGATCCATTCGCCGCCGTCATCGGCCTGACCAATAAGCTTCCTGAGCTGGGCAATCTGGACGGTGAGGTTGCCTTCTTCGACGGCCGTGCCCGGCCAAGCCGCGTCCATCAGCTCGGCCTTGCCCAGGATTTCGCCCGGACGCCCGACGAGCGCTGCAAGCAGCTTCAGCCCACGGTAACCGACGGCAACAGGAACATCGTCGCGAAGGAGCGTACCCGCACCCGGATCAAGCACGAACGAACCAAAGACAAAGCGCGATCCCTGCATGCGGCGCATCTATAGCCAGTTTGGATGTTTTTGGAACTATTTGGGCGCGCTTAATTACGCCGCCGTTCGCATCCTGCAGAATTCAACCTCTTTCAGGTCGAGGGATCCTCAACCGCCATGGAGGTTGCCATGAACGATACCTGCACTCTTGCGTCAGCGCCGCATCCGGCAGCGCGGCCGGGAACGCCCGTGGAGCGGGCATCGCGTCGGCGTCTGGCGGCCCTGCGAAGCATCATCGCCGCCTGGCGCGAGCAAGCCCACTTCCGCTGGGAACTCAAGCGGATGTTGCGGGACAATCCGCATCTGATCGACGATATCGGCCTGACGAAACGGCAGGCCGAGGATGAGATCGCCAAGCTGCCCTTCTGGCAACGATAGGTGGATGCTGCAGAGACGCCGGATGACGGGCCAGTCACTCCGTTGCCGCACCCTGGAAGCCTACCGCATATTCCCCGTATGCCCCTGCGAATACCGCCCCGGTTGCGGCCATACCGTCAGGCCGTGCGGCTCGACGCCGACGCGGATTTTGGTCACGGCGCCGCTCGTCGTGTCGATCATATAGACCTCGCAGTCGAAGCGGCCGGACAGCCATAGCTGCTTGCCGTCGGCGCTGACATTGCCCATGTCGGGGCTGCCGCCGTCCGGGATCGGCCATTGGGCGACGACCGAGCGGGTCGCGAAATCGATCACCGTCACGCTGCCCGGACCGTCGGCGCGGCCCTGCTCCATCTTGTGCGAGCCGCGGTTCGAGACGTAGAGCCGCTTGGCGTCGCGGCTGACGACGAAGCCGTGCGCCCCAATTCCGGTCGGGATGAAGCCGATCTCCTTGAAGCTGTCGCCATCGATCAGGAAGACGCCGTCATTCATCATGTCGGCGACGTAGAAGACCTTGCCGTCGGGCGAGAGCCTTATGTCCTGCGGCATGCCCATCTTCGACAGGTCGAGATGGCCGAGCACTTTCTGGTTCTTCAGGTCAATCTTGGCCAGCCCGCCGTCGCCATATTCGCAGGTGAAGATCGCGTAGGAACTGTCGGCCGAGAAATCGGCATGGTTGATGCCGAGGCAATCTGGCGTCGGGATGATCGATTTCAGGGCGAGCGTCTGCGGATCGCGCAGGTCGAGCTGCTTCAGCGCCTCATCGACGATGATGGCGGCGCTGCCGTCCGGCATGAAATACACATTGTAGGGGTCGTCGACCGGCACCTGCTTGCCGGGCTTTCCGGTCGTCGGGTCGATCGGCGTCAGGCTGCCGTTACTGCCGGTGCCGTTGTTGGCCACCCAAAGCGTCTTCAGGTCCCAGGACGGAACGACGTGCTGCGGCTTGCTGCCGACCGGAAACCTGTCGACTTCCTTCAGCGTCGTTGTGTCGATCACCGAGACGCTGTTCGAGGACCGGTTGGGCACATAGACGCGGGACAACGCGCCTGCCGTCGCCGGGCTCATATGGCCGGCGGTGGTGCGGCTGTAGATGTTGACGGCCGGCGGCGCAGGGTCGGAGCAATCCTCGGGGCAAGTATCGGCCAAGGCTCGGGCCGGAAGCATAGCGAGCAGGAGAAGCGGCGCACAGAAGCGGGCGAAGCGGAGAACGGTTTCGATCATCGGAAATACTTTGTGGGGAAGGCCGGCCGGACCCGGCCGCCGGATGCCTTAGCCGGTGTGCAGCTCTTCATCTAGCGTCTTTTTAGCAGGCTCCGCATGCGGTTGCGCAGGATGCGCGCCATGTTGCGCGTCTCGCGGTAGAGGTGCAGCTGCGAGGCCGCCTGGCGGGCCAGCCGGTCGGCGTCCGGCGTCAGGCCGACGACCAGCGTGCCCATCGGCTTGCGCTCCATCCACAGCCGGCTCATGACCGGATGGTCGGGCACCGCGCAGGAATCGGTCATGACGATGTTGGGATCGTCGAGATGCTGCCTGGTGACCTCGATCATCAGCAGCGTGCCCGGCGAAAAGGCGGAAAGCGTCTCGTCATAGGCCGTCTTCCAGGTGTAGGCGACGCCCGCCTCGACTAAGACGACCAGGCTGGCGACGGTGCGGGCGTCGAGCCTTAGCGAGTGGATGCGGCACATGTCGTGCTCGGCCAGCCGGTGCACAGCTTCGCGGGCGAAGGCGGCGCGGTAGCGGTCGATCGCCATGGCTGTCCGTTCGCGGCCCTTCCAGCCGGCGGCCTCCAGAGTCAGGAAGCTTTCGATGGCATAGCGGATCTCGTCCGGCCCGCGCGCCACGATGTGCTCGAGCTTGGCGAGGTCGGCTAGGCGCCGCTTCAAGCGGCGGAATTCGCGATAATGGTGCGAGCGCAGCGACGCCTTGAGGTAGTCGTCGCCGTCGGCATCGCTTTCCAGCACAGGCCGCTCGGCCTTGCCGGTGGTGACCAGCGTCAGGCCGCGGCTGTCGGCAAAGGAGGTGAGCAGGCTCGCCACGGGACCGTCGAGCCTCATGTCGGGGAGCACGAACACCTTCGGCAGCTTGAGATGCGGCCTGGACAGCATCGAGAAGAAATCCTCGATGACGCCGACCGGGTCGTCGCGGTCGACCAGCGGCGTGCCGAGCGGGCCGAACGGGCTCGACCATGTGCGCATGACCGGGACGCCGAGCGGGATGGCCGGTCGCTCGACCGAGAACGGCACCAGAAGCCGTAACCGGTTGCGGAACTCGTCGCCGTCGCGGATCACGGCGAGCCGCACCTCGCGGTCCTCGAGCCGCGGCATGGCGGGCGCCAGGAAGCGCGGGTTGAAGAAGACATTGGGCTCGACGGTGCGGGCGCTGAGATAGTCGAGCTCCTCGACGAGGTCGAAGCCGGCCGAAGCCGGATAGATGGCGAGCTTGCGCTCCGGCCGGTTGTTGGCGAAAAGCTCGATATGGGCTGGGTCGGCCTCTCGAGCGAGGCCGGCAAGGCCCGACACCATAGCGCCGGCCGGGCCGCCGCTGGTCTCCTCGAGCAACGGAACGGCGGCCATCAGGCGACTTCCTTGTGTGCAGGCACGAAGATCGCCATGACGATGCCGAGCTTGCACCAGACGGTGAAGGACAGTGCGCTGGCCTCGAAGACCATGGCAAGGCTGGTGGCGATCGCCGCGCCCCAAAGGCCGAAAAGCGGGATCAGGATCACGTTGAGACCGATGTTCAAGGCTAGCGTCATGGCATAGACGGCGGCGCAGATATTCTGGTTGCCGCTCATGGTGAGCAGGCTTTCGCAGGGGCCGACGGCGCCGCGCGCGACGACGCCGAAGACAAGCAGGAAGAGCAGCGGATAGCCGGCGGTGAATTCCGGGCCGAACAACACCAGCATTGGCTCGCCGAGCGCCAGCACCAGCAGCGCCATCGCCAGCGAAGGCCAGAAGGTCCAGGAAACCGTCTCGCGGGCGAAGGCGGCGAGCCTGTCCGGCTCGCCATGGGTGAACTGCGCATAGCGCTGGGCAACGCCCGCCTTGACCGCGAAATAGACGAAATGCACCAGCGCCAGCGTCTTCACGGTGGCGAAATAGACGGCGACGTCATTGGGGTCGAGATAGGCGCCGACCATCAGCACGTCGGCATTGGTGAGCAGGAAGAAAAAACTCTCGACCAGGAAGATCGGCAGCGAGACGAGAAACCACCGGCCGAAATGCACGGTCATCGGCCCGGCCGGGATCTTTTCGTCCATGCGCGAGGTAACGGCCATCAGCTGGCCGAGCGTCGTCACATAGGTGGCGGCGATCGAGGCGAAGATGGCGGTCTTGGCGTCCGGGGCGTAATTGAAGGCGAGCATCAGCGCCATGAACATTAGGATCAGCACCGGCCGCACCAGATAGGTGGGCGAGAGCGCGAGCAGCGCCCAGGAGTTCGCGCGGGCAAGCCCTTGCAGCAGGTCGCCCAGCGCGATCATCGGCAGGCAGATGACGCCGAGGATGAAAGGGACGACGTAATAATTCTCGATCCAGCCCGAAGACAGCCAGACACCAAGCGCGCCGAGGCCGGCAATCACCGTCGAGGCGACGAGCACGAACAGCCGGCTCGCCAATACGATGCCACGCAGTTCGGCGAGCATGCCGCGCTCGCGATATTCGGGGATGAAACGGATGACCGACGTGTGGAAGCCGAGACAGGCGAGGTTGCCGACGATCACCATCGTCACCCAGACCAGCACCGAGATGCCGTATTCGAACGAGCCCATCCAGCGCGCCATCAGCACCTGGCTGACGAAGGCGATGACGGCACTGACGATGCGGATGGAAAAGGCGATCAGCGACATGCGGCCGGCTTCGCCGCGTTCGTCGGCGGTGAACAGCACGGCATCGATGCGGCCAAGCAGCGGCCGCATGCGCAGCGCCCAGCGCTGCGGCAGGAACCGCCCGGCAGTCGTTGCCGCGGAAAAGCGCACCCCGAATACTCTCCGTTTCCCGCCTCTTTCCAGCGGTCGGGTGTATTCGAAACACATTAAGAAACGGTTGGGTGAGGTGCTTCCTTCTCCCCGTCACTATACGGAGGAGAAGGAGCCGGCAGGCGGATGAGGGCGGCGTAGGCTTTGGAAAATTTTGCGCTGGAGCGCGCATATCGAACCTGCGTGAGCCAAGAGCCCTCAGCAAAAGGAGCTACCTCCTTCGGGTGCGTGGAAGACTCGATAATCTCAACCGTTGGCGCGGCCCCTCATCCGGCCCTTCGGGCCACCATCTCCCCGTATAGTGACGGGGAGAAGGGAAGGCGATCAGCGGCGATGCCACCAATATTCCCAGTATTCGCGCGGCATCTCGCGCTCATCTAGGCCGATGTCGCGTTTCAGATAGTCGTCCTGCGGAGGCAGTTGCCGTCGCCGGTTTCGCAGAGGCGAAAGCAGCACCGGCAAGACCCGCCGCACGATGCCGCGCGGTGGCAAGAGAACATCCGCCGGGGCGGATACACCTTCGCTGTCCGGCATGACATCAAGTCCGCCACCGGCAGGGACGATCTGAAGCGCATCGTTCAATCGCTCGGCGGGCCGATCAGCGATAAAAGTAGGGGTCGAGGACCCGCACCTCCGTGATCTTGTCGACCGGCAGCGAATTCTTCTGCGCGGTGCTGCGGATCGCCTCGGGCGAGGGTGCGTCGTAGATGCAGAAGCTCTTGCTCCTGTCGGGCGAGACGAAGGACTGCACCCACGTCACGCCCTTTTCGGCATTGCGTGCGATGACGCCGCCCATTGCGGTCGCACCGGCATCGTTCATCGGCACGTTGAGCCCTTCGGGAAATGTACGTTCAACCAGGTAGCGAGGCATGATTGGTTTTCCTTAGGTGACTGAATCACACTCGGTTCGAGCGCGGCCGGACTAAGACCACGCTCGCAAAATCCGCGCATCGGAGCCTTTCCCCATATTGGGCGGGACGATTCCCCATGTTGGCGGCGTTCATTGTGGAGTGGGGCACCTCAATGTGTGGAGGGTCACATTATTGCGCTCTCGCCCCGACTATCGTGGCGGCAACCCGCCACGGTGAAAAATCCGCCCTCGCGAGAGAATGACGATGCTTCTGGAACGGCAGACGCAGCTGCGGCAACTGGAGGCCCTTCTGGTGGACGCAGCACAGGGCCGCGGCCGTGTCGCGGCGCTGTCCGGCGAGGCCGGAGCCGGCAAGACCGCGCTGGTCGAGGCTTTTGTCAATCGTGCAGGGCAAGGGGTGACCCTGCTGCGAAGCGCCTGCGAGGACCTGTCGATCCCCGACCCGCTGGGGCCGCTTTATGATCTTGCCCGCGAGGCGCAATGGGAGCTGCCGCGCGCGATCGATCACTGGCAGGGGCAGAAGTTGCCGCTGTTTTCCGATGCGCTCGACGTCTTCGAGGCGAAGGGTCCAAGCCTGCTCGTCATCGAGGATCTGCATTGGGCGGACGACGCGACGCTCGATTTCGTCCGTTTTCTCGGCCGGCGCATTGCGAACTCCCACATCCTGCTTCTGATCACAGCGCGCACCGATCGCAGCGAGGGGCAAATGCGCGTGCGCCGTGCCCTCGGCGAGATCCCGGCCGGCAATATCCAACGCATCGAGGTGCCGCTGCTCAGCGAGGCGGCGGTGCTGTCGCTTGCCGAGGCAGCCGGCCGCGACGGCGACGCCATCTACCGGGCCACCGCCGGCAATGCCTTCTTCGTCACCGAACTGCTCGCCGCCGAAAGCGATACGGGGCTGCCGGCCAGCGTGCGCGACGCAGTGCTGGCGCGAGCCGAGCGGCTTTCGCCGGGTGCCCGCTCGATGCTCGACGCGGTATCCGTGTTTCCGCGTCGCGCCGATGCCTGGGCGCTCAGCGGCCTATGCGGGATTGCCGCCGCCGGCCAGCTCGCCGAATGCGTCAGCCAAGGCCTGCTCGAGGATTTCGGCGACGGCTATGCCTTCCGGCACGAGATCGCCCGTCGGGCCATCGAGATGGCGCTGACGCCGCGCCTCCGGCGCGAATACAACCAGCGTGCATTGGCCGCCTTGCAGGAAAACCCGGACGTCGCCACCGCAAGGCTAGTGCATCATGCGGTGGAGGCGCAGAACCTGGAGGCCGTGCGCGAGCTCGCCCCGCTCGCTGCGCGCGAGGCCTCGCGGGTCGGCGCGCATCACGATGCGGCGGGCCACTACGAGGTCGCCTTGCGCTATTCCGACGGCTTGCCGATGGAAAGCCAGGCGGCGCTCTATGAAGGCCATGCCTTCGAATGCCATCTCATCGGCCGTGTCGACGCAGCCATAGAATCGCAGATTGAGGCGCGCCGGCTGCGGCAGGCGCTGGGCGATAGGCTGAAGGAAGGCGACAGCCTTAGATGCCTGTCGCGCTTCGCCTATCTGATCGGCGAGCGCGAGACGGCGGACCGGTTCGGGGCACAGGCCGTCGAGCTTCTGGAAACGGCGCCCGACGGCCCCGAGCTTGCCATGGCCTATTCCAACCTGTCGCAACTGGCGATGCTGGCCGAGAGGCTTGACGACACGCTTTCGCTTGGAGCCAAGGCCATCGAGCTGGCGGAGCGGTTGAACCGGCCGGACATCCTCTGTCACGCGCTTAACAACGTCGGCGCCGCCGGGCAATGGCTCGACTTCGCCAAAGGGCGACGCGATCTCGCCCGAAGCCTCGGCATCGCCCTCGCGGAGAATTTCCAGGAACATGCGGCGCGCGCCTTCACCAACTGCGCCTGTGTCGAGATGAACAGGCTTAACCTCGACGAGGCGGACGCTTTCCTCGAACGCGGCATCGCCTATTGCGTCGAGAACGATCTGGCGACCTGGCGCGACTACATGCGCGGCGTGCAGGCGCAGCTTTTGCTGCGGCGCGGCCGGTGGAACGACGCGGCGGCGGTAGCGCATGACGTCATAGACAATGAGGTAACGACCGCGCTGGTGCGCTTCCCCTCGCTGGTAGCGCTGGCAAGGCTGCGCATCCGGCGGGGCGACCCGTCGGCCGAGCCGGTGCTGGACGAGATGAAGCGCTTCCTGGACAACAGCATGGAACTGCAGCGGCTGGCGCCTTACGCGGCGATAATGGCGGAGCGCGCGCGGCTCGGACCAGGCGACCGGGACGAGGCGCTGCGCCTGATCGATCTTGCCGAAAGCCTGTCGCCGACACGCGCGGTGTTCGGCGAGCTGGCGACCTGGCGCCAGCTTTTGTCGCCCGATAGCGATCCCGGTGAGACCAGCGGCATGGCGGAGCCGCATCGCCTCCTGCTTGCCGGCGACTGGCGGGGTGCCGCGGAATGCTGGGCTGGGATGGAGGCTCCCTTCGAGCGCGCGCTTGCGCTGCTGCAGGGCGACGAGCCTGCGCTGCGCGTGGCGCTCGACATATTCGAAGGGCTCGGCGCAAGGCCGGTGGCGCAGCATGTGCGCGGCCTGATGCGCCAGAGCGGCGTTAGCTATATCGCGAGGGGCCCAAGGCAGGCGACGCGCGCCAACCTCGCCGGCCTGACGCAGAGGCAGATGGAAGTGCTGCAACTGATCGAGCGCGGCTTCTCCAACAAGAAGATCGCCGCGCATCTCACCATCTCGCCGAAGACGGTCGATCACCATGTCTCGGCGGTGCTGGAGAAACTGGAGGCCGTCTCGCGCGGCGAGGCGACGGCGGCCGCGCGGGCGTCGGGGCTGCTGTAAGATTCTTGGCTGGGCTAGGCTATTAGCGAACGTCGGCGCCGCGCCTTATCCGGCCCTGCGGTCCACCTTCTCCCCGTTGAACGGGAAGAAGGAAAAGGGCGTCAGGCGAAGGCGCCGTGGCAGTGCTTGTATTTCTTGCCGGAGCCGCAGGGGCAGGCTTCGTTGCGGCCGACCTTGCCCCAGGTCGCTGGGTTCTTCGGGTCGCGGTTTTCCGGCGCGACGATTGCGCTCTGATCCTGGCGAACCAGGAGCGCCGTCTCGCCGCCCTGGAAGTCGTCCTCGCCGGTGGTGCCGTCGATATGGCTGCCGAACATGTTCGGGGTTTCCGGCGGCGGCGCTTCCGCCGCCTGGCGGACCAGTTCGACGCGCATCAGCTGCGCGGTGACGGCCTGGCGCAGACTGCCGAGCATGCCCTGGAACAGCTCGAAGGCCTCGCCCTTGTACTCCTGCAGCGGATCGCGCTGGGCGTAGCCGCGGAAGCCGACGACCGAGCGCAGATGGTCGAGGTTGACGATGTGCTCGCGCCACAGATGGTCGAGCGTCTGCAGCACCACGGAGCGCTCGACATAGCTCATCACGTCGGGGCCGAAGCGCTCGGCGCGCTCCTTGGCGGCGGCCTCGGCAGCGGCCGAAATGCGCTCGCGGATATCGTCCTCGGCAATGCCCTCTTCCTTCACCCACTCCTCGACCGGCAGGTCGAGATTGAGGTACTGCGCCACTTCCTCCTTCAGGCCGGCAACGTTCCACTGCTCGGCATAGGCGTTTTCGGGGATGTTCTTGGCGACGATCTCCTCGATGACCCCCTCGCGCATCTCGGTGACCGTCTCGGACAGACCTTCGCCGTCCATCAGCTCGAGGCGCTGCTCGAACACTACCTTGCGCTGGTCGTTCGAGACGTCGTCATATTTCAAAAGGTTCTTGCGGATGTCGAAGTTGCGCGCCTCGACCTTCTTCTGCGCCTTTTCCAGCGCCTTGTTGATCCAGGGATGGATGATCGCCTCGCCTTCCTTGAGGCCAAGCTTCTGCAGCATGCCGTCCATGCGCTCGGAGCCGAAGATGCGCATCAAATCGTCCTGCAGCGACAGGAAGAATTTCGAACGGCCGGGGTCGCCCTGACGGCCGGAGCGGCCGCGGAGCTGGTTGTCGATGCGGCGCGATTCATGGCGCTCGGTAGCCAAAACATAGAGGCCGCCGGCGGCCAGCGCCTTCTCCTTCAACTGCGCGACGTCGTCGCGGATCTGCTTTTCGCGCGCCTCGCGCTCCGGTCCGGCCGGAACCTCGGCAAGCTCCTCGGCGATGCGCATGTCGGCGTTGCCGCCGAGCTGAATGTCGGTGCCGCGGCCGGCCATGTTGGTGGCGATGGTGATGGCGCCCGGCTTGCCGGCCTGGGCGACGATGGCTGCCTCGCGCTCGTGGTGGCGTGCGTTGAGCACCTCGAAATTCTTCAGGCCTTCCTTGCGCAGGCGCTCGGCCAGATGCTCGGATTTCTCGATCGAGGTGGTGCCGACCAGGATCGGCTGGCCGCGCTCGCGGGCGTCGCGAATCTCCATGACGATCGCCTTGTACTTCTCGTCCACCGTCCGGTAAACCTCGTCGTCCTCGTCCTTGCGGGCGACCGGCAGGTTGGTCGGAATCTCGGTGACTTCGAGATTGTAGATGTTGGCGAATTCCTCGGCCTCGGTCAGCGCCGTGCCGGTCATGCCGGCGAGCTTCTTGTAGAGGCGGAAATAGTTCTGGAAGGTGACGGAGGCGAGGGTCTGGTTCTCGGGCTGGATCTGCACGTGCTCCTTGGCCTCGAGCGCCTGGTGCAGGCCTTCCGAATAGCGGCGGCCCGGCATCATGCGGCCGGTGAACTCGTCGATGATGACGATCTCGCCGTTGCGCACGATGTAGTCCCGGTCCTTCTGGAAAAGGAGGTGCGCCTTCAGCGCGTTGTTGACGTGGTGGACGATGGCGACGTTCTCGACGTCGTAGAGCGATTCGCCTTTCAGCAGGCCGGCGTCGCGCAGCATGTTTTCCAGCTTCTCGGTGCCGTCCTCGGTGAAGATTGTGGTCTTCTGCTTCTCGTCGACCTCATAGTCGGCCGGGCCGAGCTTCAGCATGAAGGCGTCGATGGTGTTGTACATTTCCGAACGGTCCTCGAGCGGACCTGAAATGATGAGCGGCGTGCGCGCCTCGTCGACCAAGATGGAGTCGACCTCGTCGACGATGGCGTAGGAATGGCCGCGCTGCACCATCTGCGAGCGCTCATACTTCATGTTGTCGCGCAAATAGTCGAAGCCGAGCTCGTTGTTGGTGCCGTAGGTCACGTCGGCGGCATAGGCTTCGCGGCGTTCGTCGTCGGAAAGACCGTGAACGATGATGCCGACGCTGAGGCCGAGGTACTTGTAGACGCGGCCCATCCATTCGGCGTCGCGCTTGGCGAGATAGTCGTTGACGGTGACGACGTGGACGCCCTTGCCGGCGAGAGCGTTGAGATAGACCGGCAAGGTGGCAACCAGCGTCTTGCCCTCGCCGGTACGCATTTCGGCGATGCCGCCATTGTGCAGCACCATGCCGCCGATCAATTGCACGTCGAAGGGACGCAGGCCGAGCACGCGGCGGGCCGCCTCGCGTACGGTGGCGAAGGCCGGGATCAGCAGGTCGTCGAGCGAGGCGCCGTTGGCAAGATCCTGGCGGAATTTTTCGGTGCGGCCGGCAAGCTCGGCATCCGAGAGCGCCCGCATCTCATTTTCCATGGCATTGATGGCCTCGACCCGGGGCCTGGTCGCCTTGACTCGGCGGTCGTTGGAAGAGCCGAAAACCTTACGCGCGAGAGCGCCGAGACTGACCATCCAATGGTCCTTTCGATAGCAATTTTAGCCGTTTGCGACGGGCGCCTGGCGGGCCTATCAAATCCGCGTGAATGCGGACAAACGCAAAAAGCGCCCGGAAAACGGTTCTGGACGCCAAGTCGTTGGACAGATAAGAGGGGGCTCAACTGATGTCAACGCCGCGTTAGCCCTATGGGCAGCGCCAAATTCCGCCACAATCCGACTGATCTGGAACCTTTCCGCGCAAGCGATCCTTATTGGCAATCCCATTGGAGTTATCTTGATGTCCCTGTTGTTCCGCCGCGCGTCGCTCGCCAGCCTCGGCCTGGCCTTCGGCCTCTCGGCTCTTTCGCTGTCGCCGCTGATGGCGCAGGAAACCAAGCCCGCCCAGCCGGAGGCCGCGGCGCCCGCCGCTCCGGTCGACCCGAATGCCGTGGTCGCAACCGTCAACGGCGAGAAGCTGACCGAGGCCGACCTCGCGCTCGCCGAGGGCGAGCTGTCGCAGCAGTTCCAGCAGCTGCCGCCGGAACAGCGCCGCGCCGCTGCGCTTTCGGCGGCCATCGAAATCCGCGTCATGGCCAAGAAGGCGGTCGACAGCGGCCTCGACAAGGATCCCGATTTCCAGCGCCGCATGGCCTTCCTGCAGCAGCGCGCCCTGCACGGTGAGGTGGTCGAGAAGGAGGTCGTCAACAAGGTGACGGATGCCGATGTCCGCGCCCGTTACGACCAGGAAATCGCCAACACGCCGCCGGTCAATGAGATCCACGCCCGTCACATCCTCGTGAAGACGAAGGAAGAGGCCGCAGCGATCATCAAGCAGCTCGACGGCGGCGCCGATTTCCAGAAGCTCGCCAACGAGCACACCAGCGATCCGAGCGGCAAGTCGAATGGCGGCGATCTCGGCTGGTTCGGTCCAGGACAGATGGTGCCTGAGTTCGACAAGGCGGCGTTCGCGCTGGATGTCGGCAAGTATTCGAAGGAGCCGGTGCAGTCGCAGTTCGGCTGGCACGTCATCAAGGTCGAGGATAAGCGCGCCAAGCAGCCGCCGGCCTTCGACGACGTCAAGGATCAGGCCAGGCAGGCGGTGATCCGCGACAAGTATTTCGCCATGGTCAAGGAGCTGCGCGGCGCCGCCAAGGTCGAGATCCCGGACGCGAAGCTGAAGAAGGACGTCGACACGCTGGAAGGCGGCAAGTAATCTGGTTCGGTTGGGAAAACGAACTTTGCAAAGGGCGCCTTCGGGCGCCCTTTCGCATTTGGAGGTTAAAGCGCGTTGCGCTGAATACGGATTGTGCGACGCGCCTCAGGTTGTTTTTGCGCGTGTCTTTGCCCCAAAACGCGGCGCCGTTTTTATTGCCTTGTGTGCACGGCCAGATGAACTCCGGTGGCCTTCTGCAAGTGGCTGATGACGGAAAACAGGTTGCCTGCCGTGGGGTTGCCAGCAGCGCTGAACATCCGCATGAGGCTCTTTGACGGCTTGCCAACGTCCTCGGCGAGTTCCTCGAAGCCAATGGTCGCGTTGATATAGTCGCGCAACACGAGTTTGCCCGTGTCGACGTCGCCATTGAGGAGCAGTTCAACGGCTTCGCCGAGAAGGGCAGCGCGAAATGCCACATCGGTGTCAGCACGCGCCTTGACAGTCTCCTTGAAGTCGCGGGTCAGAGGCATCATTATCGCCCGCCGGTACTCTTGCTGTGATATCCGCCTGTTGCCTGCGCTTTGTGCCGCCAGCAAGAAGAATGACCAATTCTTCGCCGTCGCGCCCGAGATAGATCCGGTAGCCCGGCCCCCAATCGATGCGGTGTTCCAAGACGCCAGACCCGACCGATTTGAGGCTTGCAAGGTTGCCCTGCTCGATGCGGGCAAGAGCGACTGTGATTTTCGCCGCCGCCCGTGAATCCAAAGACCCGAACCACGTTCTAAACGGGCTGTGTCCGTCAACCGCAAGAAATTCCAGAATTTTCATTCTGTTGCACGGTAACATATATGTTACCGTTAAGAAAAGCAAGTTGTAGCTTCCGGCCTGCCGTTCAAGACGTTCCGCGAGGATCCAAAACACCTTTTCGCTCCGTTGGCTTAAGGATGCCGCACGTCAGGTAGCGGATGGCGGCACGAATCGTCGCCTCCTCTCCGTCCAGGCGGTTGGTCAAAAGATGCGTCCAGGCGAAGGAAGCGACGAGGTCCGCCACCAGCTCGGCATCGACATCGGCCGCCACCTCGCCGCGCGCCTTGGCGCGCTCGACCATCCGGCCGGTATGGGCGCGGCGCCCCTTGGCATAGTCGGCAAGCGCGGCAGCGGCGGCCGCGTCGGATTGCGCCTCGGCGACAAGCGACCTGAAGACATTGCCGGACGACGTGTCGCGCCAATGCGCGAACAGGTTCATGAGGAAGCCGGCAAGGTCCGCCTCGATGTTTCCCGTGTCAGGTGTCTCGACCCGTTTTTGACGCTGATAAACTTCGATCAGCAGCGCCGCCTTGCTCGGCCACCAGCGATAGATGGTCGGTTTGCCGGCCCGCGCCCGCCGGGCGACGGCCTCGATCGAGAAGCCGGAATAGCCGGCCTCGCTGAGCACCGCTTCGGCGGCTTCGAGGATGGCGTCGGCGCTTTCCGGGTTGCGCCTGGCGCCGATCGATTTGCGTGCCTTGGCGGCGATTTCGCCCATTTCGTCGTCCTTAGCCGGTGAATCTCCGGCCGATCATATTGCGTCTTGAGGCGAAACGAAACGGACCGTTCCAGGTTGCAGGGCCGTCGGCACGGCCCATGAAGCGCGGCCAGAACGCCTCTTGCGCCGGCGCGCGCTATCGGGCAAACCGGCCTTCCTTCTGCGTTCCTGCCGCTCCGGGGTCACAATGTCCGCAACGATTTCGCCGCTCGCACCGAAGAAATATCCCAAGATGCCGGTCATCGAGGGCGTGCGCATCGCCACCGCCGAGGCCGGGATCAAATACAAGAACCGCACCGACCTGCTCGCCATGGTCTTCGATCCGGGCACGGCCGTCGCCGGCGTCTTCACGCGGTCGAAATGCCCCTCGGCGCCGGTTGACTACTGCCGCCAGAACCTGCCCGCCGGCAAGGCGCGCGTGCTGGTGGTCAATTCCGGCAACGCCAACGCCTTCACCGGCAAGAAGGGCAAGGCCTCGACCGCGCTGACCGGCGAGGCGGCGGCGAAGGCCGCAGGATGCAACGAGAGCGAGGTGTTCCTGGCCTCGACCGGGGTCATCGGCGAGCCGCTCGACACCAACAAATTCAGCCATCTGCTTGCCGGGCTGGTAAAGGACGGCAAGCCGGAGCTGTGGACCGAGGCGGCGAAGGCGATCATGACCACCGACACCTATCCGAAGGTGGCGACGCAGACGGTCAAGCTCGGCGATGCCGACGTCACCATCAACGGCATCGCCAAGGGCGCCGGCATGATCGCGCCGGACATGGCGACGATGCTCTCCTTCGTCGCCACCGACGCGCCGATCGCAGCGCCCGTGCTGCAGGATCTGTTGTCGCGCGGCACGGTCAAGACCTTCAATGCGGTTACCGTCGACAGCGACACTTCGACCAGCGATACGCTGCTCTTCTTCGCCACCGGAAAAGCGGCCGCGCGCGGCGCGCCCGCGATCAGCGATCCGAAGGATGCGCGGCTCGGCGCCTTCCGCCGCGCGTTGGGCAAGGTGCTCAAATCCCTGGCGCTTCAAGTGGTGCGCGACGGCGAGGGCGCGCGCAAGCAGGTCGAGGTCACGGTCACAGGAGCCAAATCGGCACGCTCGGCCAAGCGCATCGCGCTCGCGATCGCCAATTCGCCGCTGGTCAAGACGGCGGTCGCCGGCGAGGACGCCAATTGGGGCCGCGTCGTCATGGCCGTCGGCAAGGCAGGCGAACCCGCCGACCGCGATCGGCTGTCGATCTGGTTCGGCGACAACCGGCTGGCGCATGAGGGCGAGCGCGATCCGGCTTACTCCGAGGAAGCGACGTCGGCCTATATGAAGCGCGACGACATCCGCATCCGCGCCGACCTCGGCATCGGCCGCGGCAAGGCGACGGTGTGGACCTGCGACCTCACCAAGGAATATGTCGCCATCAACGGCGACTACCGGAGCTGATGGCACCGGTGTCCGGACATCCGGCAAGCGTGCTCGCGATCGTGCGCCGCTACGAGGCGGCGGGCTTTCGCGCCTGGCCGGCAGCGGCCGTCCATTACGACGGGACGTGGGTGGTGCGGCTGACGGCCGGCCATCCGGCAAAGCGCCTGAATTCGGTCAATCCGCTCGATCCGGGCGACACCCAGCACATTGCCGAGCGCATCGTGCGCGCCAGCCGCCGCTTCGACGCCTACGGCCGGCCGCTGACCTTTCGCATGTCGCCGCTTTCGGGGCGCGTGCTGTCGAAGCATCTCGACGAGGCGGGCTGGAGCCGGTTCGACGAATCGCTGGTGATGCGGCTGCCGCTCAGGGAGGCTGAGCTCGATGCCGCGATGGACCAGATTCCGCTGAAGGACATCAGCCGCTTCATCGGTGCGGCGATCAGGACCAACGGGTCGGACGTCTCGCTGCGCCCCGGGCTGTCGGAGGTCATCGGCGCCATACAGCCGGAAGCGGGGTTGTTCGCCCTCGAAGACGGCAACGAGGCGCTGGCGACGCTGATCTGCGTCCATGACGGCGATCTCGCCGGACTGTTCGAGGTCGCCACCGAGAAGTCGGCGCGCAACAAGGGCCATGGCCGCAACCTCATCCTGTCGGCGCTGAAATGGGCCAGGCTGCGCGGCGCGCGCGAAGCCTGGCTGCAGGTCGAGGCCGGCAATGTCCCGGCGCTGTCCCTCTACCGGTCGCTGGGCTTCGAGGAAGTCTACCGCTACCACTATCGCCGGCCGCCAGACGTATGAGCGAGATCAAGCCCGGAAAGCGCCTGCTTCTCGTCGCGGCCTGCGCGCTGGTCGACGCCGACCGGCGCGTGCTTCTGGCGCAACGCCCCGAGGGCAAGCAGCTCGCGGGCCTTTGGGAGTTTCCGGGCGGCAAGGTCGAGCCCGGAGAGACGCCCGAGGAGTGCCTGGTCCGCGAGCTGCATGAAGAGCTCGGCATCGAGACCGAGATCCCATGCCTGGCGCCGCTCACCTTCGCCAGCCACAGCTATGACGATTTCCACCTGCTGATGCCGCTTTACATCTGCCGGCGGTTCCGCGGCATCGCGCAGCCGAAAGAAGGGCAGGGACTAAAATGGGTCAGGCCGCGGCAGATGCGCGACTATCCGATGCCGCCGGCCGATGCGCCGCTCATCCAGTTCCTCATCGATCTCCTGTGATCGCCAGACCAGTTCCATTTTGATTCACCGTCCAAGCGACTGACAAAAGCCCGACGCAGCAAAGGGACTGACATCGGGCTTGTTGCACGAGACGGTTCTTGCAGGAACCGACCGACACAACGACAACTCACGTCCCCGGGGTCCGTTCCCTAAAACGGGGCTCATTCGTCCGAGGGTTTGTTGTTCGGTTTAAGGACCGCATTGAGTAGGACATCTAGCGCGCCTGACGCAGCTTCGCGATCGAGGCCCAACAACGGCAAATTGCCTAGCTTGACGATCTCACCGGTCGCGGCTTCGATGACCTCCCACAAACCATCTGCTCCCTGCCGCATTTCGTATTTGTCAGCCATGGCAGCACCATCTGGTTGCCTTGGTCGTAAACGGGATCGTGTGGGGATAGTTGCACCGGCCGGAGATCAGAGCCAGCGGCGAGAACGCGCGGGAGCGCTCGCCAGCTTGATCGCTACACGAGGCCGCTTAAGCCGCTCTTTGCGCGGAACATAACGGCAAACCAAGTTCAGCGTTAATGGAAGATTTATCTCGACATGGAATGTTGAAGCGAAGCCGCCTGCGCGGCAGTCGCTTGTTTGGAGCCATTCCATGAGCCTCGAGAGAGATTGGGACTCGATCCGGCCCGATCGCAGTTTCCGCGCCGCCGATGCCGGCATGGGCATTTTGCGGATCACGCTGCTGTTTGGGTCGGCCGCGGTGGCGCTGGCGCTGATCGCGACGCCTTTCCTCGACAGCCAGACGCGGCCGCAGAGCGCGCGGGACGGCTTGGCCGGCGGCCTCGATATGACCAGCACCGGCTCGATCGGCCGCCGTGACACCTACACGCTGCGGCGAAGCGTGCTGCAGCCACTACCGAGCTCCATTTGTGTGATCCGCAACGATGGCAGTCGCCATGGCGACTGCTAATTGGTTAATAAATTCATCAGGCAACCGCTGTTTTATCGCCTGTTAAGCTTTTGCCGTTAACCTTTCTTAACGGGTAGGCGCTATGGTTCCCGCCAAGAGGGATCGACGACTATGACAAATTTGCTGCAGCAATTCGCGAAGGACGAATCCGGCGCCACGGCCATCGAATATGGCCTGATCGCCGCGGTGCTGTCGCTTGCTATCGTCGCCGGTGTCGGAAAGGCCGCCGATGCGCTCAAATGGCTGTTCAGCGACAATAGCAGCAGGCTGGTCCAAGCCTTCCAGTGACGCCAGTCAAGTAATCAGAGGCGGGATAGTCAACGCTCCCGTGGGTTCTCCAGGATCGTCTTCAGAGAGACCTTGGCCGAGCCGGGCTTGAGCGGCTTCTGCTGGGAGGCGTCGGGCGCCCAGCCGGACATCCACACGATCGAAAAGCTCGCCCGGACGCGGCCGTCCGGGTCCGAAAACCGTTCGGCGTAGATTTCGGCGGCCCGGGCGAACAGCCGCCTGGTGGCCGGCCGCCGGCTGCGGTCGACTAGCGGGCTGGTCTCGCCCATGGCGCGCAGATCGGCGACAAGGCCGAACAGCGAATCGTAGCGCACCGTGACCGTCTCGACATCGGCGACCGGCAGCGCCAGGCCGGCACGCTGCAGCAATGCGCCGGCGTCGCGCACATCGGTGAAGGGAAGGACGCGGGGGCTTGCGCCGCCATGAAGCTCGGTCTCGGCGGCAAGCAGGCTCTCGCGCAGTTCTGAAAGCGTGCCCGCGCCGGCAAGGGCGCCGAGGAACAGCCCGTCGGGCTTCAGCGCGCGGCGGATCTGCGCCAGCACGCCCGGAACGTCGTTCATCGTCTGCAGCGACAGCAGCGAAACGGCGAGATCGAGGCTCTCGGCTTCGAAGGGCACGGTTTCCGGGGGCACTACGAGGCCCGCTTCGCCGGCAAGGAACGCGCTGTCCGTCTCCACGCGAACGATATCGGCGACCTTGCCGCTTTTGGCGAGCACCTCGGCCGCGGCCGATGTCTGGCAAAACAGCGCCGCTGCCTTGCCGAACCTGCGCTCGACGGCGCCCAGCCGGTCGGCAAGGTCCTCCGCTGCCCGCCGCATCAGGAAATCGGCGCCTTCGACAGGGTGCGCGAGCGCCCGTCGCTTGCGCGCAAGCCAAAGCTCGGTGTCGATCAAGGGCTGCAATGGGCTGTTCCTGTTGTCCGCTTCTGCCAGACTGGTGCTATGGTGGCATGGGGTTTCATTTCACGTGGCCGATCCGGTGCACAAGATCAAGACCATCGCGGTCAAGGACATGGCGCGGCAGGCGCTCGGCTGGCCGGCACGCCTGCTGTTCCCGCCGGTCTGCGCCGGCTGCCGCCGCCACGTCTCGCAGCCCGGTGTGCTGTGCGGCGCCTGCTGGCCGAAGCTCCGGCTGCTGGAGAAGCCCTGGTGTCCGGTCATGGGCACGCCTTTCACCCACGATATGGGCGAGGGCTTCCTTTCCGCCGAGGCGATCGCCGACCCGCCGCCTTTCGAGCGGGCGCGGGCCGCGGTCGTCTATTCAGGGGTCGCCCGCCAGATGGTGCAGGGGCTGAAATACCAGGACCGCACCGACCTCGCGCCATGGATGGCGCGCTGGATGATGCGCGCCGGCGCCGAACTGATCGCCGAAGCCGATTTGGTGGTGCCGGTGCCGCTGCACTGGCGCCGCTTCTTGCGGCGACAGTTCAACCAGTCGGCGGAGCTGGCCCGGGCGGTATCGAAGCTCGGCGGCCTGCCGTTTTCGCCGGCCGCGGTGAGGCGCGGGAAGCTCACCCGCCAGCAGGTCGGGCTGGAGCGGCACGAGCGCGAGGAGAATGTGCGCGCCGCCTTCCGCGTTCCGCCCGAAGCCGAGATCGAGATCGCCGGCCGCAGGGTGCTCCTCATCGACGATGTCTACACCACAGGCGCCACGGTGCGGGCAGTTGCCAAGGCGCTGAAGAGGGGCGGCGCCGGAGCGGTCGACGTGCTGACCTTCGCCCGCGTCCTGCCGGGGGACTTTCGGGCCGATGAGTCCGCGACTATATAGATTTGATTGAGTTGTATTTGTGCATGTCGTTTTCGCGCAACCATCGGGCGACGTGCATCGGCAGGATCTTTGATTGATGGTCGATGTGACGATTTACACCCGGATGATGTGCGGCTATTGCACCGCTGCCAAGCGGCTGCTCGAGCGCAAGGGTGTGGCCTATACCGAGCACGACGCTTCGTTCTCGCCGGAGCTGCGCCAGGAAATGATTTCCAAGGCGCGAGGGCGAACCACCTTTCCGCAGATTTTCATCGGCGAAACGCATGTCGGCGGGTGCGACGACCTCCATGAACTGGAGGCGCAGGGCCGGCTGGACATGCTGCTTGCCAACGGGAGATGACGATGGGTTCCTTCAAGGCGGCGGCAGTGCAGATGCGTTCAGGCACGAGCCCGGAGCGCAACGCGGCCGATATGGAACGGCTGGTGCGCGAGGCCGCAAGCCGCGGCGCGACCTATGTGCAGACGCCGGAAATGACCGGCGCGCTCGTCCGCGACAAGCAGGCGGGCGCGGCTGCCTTCACCACCGAGGACAAGGACATCGTCGTTTCGACGGCGCGGAAGCTCGCCAAGGAACTCGGCATCTTCCTGCATGTCGGCTCGACGGCCATCCTGCGCGCCGACGGCAAGCTTGCCAATCGCGCGTTCCTGTTCGCTCCCGACGGCGCCACGGTCGCCAATTACGACAAGATCCATATGTTCGATGTCGATCTCGACAATGGCGAAAGCTGGCGCGAGTCCGCCTCCTATGAACCGGGCAAGGAAGCCGTCGTCACCGCGATCGATGGCGCGAGGCTGGGCTTCGCCGTCTGCTACGACCTGCGCTTCCCGCAGCTGTTCCGCTCCGAGGCGATGGCCGGCGCTGACGTGCTCTCGGTGCCCGCCGCCTTCACGCGCCAGACCGGGGAGGCGCACTGGCACGTGCTGCTCAGGGCGCGCGCCATCGAGAACGGAGCCTATGTCGTCGCAGCCGCGCAAGGCGGTCTGCATGAGGACGGCCGCGAGACCTATGGCCATTCGCTCATCGTCGACCCGTGGGGGCGCGTCCTCGCCGAGGCCGCGCATGACGAGCCCGGCGTGATCGTCGCCGAGATCGATCCAGCGCAATCGGTCGCCGCGCGCCGTAAGATTCCCAATCTCAAGAACGCGCGTGATTTCACCGTCAATGCCGGCGAGGCGGAGGCGCCGCGCCTGAGGGGTGCAGCCTCTTGATCCGCTTTTCGCTTATCTGTGAACACGATCACGAGTTCGAAGCCTGGTTCCGCAGCAATGACGACTTCGACACCCAGAAGAAGCGCGGCTTCGTCGACTGCCCGACCTGCGGCTCGCACAAGATAGAAAAGGCGCTGATGGCACCGGCCGTTTCCACCTCGCGGAGCCAGGAAAAGATGGCGCTCGCCATGGGCGAGGCGCAGAAGCAGGCGCTGGCGCAGCTGAAGGCGCTGGCTCAAAAGGTGCGCGAGAACGCCGACTATGTCGGCGACAAGTTCGCCGAGGAAGCGCGCAAGATCCATTTCGGCGAGACAGATCCGCGCGGCATCTATGGCGAGGCGACGCCGGAGGAGGCGCAAAGCCTCGCGGAGGACGGGGTCGAATTCATGCCGATCCCGAGCTTTCCGGAGGATCGGCACTGAGTCGCGGCTAGAGCGTTCACCGTTTCACGGAAACGCCGAACCGCTCTATCTCTTTCTCTTTGTTTTCACGCAATTCCGGACGGAGGGCTACGGCGAAGTCACCCAGCCTACACACTTTTCCTGGAATTACTCTACCCCAGGCTTCCGATCAGCTTTTCCAACAAATTCGCCAATGTCTCCCGGTCTTCACGCGTCAGGCCGGCGAGGATCTGGTGCTCGTTGGCGACATGGGCGGCAAGCGCCTCGTCGATCAACTCGCGGCCTTTCGCGGTGAGGTGGACAACCACACCGCGGCGGTCGCTCGGATGCGGCGCGCGCTGGATCAGGCCGGCCTTCTCCAGCCGATCGAGGCGGGCGGTCATGGCGCCGGAGGTCACCATCGTCGCCTCATAGAGCTCGGTCGGCGTCAGGGCGTAAGGCGCGCCGGAGCGGCGCAGCGTCGCCAGCACATCGAATTCGCCATGCTGCAGGCCGAAGCTGGCGAAGACCGGCGCCAGGCGGTCGCGCGCGATCAGCGAGGATGCTTCGTTCAGCCGCCCGATCACCCCCATCGGCGACACGTCGAGGTCCGGCCGTTCCCTCCGCCACTGCTCGATGGCTTTCCCAGCGCGATCCATATGCCTCACCGCAAAGTATCTTGATGAAGAATCTTTTCACTATCTTATCTCAAGACAAGCTAACGGCCAAGCGCCGAAAGAAGCAGGAACCATCCGATGAAATTTCTCTGGGATTCGGCATTGGGCCTTCTGGTCGTCACCGGCGGATTGCTCGGCATGACGCTGCCTTTCGGCAAGCTTGCGACGGCGGCCGGCGTGCCGGCCATGGTCTGGGCCTTCGTCATTTCGTTCGGCGCCGGCGGCATGCTTTTATGCCCGTTGCTGCTTGGCGGCCAGCGCATCCGGCTTACAGCGCGGAAGCTGCGCTATTTCTTCGTCACCGCCGCGGTGTCCTACGCCTTTCCCAATCTGTTGATGTTCTCGGCCATTCCGCATCTCGGCGCAGGCTATACGGGCATCATGTTCACGCTCTCGCCGGTGATCACGCTGGTGTTCTCGATCCTGCTCGGCGTCAGGAGCCCCAACCTGCTCGGCGTTACCGGCATTGCCGTCGGCTTCATCGGCGCGGTGATGGTTGCGCTCACGCGCGGTGAGGCCGGACAGCCGGCCGACTATTTCTGGGTGGCGATCGGCCTGCTCATCCCGGTCAGCCTCGCCGCCGGCAACATCTACCGCACCGTCGACTGGCCGGAATCAACCGGTCCGATCGAGCTCGCCGTCGGCAGCCACCTCGCGGCGGCGACCTTGCTTCTCGTCGGCATCCTGGCGCTTTTCGGCTGGCAGCCGTTCGCTTCGCTCGGCAGCGTGCCGCTGGTGGCCGCCGGGCAGGTGGCGTCGGCGTCGGCGATGTTTGCCTTCTTCTTCCGGCTGCAGGCGGTCGGCGGCCCCGTCTATCTCAGCCAGATCGGCTATGTGGCGGCTGCGGTCGGCCTCTTTGCCGGCACGATCTTTCTCGGCGAGCACTATCAGCTGCTGACCTGGCTGGGCGCGGCCATCATCACCGCCGGCGTCTTCATCACGACCAAGGCGCAAAGCCAGCCCCGTGCCAGGGTGCGGACCCAGCCGGCGTGAGCGCGAAAGCGGCGGCGCGGCCGATCAGACCGAGGCTTTTTCGGCGAGCACCATGTAGTTGACGTCCATGTCCCTGGACTTCTGCCAGCGGTCGGCGAGCGGGTGGTAGATCACACCGGTGCGGTCGATGACCGTCAGCCCCGCCGCGACAAGCGCCTTTCCCAATTCCTCGGGCCGCACCAGCTTGCCGAACTGGTGCGTGCCGCGCGGCAGCCAGCGCAGCACATATTCGGCGCCGATGATGGCAAGGCCGAGCGCCTTCAGCGTGCGGTTGATGGTAGCGACAAACATAATGCCGCCGGGCCGGACCATCTGGCCGCATTTGGCGACGAACAGGTCGACATCGGCAACATGCTCCACCACTTCCATGTTGAGGATGACATCGAAGGTCTCGCCGGCATCCGCCAGCGCTTCCGCCGTGGTGGCGCGGTAATCAACGTCGACGCCGGCCTCCGCCGCATGCAGCTTTGCGACCTCGATGTTGGTGGTCGATGCGTCGGCCCCAACCACCTCGGCGCCAAGCCGCGCCATCGGCTCGCACAAAAGCCCGCCGCCGCAGCCGATGTCGAGGAAGCGCAGGCCTTCGAAAGGCTTCGCCGCGCGCGGGTCGCGGCCGAAACGCGCCGCTACCTGGTCGCGGATATAGGCAAGCCGCACCGGGTTGAACTTGTGCAGCGGCCGGAACTTGCCGTTCGGGTTCCACCATTCAGCGGCAAGGGCGGAAAAGCGCTCGACTTCTGCGGCATCGATGGTCGATCGTCGGGGCTGTGGCATAAGCGGGTCTCCTCGAACGGTAGGAAGCCGGGGAACGCTAGGAAGTCGGGTCCCCAGCGGAGAAAGTCAAGGCAGGTTTTTCCACTGCTGCCAGCAAGCCGCCCGGAGACCTACCAGGAGACGGTCGCCTTCAACCAGACAACGCGATCGCGGCATGGCTCATGCTGACGCTGGCCGGCTCGATCGCCTGCATGGCTTCGCAGTCGCCGATCTCGGCCATGATGCGCTGCGCCGCCGCCTGAGCCTGCTCGAGGCTCTGCCAGCGCACGACATCGACCCAGCTTCCGTCCTCGCGCGCGCCGAGATGGCGGCTGAGAAAGCCGGGCTGGCGCGCGAGCCAGTCGGTGACGGTGCCGTTTTTGGGCGACAAAATCGGCCGCGGCATCCGGCTTGAGGCGGAAGCTGACGATTTCCAGCGTCTCGGTCATGAATTCCTCCATGCGTTGCGTTTCTTCCTCCGGACTATCGCATGGCCTCGCAGGGATCCGTCAGGAGACCTCAAGCGAACCTCAGGCCCTTCTTGTCCGCATCGCTTGCGAAGCTTAGCTGTTTTGGCTAAGGAGGCCGCGCATTTCCGCGGCTCGGCCTTGCCGGGCGCAACTTTCGCATTTCCGGCTCTGAGCCGGCTTAGTCAAAGGCATTTCGCTTCCATGGCGCGTATCGTGATGAAATTCGGCGGAACCTCGGTCGCCGACATCGCCCGCATCCGCAATGTGGCGCGTCATGTCAAACGCGAGGTCGATGCGGGCCACCAGGTTGCCGTGGTGGTTTCGGCCATGGCCGGCAAGACCAATGAGCTGGTCGCCTGGACGCGCGAGGCCTCGCCGATGCACGATGCGCGCGAATACGACGCCGTCGTCGCCTCCGGCGAGCAGGTCACCGCCGGCCTGTTGGCGATCACGCTGCAGAACATGGGCGTCCATGCGCGTTCCTGGCAGGGCTGGCAGATCCCGATCAAGACCGACAATGCCCATGGCGCGGCGCGCATCCTCGATATCGACGGCGCGTTCCTGATCAAGCGCTTCGGCGAGGGCCAGGTGGCGGTCATCGCCGGCTTCCAGGGCATCGGCCCGGACAACCGCATCTCGACACTCGGCCGCGGCGGCTCCGACACAAGTGCTGTGGCGATCGCGGCCGCCGTCAAAGCCGACCGCTGCGACATCTACACCGATGTCGACGGCGTCTACACCACCGACCCGCGCATCGAGCCGAAGGCGCGGCGGCTGGCCAAGATTTCGTTCGAGGAAATGCTCGAAATGGCCTCGCTCGGCGCCAAGGTGCTGCAGGTGCGGTCGGTCGAGCTTGCTATGGTGCACAGGGTGCGTACTTTCGTGCGGTCGTCCTTCGACGATCCTGATGCGCCCGGAATGGGGGATTTGCTTAATCCGCCCGGAACGCTTATTTGCGACGAGGAAGAGATCGTGGAACAGCAGGTCGTCACAGGAATTGCCTACGCCAAGGACGAGGCGCAGATCTCGCTGCGCCGCGTCGGCGACCGCCCGGGCGTTGCCGCCGGCATTTTCGGCCCGCTGGCCGAGGCCAACATCAATGTCGACATGATCGTCCAGAACATTTCCGAGGACGGCAAGTTCACCGACATGACCTTCACCGTGCCTTCCGGAGACGTCGACAAGGCGCTCGCCGTGCTGGAAAGGCTGAAGGCCGATGTCGGCTATGATGTGGTACAGTCGGAAGCCGGCATGTCGAAGGTCTCGGTCATCGGCATCGGCATGCGCAGCCATGCCGGCGTCGCCGCCACCGCCTTCAAGGCGCTGGCCGACAAGGCGATCAACATCCGGGCGATCACCACCTCGGAGATCAAAATTTCGATACTGATCGACGGTGCCTATACGGAACTTGCTGTTCGTACTTTGCATTCCGTCTACGGTCTCGATAAGCAATAGCAAGAACTGAGTCAGTTGTTGCGTAAGGGCCGGCCGCGGCGGAAACTGCGGCGGGCGACGTGCCCATTGGAGAACAAGCCGCGATGCGTGACATGGCCGGTGGCCCGCGCGTTCTGCTGAGACGGCTCCGCGAGCTCATGCAGGAGCCGCTGGAGCCGCAGGAGCGGCTCGACCGTATCGTGCGCGACATCGCCTCCAACATGGTGGCCGAAGTGTGCTCGCTCTATGTGCTGCGCGCCGATTCGGTGCTGGAGCTCTACGCCACCGAAGGTCTGAACCCCAATGCCGTCCACCTGGCGCAGCTGAGGCTCGGCCAAGGCCTGGTTGGCACGATCGCTGCCAGCGCGCGGCCGCTCAATCTCTCCAACGCGCAGGAGCATCCGGCCTTCGCCTATCTGCCGGAGACGGGCGAAGAGATCTACCATTCCTTCCTCGGCGTGCCGGTGCTGAGGGCAGGGCGCACGCTGGGCGTTCTGGTGGTGCAGAACAAGACGATGCGCCAATACCGCGAAGACGAGATAGAGGCGCTGGAAACCACGGCGATGGTGATCGCCGAGATGATCGCCACCGGCGATCTCGCCCGCCTCACCCGCCCCGGGCTGGAACTCGATCTCAGCCGTCCGGCAAGCTTCACCGGCCTTTCCTTCAACGAAGGCGTCGGGCTCGGCCATGTCGTGTTGCACGAGCCGCGCATCGTCGTGACCAACCTGTTCAACGAGGACAGCGAGGAGGAGGTGCGCCGCCTCGACCGCTCGCTCGGCTCGCTGAGGCTCTCGATCGACGACATGCTGGAACGCCGCGATGTCGCCTTCGAGGGCGAGCATCGCGAGGTGCTCGAGGCCTATCGCATGTTCGCCAACGACCGCGGCTGGGTGCGCCGGCTGGAGGAGGCGATCCGCAACGGCCTGACGGCGGAAGCGGCCGTCGAGAAGGTGCAGAGCGATATGCGCGCGCGCATGCTGCACATGACCGACCCTTACCTGCGCGAGCGGATGAGTGATTTCGACGATCTCGCCAACCGGCTGCTGCGCCAGCTGATGGGACGCGGACCGGAGGATGTCGCGGCCTCGCTGCCCAAGGACGCCATCATTGTCGCCCGCTCGATGGGCGCGGCCGAACTGCTCGACTATCCCAGGGACAAGCTGCGCGGCCTGGTGCTGGAGGACGGTGCCGCGACCAGTCATGTCGTCATCGTCGCGCGCGCCATGGGCATCCCGGTCGCAGGCCAGGTCAAGGGCGCCGTTTCCATGGCGGAAAACGGCGACGCCATCATCATCGACGGCGACGAAGGCTCCATCCACCTCCGGCCACAGTCCGACCTCGAGGCCGCCTATGCCGAAAAGGTCCGTTTCCGGGCGCGGCGGCAGGAGGTCTACCGCGAACTGCGCAAGAAGCCGTCGGTGACCAAGGACGGCGTCCAGGTCGATCTCTTGATGAATGCGGGGCTGGCCGTCGACCTGCCGCAGCTTTCGGAATCGGGTGCGGCCGGCATCGGCCTGTTCCGCACCGAATTGCAGTTCATGGTCGCCTCGACCTTCCCGCGCGCCGAGGCGCAGGAGCGGCTCTACCGCGACGTGCTCGACGCCGCGCGCGGCAAGCCGGTGACCTTCCGCACCATCGACATCGGCGGCGACAAGGTGCTGCCCTATTTCAAGGGCGCGGTGCAGGAGGAGAACCCGGCGCTCGGCTGGCGGGCGATACGCCTCACCCTCGACCGTCCCGGCCTGCTCAGAACCCAAATCCGCGCGTTGCTCAAGGCCTGCGGCGGGCGCGAGCTGAAGCTGATGCTGCCGATGGTGACCGAGTTGTCGGAAATCGCGCAGGCGCGCGAGATCATCGACCGCGAGGTCAGGCATCTGTCGCGTTTTGCGCATCATCTTCCGACCAGCCTCAAGCTCGGCGCGATGCTAGAGGTGCCGTCGCTGCTGTTCCAGCTCGACGAGCTGATGAAGGCGGTCGACTTCGTTTCGGTCGGCTCCAACGACCTCTTCCAGTTCATCATGGCGGTCGACCGCGGCAACACGCAGCTCGCCGACCGCTTCGACACGCTGTCGGCGCCGTTCCTGCGCGTGCTGAAGACGATCGCCGATGCCGGCGCGCGCAACCATACGCCGGTCACGCTTTGCGGCGAGCTGGCCGGCAAGCCGATCTCGGCTATGGCGCTGATCGGCCTCGGTTTCCGCTCGATCTCGATGTCGCCGGCCTCGATCGGCCCGGTCAAGGCCATGCTGACCGAGCTGCCGCTGAAGGAGCTGGAAGCCTTCTTCAAGGACAATCTGATGGCGCCCGCCCAGGGGACGCCGATGCGGGCGCTGCTGCAGGCCTTTGCCGACGACCGCTCCATTCCGCTATAGCATTTCTGCCATGATCAACCTGCCCCGCGACCGCATGGATCAAGTCGTCAAGCGTTTCGACATGCTCGAAGCGCAGATGTCGGCCGGGCCGTCGGCCGACGCCTATGTCAAAATGGCTTCGGAATATGCCGACATCGAGGAGATGGTGGGCAAGATCCGGGCGTTGCGCGCCGCCGAGCAGGAACAGGCCGACCTGGCAGCGATGCTCGCCGACAAAGGCACGGACGCCGAGATGCGGGCGCTGGCCGAGGCGGAGCTCCCGCAGGTCGAGGAGCGCATCGAGGCGCTGCAGAAGGACATCCAGATCCTGCTGCTGCCCAAGGATGCCGCCGACGACAGGAACGCCATCCTCGAAATCCGCGCCGGCACCGGCGGCGACGAGGCGGCGCTGTTCGCCGGCGATCTGTTTCGCATGTATGAGCGCTATGCCGCCTCGCGCGGCTGGCGGTTCGAGGTCGTGTCGGCGAGCGAAGGCGAGGTCGGCGGCTACAAGGAAATCATCGCCTCTGTGTCGGGCAAGGGCGTGTTCGCGCATCTCAAATTCGAATCCGGCGTGCACCGCGTGCAGCGCGTGCCGGAAACCGAGGCCGGCGGGCGCATCCATACCTCGGCGGCGACGGTCGCCGTGCTGCCCGAGGCCGAGGAGGTCGATATCGACATCCGGCCCGAAGATATCCGCATCGACACGATGCGCGCTTCCGGTTCCGGCGGCCAGCACGTCAACACCACCGACTCGGCGGTGCGCATCACCCATCTGCCGACCGGCATCATGGTGGTGCAGGCCGAAAAGTCGCAGCACCAGAACCGGGCGCGCGCCATGCAGATCCTCAGGGCCAGGCTTTATGACCTGGAACGCAGCCGCGCGGATGAGGAGCGCTCGGAATCGCGCAAATCGCAGGTCGGCTCGGGCGACCGGTCGGAGCGCATCCGCACCTATAATTTCCCGCAGGGCCGCGTCACCGACCACCGCATCAACCTCACGCTCTACAAGCTGGACCGTGTGATGATGGGCGAGCTCGACGAGGTGATCGACGCGTTGATCGCCGATCACCAGTCGAAGCTGCTCGCGGATATGGGCATTGATGGCTGACGCTTTGCCCGCCGCGCTCGGGCCGCTGCTGCGCGCGGCGAGGGCGCGGCTCGCCGCTGCCGGCATTGCCGATCCGGCGCTGGATTCCAGGCTGATCGTCGAACATTTTTCCGGTACGGCCCGCGCCCAGGCCATCGCCGAGCCCGGTCGTTCGGTCGAGGCAGCGGCGCTGGCCTCGATCGACGAAGCTCTGAGACGTCGCGTCGCAGGCGAGCCGGTGCACCGCATCCTCGGCTATCGCGAATTCTACGGGCTGCGGCTGTCGCTGTCGCCGGACACGCTGGAGCCGCGTCCGGACACCGAGACGCTGGTCGACGCGGTCCTGCCCTTCGCCAAGGCAACGGCCGAAAGGCTTGGCGAATGCCGCATCCTCGATCTCGGCACCGGAACCGGCGCCATCGCGCTGGCACTGCTCAGCGCCGTTCCGGCCGCGACCGCGACCGGCGTCGATATCTCCCCTGGCGCGCTCGCCACGGCCATGCGAAACGCCAAGGATCTGGGGCTCGGCGGCCGCTTCAAGGCCCTGCATTCCAATTGGTTTGAAAAAGTTTCGGGCCGCTACCATTTAATTGCCGCGAACCCTCCCTATATAGCGTCTCGAGACATCGAAAATCTGCAGGATGAGGTCCGCGATTTCGATCCACACCGGGCCCTTGACGGCGGGGTGGACGGGTTAGTTCCCTATGGGATCATCGCCGGCGGGGCGGAAGGGTTTCTGGAAGCACAAGGCAAGGTAGCGGTCGAGATCGGCCATACGCAGCAAAGCGAGGTCACTGCGATCTTCGCTCGAGCCGGCTACAGGCTGGCAGAGGCGCGACGCGACCTCGGCGGAAACGATAGAGTTTTGGTGTTTGAGCGTTGAAACCCCTGATGCAGTGCGAAAAAACGCTTGGCAATATTAGGGAATGCAGCTAGGTTCCGGCTTGACCGGATGAGACGAAGCAGGCAGTGCTCTTAGCGATTCGGTTTTCCTTGGAAATAGCTGCCTCCTTGCGCAAACGACGCCCAAGCTTCGTGCGGGAATCGTCCGGCAAGTGATGTAACCGGAACAGGATGGCACGTGGCGCCAACGCAATCGATGCGGGCGAACGCCGGTGAAAAAACGAAACGGTCGGCCGCATGAGCGCCACCGTTCGCGAAGAGTTTTGAATTTCACATGAAGAGAGTCGAATGAGGCCACAACAGCAGAACAGGCGCATGCGCGGTCGCAACAACAATGGCGGCGGTGGCAACCAAAACCGCAAGGGACCTAATCCCCTGACGCGCAATTACGAGAGCAACGGTCCAGACGTGAAGATCCGCGGATCGGCTCAGCAGATCGCCGAAAAATACGCCGCACTCGCTCGTGATGCGCAAAGCTCCGGTGACCGGGTGATGGCGGAGAACTATCTCCAGCACGCCGAACACTATAATCGCATCATTGCCGCCGCGCAGGCGCAGTTGCCGATCCAGAACGCTCAGCAGAACCGCGACGATTTCGACGACGACCTCGATGAGGATCGCGACGAGTTCGAAACTGTCGGCAACGCCAATGCCGGTGAGGCGCAGGCCGCGACAAACGGCTCCGGGCCCCAACCGGTGATCGAAGGCACGCCGGCCGAGCTCGGCTTCAACCAGGAAAATGGCCGCGACAACAACCGGCGCGACAACAGGCACCGCGACCGCCGCAATGGCGGCTATGGCCAGTACGGCCAGAATGGTCAGCGCGGCGACAATGGGCAGCGCGATGGGGGCCAGCGCGATGGGGGCCAGCGCGAAGGCCAGCGTGGCGAACATGGCGGCCAGCAGCTCGACCAGAACCGCCGCAACGAGGCGCAGGCACAGCCGGAGGCTTCCGCGGAAGCTGGCGTCGCCGCCGAGCAGGCTCCGCTGTTCGACAGTTTCTCACCGGCGGGCCTTGCGGCCCAGTCGGAGCGCAACGAGGCCGGCGCGGACAATGGCGGCGGGCGTCGGCAGAGACGCCCACGCCGCGGACGTGGCCAGAGCTACAACGCCGAGCAGGGCAATGCCGACCAGGCGGACAGCCCCGCTGACGATCGCAACACGGCGGACAACGGCAACGACGCTGTCGTCGCTGCCGCCGGAGAGGCAAAAGCAGGACCGGGCGAGGCGGTTGCCGGCGAGCCGGCAGGCGGTGCCAGCGAACCGGCGGTCGCCGACGCGAACAATTGATCCTGGGTTGCTGATCCTTCCATTTTCAGGCATTCGAGCGGCGGAGAGAAATCTCCGCCGTTTTCGTTGGTGCATGCCGAAAGCGCGCCGCGTCGAAACGGATTCAGGCGCCGCGCCTTAGGCCTTTGTTTTGATGCATGTCGTTCTCCCAAAATCGCTGCGCAGTTTTGGGCACCACGCATTAGAATATTCTGCGTTGACCGATATCAAGGCGTCTTGAGAGACCTTGGCCCATACACCATATCTCGGCTGAACTGGGCTCGGCTCCATGAGCGGGTCCGTCACCGCAATCTGATCCGGTGCCGCAAAGCGGGCCGGTGATGGAAGGAGACAGATATGAATCTTGAAAAATACTCGGAGCGCGTGCGCGGTTTCGTCCAGTCCGCGCAGACCATGGCGCTCTCGCGCAACCATCAGCAATTCACTCCCGAACATATTCTGAAGGTGCTCGTCGATGACGATGAAGGCCTTGCCGCGTCCCTGATCGAGCGTGCCGGCGGCCGTATCCGCGACGTCAAGCTCGGCGTCGAGGCGGCGCTCGAAGCTATGCCCAAGGTCGAAGGCGGCAACGGCCAGCTCTACCTCGCCCAGCCGCTTGCCAAAGTATTCTCGACCGCCGAGGAACTGGCAAAGAAGGCCGGCGACAGTTTCGTCACCGTCGAGCGGCTGCTGCAGGCGCTCGCCATGGAGAAGTCGGCCAAGACCTCCGACATCCTGGCCAAGGCCGGCGTCACCGCGCAGGCGCTGAACCAGGTCATCAACGATGTCCGCAAGGGCCGTACCGCCGATTCGGCCAATGCCGAGCAGGGCTATGATGCGCTGAAGAAATACGCTCGCGACCTGACCGCCGATGCCCGCACGGGCAAGCTCGATCCGGTCATCGGCCGCGACGACGAGATCCGCCGCACGATCCAGGTGCTGTCGCGCCGCACCAAGAACAATCCCGTGCTGATCGGCGAACCCGGCGTCGGCAAGACGGCGATCGCCGAAGGCCTGGCGCTGCGCATCGTCAATGGCGACGTGCCGGAATCGCTGAAGGACAAGCAGCTGATGGCGCTCGACATGGGCGCGCTGATCGCCGGCGCCAAATATCGCGGCGAGTTCGAGGAGCGGCTGAAGGCCGTGCTCAACGAAGTCACCGCCGCCGACGGCAACATCATCCTGTTCATCGACGAGATGCACACGCTGGTCGGCGCCGGCAAGGCAGACGGCGCGATGGACGCCTCGAACCTCTTGAAGCCGGCGCTAGCGCGCGGCGAGCTGCACTGCGTCGGCGCGACCACGCTCGACGAATACCGCAAGCATGTCGAGAAGGACGCCGCACTTGCCCGCCGCTTCCAGCCCGTCTTCATCGACGAGCCGACGGTCGAGGACACCATCTCGATCCTGCGCGGCCTGAAGGAGAAGTACGAGCAGCACCATAAGGTGCGCATTTCCGACTCGGCGCTTGTCTCGGCCGCGACGCTGTCCAACCGCTACATTGCCGACCGCTTCCTGCCGGACAAGGCGATCGACCTGGTCGACGAGGCTGCATCCAGGCTCAGGATGCAGGTCGATTCCAAGCCCGAGGCGCTGGACGAGATCGACCGCCGCGTCATGCAGTTGAAGATCGAGCGCGAGGCGCTGAAGGTCGAGAAGGACGAGGCTTCGAAGGACCGGCTCGCCCGGCTGGAGAAGGAGCTTGCCGACCTCGAAGAGCAGTCGACCGAGATGACCGCGAAGTGGCAGGCCGAAAAGCAGAAGCTCGGCCTTGCCGCCGATCTCAAGAAGCAGATCGACGAGATGCGCAATGAGCTCGCCATCGCCCAGCGCAAGGGCGAGTTCCAGCGCGCCGGCGAGCTTGCCTATGGCAAGATCCCGGAGTTGGAGAAGAAGCTGCAGGAAGCCGAAGCCCGGGACGACAAGGCCGGCATGGTGGAAGAGGTGGTCAGCCCCGACCACGTCGCCCATGTCGTGTCGCGCTGGACCGGCATTCCGGTCGACAAGATGCTGGAGGGCGAACGCGAGAAGCTCTTGCGCATGGAAGACGAGATCGGCAAGCGGGTCGTCGGCCAGGGCGAAGCCGTGCAGGCAGTCTCGAAAGCCGTGCGCCGCGCCCGCGCGGGCTTGCAGGATCCGAACCGGCCGATCGGCTCGTTCATGTTCCTTGGGCCTACCGGCGTCGGCAAGACCGAGCTCACAAAGGCGCTGGCCAACTTCCTGTTCGACGACGAGAGCGCGATGGTGCGCATCGACATGTCGGAGTTCATGGAGAAGCACTCGGTCGCCAGGCTGATCGGCGCGCCTCCCGGCTATGTCGGCTATGAGGAAGGCGGCGCGCTCACCGAAGCGGTGCGGCGCCGGCCCTACCAGGTCGTGCTGTTCGACGAGATCGAAAAGGCGCATCCGGATGTGTTCAACGTGCTCCTGCAGGTGCTCGACGACGGCCGGCTGACCGACGGTCAGGGCCGCACGGTCGATTTCCGCAACACGCTGATCATCATGACCTCTAACCTCGGCGCCACCTATTTAGTCGATCTTAGTGAGGACCAAGACGTCGACGTAGTGCGCGACGAAGTGATGAATGTCGTCAAGGCGTCGTTCCGTCCGGAGTTCCTCAACCGCGTCGACGAGGTGATCCTGTTCCACCGGTTGCGTCGTCACGACATGGACCGCATCGTCGAGATCCAGCTCAAGCGGCTGGAGAATCTGCTTGTCGATCGCAAGATCACGCTGTCGCTCGATCACGACGCGATCGAGTGGCTGGCGTCCAAGGGCTACGACCCGGCCTATGGCGCCAGACCGCTGAAGCGGGTGATGCAGAAGGAACTGCAGGACCCGCTGGCGGAGAAGATCCTGCTCGGCGAGATCCTCGACGGCTCGACCGTCAAGATCACCGCCGGCTCCGACCGCCTGAACTTCCGCTCGAAGCCGACCGTGGTGACGACCGAAGCCGCCGCCTGATTTCGAGCTATAGCGAATCAACGAGAGTGCGTCGCCCCGGACCGGTGCGGCGCGCTCTTGCTTTTTGACTCGGCCTTACCGCAAAACCGAACAGGTCCAGATTTCTCTTGGAAGGGGCGAAGCCCGATGAAGCTTGAGGACTATAACGGCTTCTGCGCCTCGCTGCCCGCCGCGACGCATGTCGTCCAGTGGGGCGGCGCCCATGTCTGGAAGGTCGGCAGCAAAGTGTTCGCGATCGGCGGTCACGACCGGGACGGGCAGATCTTCGTCACCTTCAAATGCTCCGACATGGCCTATGACGTGCTGAAGGATCAGCCGGGTTGCCGGCCCGCGCCCTATCTCGCCTCGCGCGGCATGAAATGGATCCAGCGCCAGACAAGCCAGAGCGTGGATGATGCGGCGCTGAAGGACTATCTGCGCGAAAGCCATCGCCTGGTCGTCCTCAAGCTGACAAGACAGGCACGCAGGGAACTTAAGCTGGGTCTTTAGCGAGACCAATGATCTTTCCGAAAACCGGGTCCCACTTTTGGGGATCATGGTCGAAGCACCGGAAATCCGCCATCTTCATGCCCGGTTCATATAGGAACCTTAATTTTGGTAACTGGTTTGCTGGCGAAGCGTTCGCCTGCCAAGACCGCGCCGACCGGAGAGCCTGACCCACATGCTGCGCACGATCCTTTCCCTTTCGGCACTCGCGGCCGGGCTGGTCACTTCTGGCGCGCTCGCGGCGCCAAGCGGAGATGGCGCGCAGAAAGCGGTTCGGCCCGCTCAATACGGCGCGCTCGTGCTCGCCCAGGAAGGCAATATCGACATCTATTACGATGCCAGGGGCAACCGGGTGCTTGTCGACGCCGACACCGGCAAGGTGATCGCCATCCAGCCGCCGCAGACCAGGCTCGACCGCCGGGCGCTGCGACGCCAGCTGCGGATGCAAGAGCTCGGGCGTGCGCCCGTCGAGGACGACGACCGCTACTATCTCGACAATCCCGACGACATGGCCCGCTTCCGCCGCAAGCAGCTGGAAGAGAACGGCCGGTATATTCCGCCGCCGGTCGACGACTACGATTCCAACAGCGGCAATTCCGTCGATGCCTATCCGCCGGCGCCGAACGATGACGGTTTTGCTGCCACCTATCCGGAGGCGCCAAGGTCGGACACCATCAAGCGCCAGCCGCTGAATGAGGCGTCGGTCGAACCGCAGCCGGGCCAGGGGGACGTGCTGCAGACCAATCCGGACACCCAGGCCGCGCTGCCGCCGGACACGGGCGGCAAGTCCACCGTCGATTCGTCGCTGTCGCTCGGCGTGCGCCAGGACGTGGCGGCACTTCAGGTGCTTCTCGACCGCGGCGGTGCTTCGCCGGGCGTCATCGACGGGCGATTCGGCTCGAATGTCGACAAGGCCTTGGCTGCCTACAACCAGATCACCGGCAGCAATCTGAAATCGACCGACGCGGTCGGCATCCAGGCGGCGCTTGCGCAATCGGGTGGCGACGCCTTCGCTTCCTACACGATCACGCCCGAAGACGCGGCCGGCCCCTATGTCGCTTCAATCCCGGAAGACTACAGCCAGAAGGCCAGGCTCGACCGCATGGGCTACACCTCCGTCACCGAGGCGCTCGCCGAACGTTTCCACATGGACGAAGCCTATCTGAAGTCGATCAACAAGGGGCTCGACTTCAACCGTCCCGGCACGATCATCAAGGTCGCCAATTTCGGCCAGTTGGTGTCGACGCCGGTCGCCCGCATCGTTGCCGACAAAGACAAGAAAGAGGTGTTCGCCTATGATGCCGGCGGCAAGCTGGTCGCAGCCTATCCGGCCACCATCGGCTCGGCCGACACGCCGTCCCCATCCGGCATCCACGCCGTGTCGCGCGTCGCGCTCGATCCCAACTACACCTACAACCCGAACATCAATTTCAAGCAAGGCCAGAACGACAAGATCCTGACCATCCCGCCGGGGCCGAACGGTCCGGTGGGCTCGGTCTGGATCGCGCTCGACAAGCCGACCTACGGCATCCACGGAACGCCCGACCCCTCCAAGATCGGCAAGACCGAAAGCCATGGCTGCGTGCGCCTGACCAACTGGGACGCGCGCGAGCTTGCCAAGCTGGTCTCGCCGGGCGTCACCGTCGAGTTTGTCGGCGGCGGATATTCAGCCGATGAACTTGCGCAGCAGTGAGCCGCGCAGCGCGGCGGCATAGACAAACTGCACCAGCAGGATGAAGGCAATGCTCGCCAGCGGGGTGATGAGGCAGAGTGCCGCCCCGATCGCCCAAAGGATCTGCGCCTTGACGATGCGCTGATAGACGTTGCGTCTCGTTTCCGCATCGACGTCGTCCGCCAGCATGCCGTTCTTGTCGGCATACCGCCAACTGGCGAAGAGCGTGACGCCGAGCATCAGAAGGTTCAGCCAGTAGACGAGCACCGCGACGCGGAATTCGAGGAAATCGGCGAGAAGGTCGGTTGAGAACGGCAGGAGCGCGATGAAGGCGAGAAAGCAGAGGTTGAGCGTCGCCAGCCGCCGGTCCGATTTTGCGATCAGGCCATGCTGCGCCTGCTGGCCGAACCAGAAGATGGTCAGCGTCAGGAAGCTCAGCGCATAGGTCAGGAAACGCGGCGCGAGGGCCAGGATCGCCGCAAGCAGCTCGCTTTCCGAATGCACAGTTTCATGCGACGGCACCCTGATCTCCAGCACGATCAAGGTCAGCGCGATGGCGAAGACGCCGTCGGTTATGCCGACGATTCGCCCGCGCCCTTCGGCTGACGGTTCGAGCGGTCGCTTCATGGCTTTCCCCCCCTTGGCGCAAGTTCGGACGACGGGCCGGAACCTAGCATGCGACGGTTCGTTTGCATCAGGATTGCCGCCGTCCTGGCCATGCTGCCAGTGCCATCAAGAACAGCGATCCTCTGGCCGGTTGTTGCGCAAGCGCCGGAGAGCTAAGCAGACATTCATGGCGTCCTCGAACCAGACCACCGCCGATTCGTTTTCGACCGCGCAGCGTGCGAACGGCACCTTCTGCCCGCAGACCCGGCGCAAATTCGTGCTGGTCGCGGCGATTCTGGCCTCGGCGCTCGGCTTCATCGACGGTTCGGTCCTGGCTATCGCCATGCCAGCCTTGCGCGTCGACCTTGGCGCCAGCCTGGCTGAAGCACAATGGATTTCCAATGCCTATGCGCTGACGCTGTCGGCGCTGATTCTGGCGGGTGGTGCGGCCGGCGACCGTTTCGGTCTCAGGCGCGCCTTCGTGACCGGCATTGCGCTCTTCATCGCCGCTTCGCTCGCCTGCGCGCTGGCTCCGAATCCGGCGGTACTGATCGCCTTCCGCGCCATTCAGGGCATCGGCGCCGCCATCATGGTGCCGGGCAGCCTCGCCATCATCGCCAAGGCCTATCCGAAAAAGGAGCGCGGCCGGGCGATCGGTATCTGGGCGGCCGCCTCGGCGCTGACGACGGCGCTCGGTCCGGTGCTGGGCGGCTTCGTCCTATCCACTTTTGGCAACGGCGTCTGGCGCGCGATCTTTGCCGTCAACCTGCCACTCGGGCTGGTTTCGATCTATCTGCTGCTCGTCAAGATTCCGGCCGACCAGCCGACCGAAAAGCGCAGCCTCGATCTCGGGGGCGCCGGGCTCGCCACGCTCGCCTTCGGATCGCTGGCCTATGGGTTGACGGCGATGAACGCCGAGGGCGGCGGGATGATGGCCGGGCCGGCGATCGTCGCCGGCGTGATCCTGCTCTTTATCTTCATTTTTTACGAGCGCTGGCAGCGCGAGCCGATGATCGATCTCGGCCTGTTCCGTATCGGCGCCTTCGCCGGCGCCAATCTGGCGACCTTCTTCCTCTATTTCTCGCTCTCGGCGAACCTGTTCTACCTGCCGATGCTGCTGATCGCCGGCTGGGGGCTGAGCTCGGCCGAAGTCGGCTTCATCTTCCTGCCGCTATCAGCATTGATCGCGCTGCTGTCGGGGCCGGTCGGCCAGTGGTCGGACCGGATCGGTCCGCGCCTGCCAATCGCCGCCGGCAGCTTCATCGTCGCTATCGCCTTTGCCGGCATGGCCGTGCTTGCCCATGCCGGCGTCCATAATTTCTGGACCGGCATCTTTCCGCTGATGGCCCTGATGGGGTTTGGCATGGCGCTCGTCGTGTCGCCGCTGTCGACGGCAATCATGACTTCGGTCGAGGACAAGGAAACGGGCGCGGCGTCCGGTATCAACAACGCCGTCTCGCGCATCGGCGGATTGATCGCGGTGGCCGCGATGGGTTCACTCGCGGCTTTCGTCTATGCGCGTTTGACCGGCAGTCCCGCCGGCATGCCCGGTTACGGCGAGCCGCCCACGCACGCCCTCGCAGCCGATCTCGATGCATTGAGGATTGCGGCAAGCGATTCGGCCTTTGCCGCGGTTGCCGGCCTGACCGCGCTGCTTTGCCTGCTGTCGTCGATCATCGCATGGGTCACGGTTCCCGGGCAGGCGGTGGCCTGGCCGCAGCGGACGGACGATTCTCGGGATTGAAGCAGTTTGCGCAATTCCGGACGGAAAACCGCTACGCACTTTTCCTGGGATTGCTCAGTTCGGAAGCTGCGAATCGGTCTTGGCGCTGGCGACCTTCAGCGAATTTCCGTCTTCCTGCTTGAGCAGGTCGTCGATGCGCTCGCGCTCTTTCTTGAAGGCGACGAGATCGTCGCCCTTCAGCACCTTGCCGACCGGCAGGCGCACGCGCATCGAATCGACCTTGGTGCCGTTGACGATCAGCTCGTAGTGGAGGTGCGGGCCGGTGGAGAGGCCGGTCTGGCCGAGATAGCCGATGACCTGGCCCTGGCGGACATGAACGCCCGGCTCCATGCCTTTGGCGAAGGCGCTCTGGTGATTGTAGGAGGTCTCGTAGCCATTGGCGTGGCGGATGATGATCTGCTTGCCGTAGCCGCCCGCCCAGCCGGCCTTCTCGATGACGCCGTTGCCGGCGGCGATGATCGGCGATCCGATCGGAGCGGCCCAGTCGGTGCCGGTGTGCATGCGGACATAGCCGAGGATCGGGTGCCGCCGCGCGCCGAAGCCTGAGGTGAAGCGGCCATTGGGCAGCGGGTTGCGCAGCAGGAACTGCTTGGCGCTGCTGCCGTTCTCATCGAAATAGTCGACGCTGCCGTCCTGCATCTGGAAGCGATAGAAGTTGCGCGTCTGTCCGCCGAAGGTCGCCGAGACGTAGAGAAGCTCGGAATTGTCCGAGGTCTGGTCGTCGCCGTCAGGCTGCGAGAACAGCACTTCGAGCCGATCGGCAGGTGAAAGGCGCGACTGGAAATCTACGTCCGAGGCAAGAAGCTTAATCAGCTTCTGGGTCATCGATTTCGACATGCCGTAGGAATAGGCGGTGCGATAGATGCCGTCATAGACATTGGGCAGGTTGCCGCGGACCACCACTGGCTGCGAATCATCGAAGGCCGTCAGCAATTCGGGATTGGGCTCCGGCTCCTGCGCCGGGACGAACTGCCCGCGATCGTCGAGCGCGATGGTGACGATGTGGGTGGTGCGGTCGTAAACGCCGGTGCGGACCACCTTGGCGATGTCGCCGCGCACCTCTAGGCCGACGCGCAACACCGTCCCGGCCTTGAGCGCCGTAGCGTTCAAGAGCTTGCCGATCGCCGCCGCCATGCCTGTGGCGTCGTCGCCGGTGTAACCCGAATCGGCGAAGGCCTCGGCGATATCCGTATCCTTGGTGAAGGGGATGATTTCCTCGGCAAAGGCCGGCGCCTGGTCATCCAGTGTGGCGCGCGGCGCCACCGAGACATTCTCCGGCGTGATCTTGACGTCGTAGGAGCCGGCCATGCTCTCGGCGAAGGCATC
>NZ_JAVIIW010000010.1:0-10000 GCF_033977205.1 Mesorhizobium album | reverse complement strand
GGTCTAAATAAGGGTCTTTGCGCCGAAAATGTAACGGGGCTAAAGCCATACACCGAAGCTTAGGGTTCGTGAGCAATCACGAGCGGTAGCGGAGCGTTCTGTAAGCTGATGAAGCCGTACCCGTGAGGGGCGGTGGAGGTATCAGAAGTGCGAATGCTGACATGAGTAACGTAAGGGGAGTGAGAGACTCCCCCGCCGAAAGACCAAGGGTTCCTGCTTAAAGTTAATCTGAGCAGGGTTAGCCGGCCCCTAAGACGAGGCGGAAACGCGTAGTCGATGGGAACCACGTTAATATTCGTGGGCCTGGAGGTAGTGACGGATCACACAAGTTGTCCAATCTTATCGGATTGAAAGGGCAGCGGAGTGGTTCCAGGAAATAGCTCCTCCTTATAGACCGTACCCGAAACCGACACTGGTGGTCTGGTAGAGTATACCAAGGCGCTTGAGAGAACTATGCTGAAGGAACTCGGCAAATTGCACGCGTAACTTCGGAAGAAGCGTGACCCTTTTCTGCGCAAGCAGAGGAGGGTGGCACAGACCAGGGGGTAGCGACTGTTTATCAAAAACACAGGGCTCTGCGAAGCCGCAAGGCGACGTATAGGGTCTGACGCCTGCCCGGTGCTGGAAGGTTAAGAGGAGGGGTGCAAGCTCTGAATCGAAGCCCCAGTAAACGGCGGCCGTAACTATAACGGTCCTAAGGTAGCGAAATTCCTTGTCGGGTAAGTTCCGACCTGCACGAATGGCGTAACGACTTCCCCGCTGTCTCCAGCATAGACTCAGTGAAATTGAATTCCCCGTGAAGATGCGGGGTTCCTGCGGTTAGACGGAAAGACCCCGTGCACCTTTACTATAGCTTTACATTGGCATTCGTAGTGGCATGTGTAGGATAGGTGGTAGGCTTTGAAGCCTGGGCGCCAGCTCAGGTGGAGCCACCCTTGAAATACCACCCTTATTACTATGGATGTCTAACCGCGGCCCGTTATCCGGGTCCGGGACAATGTATGGTGGGTAGTTTGACTGGGGCGGTCGCCTCCTAAAGAGTAACGGAGGCGCGCGATGGTGGGCTCAGAACGGTCGGAAATCGTTCGCTGAGTGCAATGGCATAAGCCTGCCTGACTGCGAGACTGACAAGTCGAGCAGAGACGAAAGTCGGTCATAGTGATCCGGTGGTCCCGCGTGGAAGGGCCATCGCTCAACGGATAAAAGGTACGCCGGGGATAACAGGCTGATGACCCCCAAGAGTCCATATCGACGGGGTTGTTTGGCACCTCGATGTCGACTCATCGCATCCTGGGGCTGGAGCAGGTCCCAAGGGTATGGCTGTTCGCCATTTAAAGCGGTACGTGAGTTGGGTTCAGAACGTCGTGAGACAGTTCGGTCCCTATCTGCCGTGGGTGTAGGAATATTGAAAGGATCTGTCCCTAGTACGAGAGGACCGGGATGGACGGATCTCTGGTGGACCTGTTGTGGCGCCAGCCGCATTGCAGGGTAGCTATATCCGGACGGGATAACCGCTGAAGGCATCTAAGCGGGAAACCCACCTTGAAACGAGTATTCCCTGAGAACCGTGGAAGACGACCACGTTGATAGGCCGGGTGTGGAAGAGCGGCAACGCTTGAAGCTTACCGGTACTAATAGTTCGATCGGCTTGATCGTTCTCATTACTTATATCCATCAGCGCTCACGCATGAGCGGCCCTTACGGGCCTATGCTGCGCGAGGGCGCCAGACGACCGGCGACGCGCAGTCGCGCTTGCGGGCTTCGCCCGTATGCAACACGCAGACGTCGCCTTGGCGCAAACGCGACGATCCTTGGATCGCGCTTGAACAGCTTCTCGAACAACGTGCGTTTCGCCGACCTGGTGGTTATGGCGGAGCGGCTGCACCCGATCCCATTCCGAACTCGGCCGTGAAACGCTCCAGCGCTGATGGTACTTCGTCTCAAGACGCGGGAGAGTAGGTCGCTGCCAGGTCTGCCAAGCGCACGTTCAATCTTGTTGAAATCTTCTCCTTACGATCGTTGTGATGCATGTCGTTGTCCCAAAACCGCTAAGCACTTTTGGGCGACATGCATAAGGCCCGCCAAACGGGATCCCGGGCCGCGCAAGCGGCCCTTTCCTTTGGCAGCCTCTTGTATCCGGTAAGCGAAAACTTACCTCTATCGTTGACGCGGGGTGGAGCAGCCCGGTAGCTCGTCAGGCTCATAACCTGAAGGTCACAGGTTCAAATCCTGTCCCCGCAACCAACTTCTTCATAAATCCATAACCGCCCCGATCTGATCAATCGGGGCGGTCTTTTGCGTTTGAGAGGAACGCCGACTTTCATCTCCGGCCGTCGCGCCGCGGTAGTTCGATTTCATCGATGCCATTATCAGCGAAGGCCAAGATCCCGTCGCCATCATTGGCCCCGTAGACCCTGATGACGAAGTCCTCAGGCTCGAGATCGTGGGGCAGTTCCTGGATGAGCTCTTCGCTGACGCCGAGATCCCCGGCGACACGTTCGACCGTGTAGACGTGATGCGCGTCCCCATAGCTTATTCGGACCGGCCGGCGGAACGAACAGCACACGTCCTGAATTTTGGAGGATGCAACTCTTGCCTTCCCTATCATGACGCTTCTCGTCCAGCCGCGCCTGGTGAATGAGTCGTTTTCCGACCCGGGACTGCTTCTCGACTTCCGCTTCGGCGCCAGGGCAGTCCTTTTTGACCTCGGCGATCTGTCGGCACTTTCGCCACGTGAGATCCTGCGCGTTTCGCACGTGTTCGTGTCGCACATGCACATGGATCACTTCAGCGGGTTCGATCGCCTGCTCGGGGTGTCGCTCTACCGTGACAAGCAGGTCCATATCATCGGCCCGCCCGGACTGACGGATGCCGTAGAGGCCAAGCTGCGGGCCTACACGTGGAATCTCCTCAACGAGCGGTCGCAGGACTTTACGATCTTCGCCTCTGATTGGACGGAGGCAGGCTTTGCCACCGCAGCCGCCTTCCGGGCGCGCAGGGCTTTCGTGCGGCAGAATTGGCAGAACCCGGACACTCAGTTCCCCTTGGACGATCCGGAGTTCACGATCGAAGCCGCTACGCTCGATCACGGGATTCCTTGCTTAGCCTTCGCCTTCCAGGAAAAATTGCGGGTCAACGTGCACAGGTCGCGTCTGGAAGAGCTTGATCTCCCTGTTGGACCTTGGCTCACAAACGCCAAGCGGGCGGTGCGACGCGGCGCTGATGCGGCCACCGAGTTCACGCCAATTGCAGGCAAGAAGGTGACGCTCGGGGAACTGCTGCGGGCTCAGGCTCTGGTTTGTGCACCGGGCCAACGCATCGCCTATGCAACTGATTTGGCGTTCTGTCCGGAGAATGTCACACGTCTATCCAACTTGGTGCGCGGCGCCGATCAGCTTTTCATCGAAGCCGGGTTCCTGGAGGAAGACCGAGGCCTCGCGGCGTCGAAGAAGCATCTGACCGCCGCGCAGGCAGGCGCGATCGCCAGGCAAGCCGGCGCGATCTCCGCCTACCAGATACACCTTTCGCCTCGGTATCTCGGACGTGAGGACGAGCTGCGGACCGAATTCGAAGCCGGATTTCTCGGAGGTTCCGTTACAGCGAGCTAAGGCTCGTTCCCCTTGTAAGGCCCCTACTTCTGCCCCAACGGCTTATCGTTGATCACCAACGCATCGTCCGGTGCGGGCCGCTGTAGCTTCTTTGCCCAAGGGTATGTGCTTGTTTTTATTGCCGGCCGTTACCGGTCGCTTGCACTCAAGGGGGAGGGAAGGAGAGGCGTGCGGCTCTTGACATAGCTATTTCTATCGGTTGCCGGAATTGCAACATCAGGCGCGACCCGACGCCAGCAGCGCCGCGCGCGCAGCTTCGCTGAGACCCAGATAGCGCTTCTCAAAAGCTGCCTGTCACGCAAGGGGTTGGGTCGCCAGGAAACAGGCGTTTCGCGACAACCGTGGTCCGGTTGGCCACGAGTTCCCCGCCAATCAGCCGTCCTGCCGTACTGGCTGATCTGCTACCGATATGCCAACGTTCCTCAGAGCGTGGCCAAGCGCGAATTCGGCATGGTCTTTCCATAAGCCTGCCGCAGCATCTTCTTCTCCTCCAGCGCAACGATGACGCCTATGGCAAAATCCGTCTTGTACATGTCGGCCAGCCGTGTCAGCCCGCCTGGCGTGAAGACGTTGATCTCCAGGAGCTTGTCGCCGACGATGTCGAGCCCAACCAGGAACATGCCGTCGCTGATCAGCTTGGGGCGCACCATCTCGGCAATGCCCAGCATCGTGGCTGTTACCTTGACCTTGCGGGCGTTTCCGGCGGCATGGAGATTGGACCGGATGTCGCCCTTGGCCGGGACGCGGCGAAAGGCTGCGTAGTTGCCGTCGCGCGCCAGCGGCAGCCCGTTCATAAGAAAAAGACGCACGTCACCAGCCTTAGCCTCCGGAATGTAGACCTGCGCGATGAGATAGCCGGAACCGCTGGCCGCCTCGAAGATTTGGTTGAGGTTGGAATCAGTAGGCGTCGCAATATGGAAGACGTTCTTGCCACGCGACCCTTGGAGTGGTTTGACGATGCAGCCCTTCGGATGTTTGTCGATGAACGCGCGGATCTCGGCAATACTGCGCGATATCAGAGTCGCCGGCCTAACCGCCTCGGGAAAGGTCTGAAGGTAGAGCTTGCTCTGTGCCTGCGCCAGACCGTCTGGATCGTTGACGACGATCACGCCGCGTTCCGCTGCGAGCCGCCCGAACATAACGCCTGCGTTGGCGGCCCATGGTCGATCAGAGGCGTCGAGCGACGGGTCGTTGCGCAGAAACAAAATGTCGATATCGCTTATCGCGGAGGTCTTTTTCTGCTTCGCGGCCTCCTTCAGGGCAGCATACAGCTTGTCGGGCGTCTTGTAGGGAGCGTCCGGTAGAACCGCGACGCCGACAGCCAGCGTGTCGTCCGGACGCAGTATGAAGTCGCCTGGTTCAACATAGACAACAGAATGGCCGCGCTGAACAGCAGCCAAAGCCAATGTTGTCGTCGTGTAGCCGGGCGTCTCGCTCTCAATGGAATTGACAAAGAACGCAATGCGCATTGAGGAGGCTCCGCTCAAGTCTCAACCATATCGATTGGATCGATCCCGGCCATCGCTTTCTTGAGGCGCGGACGCGCCGTGTCGGACGAGAGAAACGCAGGTTCGAGGCGCGGCGCTCGCAGCAGGCCGCGCGCGTTGAGTTCCTGGATCGCACCGAAATGCGCGGCGGAGATCTTGCCGATCCAGAAGGGGGTGAGACTGCCGCCGTTCCTCAGATGATCGAGGATCTGCGCCAGGCCGCGCAGGTAGATGGCGTCCTTTGCAAGGCCCCCGCCACGATAGACACGCAGAACGATGTTGAAGGCGCTGCGATCATCGAGACCGAAATCCTTGTGGAGAATGCGGAAGGCTTCCTCGAACCGTGCGGCGTCGAGCATCGCCTGACACGCGATGACCCTGGCCGCGATCAGCCTCAAGCGCGCTGCCGACATGCCACCGACCAGATATTCCGCCAGCACGGCCAGTCCCTCCTGCATACCCTCGTAGCCGGCGAGTCCGTTGCGGAAGATGGCGAGCCCCTGCGCATCACCGTTGAAATAGGTCAGCAGATGAACACCGATCTCGTGACTAAGCAGCGCGGTCAGACGCTCCGATGGAAGGTTGGTATCACGCGAAACCAGGAGTTGGTTTCGAGAGACCAGGAGGCCGGCCGGCAGGTCGCCCCGGATCTCCACGGAAGCGTCGAATTCGGGATAGGCGGCCCGGTATCGGGCGATCATGTCTCGCGCGGCCGCGGCAACGGCGTCGGCATCCAGGCCCTTCTGCCGAGCCGCCGAAGCAACTTGCGGCACCTTTTCGAGAATGCTGCGTGCCCTCGCAGCCAGGCTCGGCTCGACGCTGCCATAGAGTGCTCGTCCGAGTTCGGCGAAGCGGGGCGTTTCGCGTGCCGCCAGCATCGACAGCTGGAGATCGAGTTCCTGCTGCTTTTCGGAGAGCAGCCTGGTCAGGAGCGGATCTTCCAGATGATCCAGCGAGACCGAATAGAGCTTCCGCTTCTGGGCGGCGACCTCGAACTCAAGCGGCCTGTAGAGCAGTGCGGGCATACGCTCGAAGACGCCTGCCTGGAATTCCAGCCAGGCTGGTTCGGCATTTATCGGTGTGACGGCAAGCAGAAAATCGAATGTCGATGCAACGTCGTCGATCGCCCGATCAGCGCGCACGACTGCGTCGATATAGGCGCGGCGCCCGAGTGAACGATGGGTTGCCGGCGGTTCCAGCCTTGACGCCTTCAGGAAGGCGCTGATGGCCTGAAGCGCAGAATCGACCATGTTGGCGACGACGAGGTCGTGGAGTTCAGGGTAGACGCGCTTGGTGCCCGGCACCCGGTAGATCGGTGCGAAGCGTACCATCAGGCACGCCGCATCGCCGAGCTCACTCCAGAGCGTTGCTTCGGCGCGTGTCGTGGGGGTGAGGTCGTCCACGCGGGGCGTGCGGTATTTTGCTTCGCGTGCGGACGCAGCGTCGGCGAAGCGCTTGAGTGCAGCCTTCTCCGCCGCCGTGTTGCCGCAGGCCAGGGCAATCTCGAAAGGTGGCAGGAATGGAATATCCTCCGTCAGGAACCGGTCTTCGGCCAACTCGCCGATGTCTAGCACGAGGAATGCGCCGCAATGGTCTCGCATCATTCGAGCCACCAGCAGCGCGACCTCGCTGGCGAGGCCTATGTCGGCTGCGATCAGATAAGACGCGTTGGCGGAGACCACATGGAATGCCGCATCCTGATGCGACCCAACATGGACGCACAGAAAGGGCAGCGGCCGATCCATGTGCAAGCGGTTGCCATTGGCGAAGTCGCGGCGGATCGGCTTGCCATCCCGCAAAAGCGCGTCCAAATCCGATTCGATTTGCGCCAACGGAGGCGCGGGCTCAACGAGTTTGGGCTTCATCGCATGCCCCGCAGCGCCGATTCCAAGACGGGCACCGTAGACGCCAGCATGGCGCGCAGCCGTTCGATTGCTGGCCAATCGGGATCGCCGCTCCATTCGTCCATGAAAATCTTCTTGAACTCTAGCGCGATGGCGCACCCGGTTTCTGGAAAATTGGCATGGACGAAACGAGTCTGCTCGCCTTTGCCCTGGAAGGACACATTCTCGCGCACGTCGATCGGCTCGCCGTTGAGATGGTGCCCGCGCAGCGTCTCGATGAAAGCGTCGACGACCGGCGCCCAGCGCTCGCGGTCCATAGAAGACGTACCAATGTTGATGTCGGGTGCGACGTCGCGAGACACAGGCAGAGCCTGAGGCCCGTCGCGCCGGTGATTATAGCTATGGACGTCGACGAGAACGAACCTGCCGTAGCGGCTCTCGATGGCGGCGAGGACACGGTTCAGCTCATTGTAGAAGGCGTCGTGAAAGGAGAGGGACTCCTTTATGATGTCCTCGGCCGGCTGCCCTTGCCAGACTTTCAGACCCCACGACTGGTCTGGCGTCCGGTAGACCGCAGCTTCACGCGCACGGTTCAGATCTACTTGAAAGCGCGATCGATGAACGATGATTTGGGTTGGAAAATCGGCGATGAAGCGCTCGGTGAACAGGTCCTCTTCTCGACGCCGGTCAGAATCGGAGAGGCACATAAGCGATCGACAAGCCCTGCTCACGTAGGTGCCGCTGTGGATTGCTGTACCTACGACGGGAGACTCTCCGAGCTTGATTGTCCAGCCTGCCGGTGAATCGCCCGCATCGTTCTCGGAAATCGTCTTGTTCATGGTCCAGCGAAATGCGCGGAGAGTGCGGACGGTTCCGACCCATCGGGTAAGCGATCGTCAGCTCTGCCTCGATCGGCAGGTTGCGGTGTCCAGATTGGTGGCGGGCACTTACAGGGCGCGAATGCGAGTGACTTCGGTCAGTGGGGAGTCTAGGCTCCAATGCCCCTGCCAGCCCCAAGAGCACGCCGCATGCCCCGCTTTCTCGCCGTCTACACCATGAAGCCCGAAGACCTCGTCCGCTTTCGCGCCCTGCCCAAGCCCGAGCAGGACGCGATCGACGCCGTCGGGTTGAAGCAGTGGGCGGACTGGGAGGAGAGGAATGCCGCATCGTTCCCCGATCGTGGCGGCATGGTCGGCAAGACGACGCGCGTGACCAAGGACGGCATTGCCGGCGCCGTGAATCCCTTCTGCGGCTACATCGTCGTTGAGGCCGAGACCATCGAGGCCGCCGCCCGCCTCTTCGAAAACCACCCGCATTTCTCTGTCTTTCCAGGAGACGGCGTGGACATCATGCCCTTCCTCACCGAACCCACGTCCTAGCCTTTCGCCTGAGTCGAATACGTCACGACCCCGTCGACTGTTCCGCTACTGCTTCACGGTGCGGGAGACGTAGCTCGACGACCTCCGCTCACGTGCGACTATCATGACGGCGAGCGCTACTATGAAGCGGGGCAGCCGGCGGGATTGCGCTCTGGCGGGCGGCCCAGCGGCCGGGGCTAGAGGGGCTCAGGCTTTGGCCGCTGGGCCTAACCGGCCAACGGGGTAGGTTCGCCGGCTGGGAAGATTGTAGGCCGGTCAGGCATGACCTCTAACTTGGTAAGATGGCTGTGTTCCTTGGCACTCAAATCGGATGAGCACGGAGTCCAATGGCGGTGCTGCTACGTCGGCTTGTCCATGAGCGTCTTTCGCTTCGGCGGAGCATAGGCCGTCACCAGCCTGAGCGTGTCCATGTTCACCGTTACCGGAACACCCAGGTTCACCGTCACCCAATCCCCGTCGATATGGGTGACGTCGCCAGTCAGTTCGATCGGCTGGCCTTTCTTCACCTTCGATGTTTTGTCGACGATCGAGTGAGGGAACCCATAAGACGGGATCGAGACGCTGATGCGGTCATCCGTCACGCGTCGGCGCACAGTCGCCATGATGGCCACTTCGTCGCCAACCTTGATGCCCTTCGCCATGCCATGAGTCTGGCGCGGCCGGCCCCGTCGTCAAGAACTTGCTAATACTTGGAGTTGTGCGCTTGGCCAAAAGCGCGCAATGTAACCATGCCCCTGGAACCCAACTTTCTGGGACACGGCCCGGCCCGCAAATCCTGTGTCACCACGATAAGCGAGCCGGGCTGTGGGCAGTTCCCAAAGCTGTCGTCAATTTGCCGGTGATCAGGAATATAATCCTGTCCGGCGCGGCGACCTCGTTGCCGGAGATCGCCATGACGATGAAATTCCCGTTCATAGAAGACACGCTCCGCAACAAGCTCGAGGCCGGCACCGGCATCTCGGTCGACTGCCTCACCTGCAAGCGGACGGCGAGGCTTGACGTCGCCGCTCTGGTCCGAAGAGCCAAGGTCTCGCGGCTTTCGACGACGTCGAACCCGACCGGCTTACCCGCATATCCTTCCCAGACATCCTGGGTAAAGCTGCGCTCGAGAAACCCTAGTCGAGCGGTTCAATGCCGAATCAAGCGGCGTATCAATGTCGCAAGCATCCTGGATGTCTCGCCGGGGTTCTGTTGCTCGAGCAGAACGATGAACCGGCTGTCCAGCAGCCGCTATATGACGCTTGCCGTTGGGCAGCTTGCCCGTCGTGGCGGAGATCAGCTCGGCCGCGCCCGAAAGTGCAGCGTTCGACGCCGCCGGCTACATAAATCTCAGGGGCCTCATCATAGCAGCCGGCTAATGCGTCTCGCCCAGAATTCGCAGCGGTTTCGCGACGACAACGTGCACCAAAACAAGGATGTAAAGCGCATCGCTGGAACCCGCTCGACGACGTGCTGAGAAAGTTCGAAATCGGTGTTGACACCCCGAACGGCCCCGACTATATACGCCCCACCAACGAGGGCGGCGCGCCGCTGGCGGCCGAGAAGTTCGCTTCTAAATCTGCCCTCTGCGAAATTCAAGAGAGCCGCGTGAGCGACACTCGAAGGGCCCTGGAGCGGGAAGCGAAACGGGCCGAGACGTTGCGTCTGCGATGTCTGATCTTTGACAACTGAATATTGAAGAA
>NZ_JAVIIW010000107.1:0-2256 GCF_033977205.1 Mesorhizobium album | reverse complement strand
GGCATGCGCGCTCTGGCCTGGATCGGAGGTGGAACATGACGGGCATGGACGAGCGGCGGCATTAGGCATCGGCTGCAGCGCCACATATGTGGAACGGCCACGCGGGCAAGCGCTTTTCATCCAGCGGGATCGGTGCGGTCATATGTCCGGCGCGCGGTCCAAGACCGCTGGCCTCGATAAAATTCGCGATGCGAGGGACTGATCAATCTGACGCGCTTTAAGCGCATTGTCGCGCCGGCCTCTCCTCCTCGGGATTTCGTCCCGTGGATCATCGTCTAATTTTGCACCTCGCCTCTGTCCGGCGTCGCGTCGGCAAGTCCGTCCTGGTCGTCATATCGGCTCAGGCGTGTGCTGCGCTGCTCGCCGCGCCAGTATTTCGATATGTCCCGCCCCTGGTGAGCAGCGCCCAGATGATCCTCGCCATCTTGTTGGCGAGCGCGATTGCGACGACGTCGCGCCACAAACGAGCAGCGAGCGGAGCGTCGGGTTGCCCATTTTCGATATGCCGCCGAGCCGCTCCTTGCCGCCGCTCGAATGGGGCTTTGGCGTTAGTCCCAGCCAGGCGGCGAAGTGACGGCCGGATTTGAACCCGTCGGGATCCGGGATCAGCGCTTTGACGGTAGCCGCCGTGATCGCTCCGACGCCCGGAATTGTGGTCAGCCGTGGCATGTCCTGGTCGCGCTTCGCCTCGCCGACAATCCCTCGTTCGAGCTTGTCGATTTGACGCGTCAGCGCCTCGATCTGATCGGCGATTTCAGCCAAAGCCAAACGAGCGGCTTTTGGCAGGCAAACGTCCTCCTCGTCCCGCACGATCTCGATCAACGCAGCCACTTTGGCGGTGCCGAGGGCGGCAATAACGCCCAACTCCACAAATGCCCGCGAAGCGCGTTGATCGCCTGAGTTTGCTGTCGGATCAAAAGGGCGCGCGTCCTCAGCACCATGGCCGCCGCTTGTTGATCAGCCGATTTGATCGGAACGAAACGCATGGTCTTGCGGGTGACGGCTTCGCTGATCGCTTCGACGTCGGCGGCGTCCGTCTTGCGCCGTTTCACTAATCACGAGGTCTTCATAATGCGGAGGAACACGGCCTGATTCACGGATTTTCGCCATTTTCGGATCAGCCTGCTTTGCATTATTTCGTGCCGAACCTCTGCGGGTCAACCAACAGAGGAGTTGCCAATGTCAAATAGCCGTCACGACCTGATCGCCGCACTCAAATCCTCGCTTATCGGTCAGCGGTACAGCCCTGTCGTGGCGGGGAGCTACTGCGCCTACGCGTCTGAGTTTCTCGATTATCTCGTACATCGGAGCATCCCGTCGCGGACGTGATCGACGTGCAGGTCGAGCAATACCTGCAGCATGCGATCGTACTGTTGGAAAAGCAGCGTGGTCGACGTCCCAGCGCGCGCTGGCACCAGGTTCCGCGCTCCGGAATTCGAGCCTTGTTGCGGCTTGCTCACGGTCAATGGCCACGAGCTATCGAGCCTACCTGCGCGGCCGATGTGGTCCGATTTGCAATCTGCGACGAGTACGAAATCCGGCTGCGTGAGGAACGCGGGTTGGCTCGCTCCAGCGTCGCAACGTTGATGTGGGAAGCCCGCAACTTCCTTGCTTGGCAGACCGGTGGCGGCATCGACGGGTGGACGGGCCTCAACAGCAGCGACGTTGACCGCTATATGGATTTGCGCGCGCCGAAACTGACGCGCTGCTCGCTGAAGGATACAGCAGAGCGGCTTCGCTCGCTGCTGCGCTACCTCCACATCACATCGGGTCGCGTCACGACGGACCTGTCAGGGCACGTGATAGCCCCGTCGCTTATGCGTACGAAGGAGTACACCGTCAGTCCTGAACGGCGATCTGACAGTCGCTGTTTCGAGAGCGCGAAGAAACGAGACATCGGCGGGGCTGCGGGACCATGCGATCCCTGCAACTCCTTGCAACATATGGGCTACGGTCTGGTGAAATCCGCAATCTGCAGATCGAGGACATCGACTGGCGGACGGAAGCCATCCATGTTCGCCACCACAAGACGCGAGCCAGCACATCCTGCCACTGATGGAGCTGGTCGGCGAAGCGGTGCTCGCCTATCTGCGTTCCGGGCGGCCCATGACGGACGCCAGAGAAATCTTCCAGCGCACGCGCGCACCCTATCGCAAGCTCGACAAGCTTTACAGCGTGGTTCGCCGGCGGCTCCGTGACGCCGCTCGCCCATGCCCGTCATGTTCCACCTCCGATCCAGGCCAGAGCGCGCATGTT
>NZ_JAVIIW010000106.1:0-2279 GCF_033977205.1 Mesorhizobium album | reverse complement strand
ACCGCCGGGATCTCGCCCTTGCGGGTGAAGAAGGAGATCGAGAGGTTCTCGATCTCGATGATCGGTTGAGCCGGATCTCGAACTGCCTCGTTCATGGGTCGCTCCAATCCTTGTTTTTCAAGTAGGGCCCCAAGGCCCCGCCATCAATCCTTCATCGACTGTTCACGCAGCGAGTCTGCCAGAAGGTTCAGCCCCAGCACAAACGACATCAGCGCGATCGTCGGCGGCAGCGCCGGATGGATGAAGGAACGCAGCAGCCGGCTCGCATCCTTGATCGCGGTGCCCCAATCAGGGCTCTCGGGCGCCAGCCCCAGGCCGAAATAGCCGAGCGTGCCGAGCAGGATCGTGGTGTAGCCGACACGCAGGCAAGCATCGACGATCAGCGGTCCGCGCGCATTGGGCAGGATCTCCCACAGCATGATGTACCAGGGCGATTCACCGCGCGTCTGCGCCGCCGCCACATAGTCGCGCGTCTTGATGTCCATGGTGAGCCCGCGCACGATGCGGAACACGCCGGGGCTGGACGCGAACACCACCGCCACGAAGATGTTGAGCTGGTTGGGATCGATGTGGACGATCTTCAGCGGATCCTTGTCGAAGACCAGGCCGGCATAGATCCAGCCGCCGATGACGAGCGTCAGGCCGAGCAGGATGTAGAGGCGGTCCGGCCGGTTCTTGTAGCGCGTCCAGAACAGCACGCTGAAGAAGATGATCGGGAACAGAAAGAACAGCCCCGCCATCGCATAGGGGATCGGCGTGTCCATGATGCCCGGGGTCACCAGCAGGTAGAAGAGCAGGATCACCGGGAAGGCCAGCACCAGATTGGCAAGGAACGACAGCACCGTGTCGATCTTGCCGCCGTAATAGCCGGCCGGCAGGCCGAGCGTGATGCCGACCATCAGCGCAAAGCCGGTCGCGGCCGGCGCGATGATCAGCACGATCTGGCTGCCATAGACCATGCGCGAGAACACATCGCGCGCGAGCTTGTCGCCACCGAAATAGTAGATGAGCTTTGTTGTCGGCTCGACTGCGCCGGGCAGCGCGTCCTTCATGATCGACACCTGCGCCAGCGGATCGAAGGGCGAGATGGTCGAGGCAAAGATCGCCGTGAACAGCCAGAACAGGCAGATGCCGACGCCGGCAATGCCGACGCCGCTGTCGAAGAGCTGGCCATAGAGCCCGAGCTTCTTCTTGTAGGAAAAGCTCACGCCCATCACCAGGACGAGGGCGACCCATACCGGCCAGAAGCGCCAGAGCACGCCGACCACGACATCGAAGGCGTTGATATATTCGATCTGCATCCGCCCTGCCCCTTACTGAACCCTGATACGCGGGTTGAGAAACGCATAGCCGACATCGGAGATGAGCTGCGTGATCAGCACGATGAACACCGAGACCAGCGAGCAGCCCAGCAGAAGGTCGATGTCGTTGTTGCCTGCGGCCTCGACCAGCGTGTAGCCGAACCCCTGGTAGCGGAACATCACCTCGACGATGACGACGCCGGTGAGCAGCCACGGAAATTGCAGCATGATCACGGTGAACGGCGCGATCAGCGCGTTGCGTAGTGCATGCTTGACGACAACGCTGCTGAAGGAGAGCCCCTTAAGGCGGGCCGTACGGATATATTGCTGCGTCATCACCTCGACCATCGAGGCGCGTGTCATGCGCGCTATGTAGCCGGTGCCGTAGATGGCCAGCGTCATCACCGGTAGCGTGAAATTGTAGAAGGTGAGGCCCTGACTTGCCGAGGCGGCCGAACCGTTCAGCCAACCGAGCCACGAGGCGAAGATAACGGTGAAGATGACGCCCGACACATATTCGGGCGTCGCCGTCGAGGCGATAGAGGCGACCGACAGCGTGCGGTCGGTGCGCGAGCCCTCGCGCATGCCGGCGAGTATCCCGACAAGCAGCGAGATCGGCACCATCACCGCCAGCACCCAAAACATCAGCAGCCCCGTGGCGCCAAGCGCTGGGAAAAGTTTCGAGGCAACCGTCGTTTTGAACTTGGTCGAGCAGCCGAAATCGCCCTGCAGGACGCCGGAGAATGTCGGCACGACCGGGTCGTTGCAGAAGGAGAAGCGCTGCGCCGGTTTGCCCGTCGCCGGATCGGTCGCCGGCTGCTTGGGCAGAAGGCCCAGCCACTGGCCATAACGGGCAAAGAAATTCTGCCGGTAGCCATGGTTGACCAGCCAGTCCTCGAGCTGCTCGGCTGATGTGTGCATTTCGGTCTGGCTGATCGCCAGCTTCTTCAGGTTCGGGTTGAGATTGATCAGAAAGAA
>NZ_JAVIIW010000105.1:0-2335 GCF_033977205.1 Mesorhizobium album | reverse complement strand
TGTTGTCCTGCTGGGCCATCAGCACCGGCTTCAGGCGGGCGCCCAGCTTTGCGGCGAGCTCTTGTGCCAGCGCGCTGTTTTGGCCGCCTGAGGAGTCGTAATGAGAGGCGAGCGGCTGGGAGCCGCGCAGATCGACAAACAGCAGCGACCAGTGGGTGCCCTGCTCGCCAAGCGCGGCATTGTTGAGGGGAAGGAACACGAAGTCGGTCCTGGCCTCCGCCAAATTGCCCCCGCCGCCGGCGATGCCGTGGAAGATGGCGGCCGCTTCGGCCTCGTCTTCGGTCATGCGCAACAGATGGGTCACCGAAGGCTCGACCAATCGGATCCGGGCGGCGATGTCGGGACTGGCCGCGTGCAAGGCCTCGCCAAGCAGCGCGTAATCGGCCGTGATATGGTCGTCCAGGAGCCATTGGGTGGCGCCAAGCGCCAGCCGATGCGCTGCAGCGGCTACCGGGGGAAGCCCGGCTGCCTGGCGCTCGGTCGGCCGAACGCCAGGTGGCACGTCGACTGCGATGCCGGGAGCGTCGGAGATGGCTGATGTCCCGGCAGCGGCGGGCATCTCGGCAGCGGCAGGCGTCTCAGGAGCAGGCGCCTCGTTGGCCTGTGTCTCGTTGGCATGTGTCTCGTTAGCAGGGGTCTCGTTGGCAAGGGTCTGTGCGGCTGCGTCCTCGCCGCCGCACAGGTAGGCGTGGAGCGCCTTCACGCAAGGCTCGGCGTTCTCCTTGTCCTTTGCGGAGGGCGGCACCACCGTGATATCGGCCTGTTGGTAGAGCGGCCGGCGCTCGTCGAACATGCGGCTTAGCGTCTGCTCGCCGTCGGGGCCTTGCAGCAGCGGCCGGCTGGTGTCGTTCCTGAGGCGTCTGCGGATCACTTGCGGGTTGGTGTCGAGCCAGACCGACACCGCCTTCTCGCCGATCAGGGCTCGATTGTTGGGCTCGATGAAGCCGCCGCCGCCGGTTGCGATGACGATCGGCCCCTTCTCCAGCTGCTTGGCGAGCTCTTCGGCCTCCAGCTGTCTGAAGTGGGCCTCGCCCTGGCGCGCGAACAGATCGCTCAGATTGCCGTGCTCGCGCACGATTTCCTTGTCGGTGTCGACAAACTTCACCCCCAGCTTGCCGGCAAGCTCGCGGCCGATGGTCGACTTGCCGCTGCTCGGCATGCCGACCAGCACCACCGGGCGCATGCCGAGGGCGGCTATGATCGCGCCGGCCTGCGGCGAGCGGGGGGCCGCGGGCTGGCTTGCCCGGTCGGCGGTGGCCAACCTGGAGGCCCCAGCCGTCCGCGACCGGCTGTGGCCCGACGAGCCCCAGTGGGGGATGCTGGAGGCGTCGGGGGGAATGGCGACCTCGAGGCATCTGTCCCGCACGCTCTGCACGAGCTCGTCGGCCTTTTGCTCGGCGTCCGGCCCGGGATGCCGCCGCAGCCAGCCGATCTGCTTGTAGAGGTCGTGGTTGGCGAGCTTGGCCCGGTAGCTGGCCGGCGTATGGAACTCGGCCTCGAAGCGATAGCCCTGCGGGGTGCTGAACACGGTGCGGATGGCGAGGAAGCTCGGCGTGCGCATCCTGAACCAGTTGGTGGTCTCGACCTCGCTGCAGCCGCGCTCCTCGAAGGCCAGCACGGCCGTCTTGAAGGCGCGCGTCAGGGCCGCGTCCGGGATCTCGAAGACATGGCGCACCGCATTGGTGAGCAGCTGGGCCTCGGGCGCGGCGCTCACGCTCTGGCCGGTGAGCCCGTCGGCCATCGAATCGCGCCCGCGCAGGCGCTGCTCGAGATGCGGCATGGTCACCTCGATGCCGGCCTGCCGCAAAAGCGCGGCGACCGCCTGCGCGGTCGCGGTGATGGCGCCTTCCTCCGCCGCGGCGCGCTGGGCTGCGCGCCTGGCGTGCTCCAGGGCCTGCTCGCGGCTCAGCGTGATCGTGGCGGCGGGGTCGTCGGCTGCCGCGACGTCCAAGGGGCTGGGCAGGATGCCGTTCGCGGCGGCAAGCTTGATCGAGGCCTCCATGACCGAGGCCGCCAGTGTCGGATTGTCCTTCAGATCCGCCAGGCTGGCGTCGACGTCGAAGCGGCCCTGGTGCAGCGTTGCCGCCAGCGCCTTGACATAGGGCGCCGGCTTCAGGCCCGGGACCTGCTGCAGGAGCCGCTGCAGATCGGCGCTCTTCTTCATGAACAGCCGCGCCCCGGTGTCGGACTTGTAGGCGTCGGTGCCGACCTTGATGCCGACGCTCAACAGGTTGATGGCGCTTTCATGCAGATCGTGCGGGTTGTAGCCGTCGGGCCGCGGATCGATGCGCGCCCGGCAGTGGTCGAGCAGGAGCTCGACGCGCTCCCTGGCGTC
>NZ_JAVIIW010000104.1:0-2377 GCF_033977205.1 Mesorhizobium album | reverse complement strand
CATTGCCCTGCTCGGCCCAGGCCTCGAGCTCGCTGACCAGCAAGGCGGCCAGTTCGCGGGCCACCGGATGCCGGGCCGCCTCGCCGTCCTGCCTGGCCCGGTCGAGGAGCCCCTGCATGGCCTGGTCGTCCGGCCGCTCTGCCTGCAGCTGGACACGGATGTCGGCCCTGAGCTCATGGTGAATGCCCTCGTAAGTGCCGAAGACGGCACGCTCGGCAAACCAGCGTTGCGCTTCAAGCGGCTGCGCCAGGACGTTGCGCTGCAGGCAGCTGTAGGTCTCCAGCACCTGCTGGGTGGCCGACAGGATCTGCCGGGAGCGGCTGAACTGGTAGTCGCCGTTCTCGATGGCCGGCGTGTGCGACTTCGGCGGCTTCAGCGAGGCCAGGCCGCGCGCCTGCTCCTTCTGGTCGAACTGGCGCACATGCTCGTAGAGCCTGGGCCGGTCGCCGACGATGACAACGGTGTCGCCGTCGAAATCGCCGTCGAGCTTCTTTTGTTCGGCGCTCGGCACCGCAACCAGCGAGCCGGGCGCGAACACCTCCGTCGCCTGCAGGATGCCGACGCAGTCGAGCCCGGTGTCGGCCTTGACCCGGTCCTTGCCCTCGAGCCAGTGCGAATGGCACTTGACGTCCTCGGCCGACATCACCACCGAACGCTCGGCGAAGGCGGCCGGCCACATCCGGTCGGGCACCACGATCAGGATGCCCTTGGCAAACAAGGTCGGATCGTCGGCGGCAAGCCTTTCCCCCGACTTGTGCGCGACGTTGAAGCTGTACTGGAAGGCCACGCACCGGTCCAGGAACGCCGCGGTCGCGTCGCCGTCGCGCGCCGACCTGACCTGGCCGGCGGCGAACGGGCGCAGGTTCGGCTTGTCGTAGGGCGAGCGCCCGACAAGCACGCCGCCATCGGCGGTCAAGGTCTCGCTCTTGAGCGTCGGCACATAAAGGCGTCCGTCGCCGGACGGCACGGCGACGGCGCCCGGGCCGTCGATGTGGCCAGAGGTGACGGTCCGAAACAGCTCCTCGGCCGTCAGCCTCGGCTGCTCACGGCTGCCGAGCCAGGCCTCGGCCTTCTCGCGCGTCTCCTCGGCCACCGCTGCGTCGCGCGGATAATGCTGCAGGGCCGAGGCCGGCACCGAGGTTCGCTTGCCCTGGCCAAAGACACGCACCGGCGCGGCGCCGTCCGGGCGGACGGCCCGGGCGATGGCCGGCATGCGCTCGGCCAGCGAGGCCCTGATGAAGCCGCAGCCGTCATGCGGCCGCAAGGCGATCGGGCCGTCCGGCCCGGCGAGCCTGAAGGGATGCGCTGCCCCTGCCGGGCGGTCGGGCAGGAGCGACAGCCTGAAGGCGCCTTCCAGCGCATAGTCGTGCGGGCCAAGCCCGGGGATGTCCGGCGGCGCGGCCAAGCCGCGGCGTTGGGTGTAGTAATAGGCTTCCTTGAACGGCGCCCAGGCCCGCGCCAGCTGCTCGAAGGCCGTCCCCGGCGCCGTGTCGGCATAGGGGATCGCCAAAAGCTTGCCGCCGGTGGCCTCGTCGGTCGCGCCGGGCAGGCGGGCGGCAAGCTGGGCCAGGGACTTTTGCGGCGCCTTCAGCTTGCTGCCGCCGAACAGGTCCATGCGGTAGGGCACGCCCTCGACGCTGAGCGTGCGCGCCAGCATGAAGGCGCTCGGCTTGCCCGGCAGCTGCACCGCAACCACCTTGACAGCCCCCGAGGTCAGGCGGTGGAAGATGGAATAGCGCAGCTCCGCTTCGCCGGCCAGCGGCCGCCCCTGCATGTCGACCACCGGCAGCCGCATCAGTCCGGCATCGCCTTGCGGCGGCCGCGGCTCGTGGTCCATGGCCTCAAGCACGCCATGGACATCGAAGACGGCGGCGGCATGCTGGGCCTGGACGCTCGGCGCGTTCTGGGCCATGAAGGTGTCGAGCGCGTCAAGCGGCCCCTCCGCCTCGATCTCGGCGATCACGTTCCAGCTCATGTTGGAAAGGTCGGCCTCGATGAGGGCGCGGGCGCTGTCCAGGATCTGGCTGGTCCTGGCGTGCAGCTCTTCCTGGCGGCGCCGCAAGGCGAGCTTGTCGCCCTCGACATAGGGCCGCCGGTAGAGCTTCTCCAGCACCGCGCGGGTCTTGAGCACCTGATAGACCGACAGCGCCGGGCAGCGGCTTGCATTGGCGCCGCTGTCGCGCTCGGCCTGGCCTGCCTCGAGATGCGCCTCGATCTTGCGCTCCACCACCGGCTGGATGGCGTTGAGCAGGTTCAGCGCCGGCCTGCGGTACCAGCGCAACGCCGGCCGCGGGCTGCGCGCCAGCGGCAGCAGGGCGGCGCACAGATTGCCCATGGTCTCCAGGTTGTTGTCGCGCTCGAAGGCGGGCGTGGCGCG
>NZ_JAVIIW010000103.1:0-2565 GCF_033977205.1 Mesorhizobium album | reverse complement strand
CTTTCGGCGCCGATCGACGACGAAACGCCGCAGAACGGCTCCCCGGAAGGGACGGCCTCACTCGACATCAGTTCACTGATCCAGGCGAAGGACTTCGACGGCTCCAAGGTGGCGGCGGCCGGCAACGCGCTGACGCTGACCATCATCGACGACCAGCCGACGTTCATCGCAAACTCGTCGTCGTCGGGGAGCGTCGATGAGGACGCACTGTCGACCAATAAACTTCCCGACGCGACCGGTACGAGCGCCACGGCAACAGGCTCGGTCAGTTCGTTGTTCGCGCCGGGGGCTGACGTGCCGCTCTCGTTCACGATGTCAACCGACACCTCCAAGCTGCCGTCAAACCTGAAATCAGGCGGGACAGCGATAACCTACCTGGTGACGAGCAGCGGCGGCGTCGACACTTTGACCGCGAGCGCAGGAGCGACAACCGTGTTCACGCTGGCGCTGACCGAGGCGACGGGCGCCTGGACTTTCACGCTTAAGGCCCCCATCGATCAGGCGCCGGGAGCGAACGACTCGAGCCAGACCAAGCTCGACTTCAGTTCGCTGATCCTGGCGACCGACTATGACGGCAGCACTGCGACAGCTCCGGCCAACGCCTGGGCGGTCACGGTGATCGACGACGTGCCGTTTAACTTCAATCCGGAGGCGATCGTCAGCGCGGACAACGTCAAGGACGCCGCCGGATCGAGCTTTACCGGGAATCTGATCAACACGGATGCCGCCGACGGAACCGTCGATCCAAATAAGTTGCTCACCATCAAGGAACACGCCGGCGGCGACGGCTTCGGTGCCCTGACCTTTACCGGCACGAACGGCTCGAAGCTGACGGGCAAGCTCGACGGCGGCGCGACCACGAATCTGCAAGCGGGCGGGAGCGACATCTACCTGTTCGGCTTCGGCACGGGCACGCTGACCGCGACGACCGATTCGACCGGCGCCGGGCTTCCCGGCGGCGCGGGCGGATCCATCATTACGGCGGACGAGGTGTTCACAATCACCCTCGACGCCACCGCCGGCACTTACACCTACAACATGCTCCAGGCGATCAGCAACGGCTCGAACTTCACCTTCAGCGACTTCGCCGACGTGCCGGCCGGCAACTACGCGTGGTTCTCACTGCCGTTCAACCCAACGACGAAACAGCCCGTCAGCCCCGGCAAGTCGGTCGTCTTCACAGGGCTCTCGCCGGGCGTCGATACGGTCAATCCAAGCTCGATCGGCGTCGGCACGGACAAGCAGTCGGTCGCGCCCGGCAAGGCCATCCGCCTCGACTTCGTCGACAACGTCCACTCGATCACCACCACGACGGATCTGAAGTCGCTAAGCACGCTCGGCTATCTCGATCACTACGAGGTCAACAACGCGGGCTTCACACTGAGCCAGGTCAGTCCGACGGGAAAGACGGTCGACATCCGCCTCGACGCCTACGAGGTCCCGGAGGCGACGTCACTTTCGCCTGGAGGGACATTCCCTTCCGACGCGAGCGCCACGCATGAGGCAATCACCGAGGTCAAGATCGTGACCGAGGACGGGAGCGGCAACATCACCGGCACCCTCGCCGATTTCAAAGCGGATGGGACCAAGTCGTTCAGCACCGGCGGCGTCAGCCAGACCGTGACAGCGGACTTCGGGCCAACGGGCGACACCAATGGCGTAGATCTGACAGGTGTGAAGCTAGCGCCGGGAGAGTTTATCCTCGTCAGCACGGCGACCGGCTTCGATCGGCTGCTGGCGACCAATATCGGCACCGTCTACAACAATAAGGACTCCTTCGACATGGGCGCGGTGTCGGTCTCGACCTTCAATGTCGGCCAGCCCGTCAACATGTCCTTCAATCTCGCGCTGCAGGACTACGACGCGTTCAACAGCGGATCAAACACCAACCTCACGGAGGCAGGGACAGGCACACTCAACGTCAACCTGACGGCGCCCACAGTGTAGCGGTTTGGGGCTTCGGCCGAGCCGGCCCCCGGCTCGGCCCCTTTTTCGGGGGGTGGCAGTGGACCAAGGGAACAGTGACTTGACCGGGGTGACCGCGGAGGCCAAGCCGCCGCCCGAGCCAGCGCGTGCTCCGACCGAGCTGTCCAGGTTCGAACCAGCCCCCGCGCCGCCGGTCACGCCGGTTGACTCTGGCCTGGCCGGGCTGGCGGTGATCGCGGGATATTACCGTATCGCCGCCGATCCTGCGCAAATGCGCCATCAGCTCGCGCTGACGGGGCGCTTCGCTGCGGCCGAGGATATCGTCCGCGGCGCCAATATGCTGGAGCTGCGCTCGCGTATCCTGCGCGGCGTCACGGCCAAGCGGCTCGCCGCCGTTCCTTGTCCTGCCCTGATCGGCCTCAAGGACGGCACCTTCGGCGTGCTGGCGGCCTCACCCACAAAAGGGCTCGCGCGGCTGCTCGATCCGATCGGCCGCATTGCCCGGGAGCTGCCGATCGAGGACATCTTGGCGCTTTCCTCGGGCGAGGTCGTGCTGGTCACGCGCCGTCTGGGCGGGGCAGGCACAAACCCCAGAACTTTCGGATTCCGCTGGTTCCTACCTTCGATCCTGCGTTACCG
>NZ_JAVIIW010000102.1:0-2583 GCF_033977205.1 Mesorhizobium album | reverse complement strand
GTAAGCGCTATTTTCCCTGCAGGTTGACGGCCCTTGCAACAACCGATCGCTTTCAGACGGACGCGTCGGGTCAGGCTGCGGCGGCTTTGGCGAAGTTGAAGGGCAGCAGATCGTCGATATCAGTATCGACAGCGCGTTGAGGCAGTTCAGTGAGGACGTGGCGCAACCACGCTAACGGCTCGACGCGTGAGGCGCGGCAGGTCAGCATCAAGCTGTAGACGATGGCACTGGCCTTGGCTCCATCGACGGTATCGCTGAACAACCAACTCTTCCTGCCAGTTGCAAAAATCCTGATGTCGCGCTCCAGAAGATTGTTGTCGATCGGCATGCTGCCGTCCTCGGTGTAGCGCGTCAGATAGTCCCACTGGTTCAGTGTGTAGGACACGGCGTCGCCGAGCTTGCTGTCAGGCAAGACCTTCGGGGCGATGTCGTCGAGCCATGCCTTGAGAGCATGGAGGATGGGGACACTGTGCTGCTGGCGGAAGCGGCGAATGCAGTGATCTCGCGTTTCGCCGTCATCGGGGATTTCGTTCCGCGCCTGCCTTTCAACCCGATAGAGCTGTTCGAAGAACCGGAGCGCCTGTTCCGGCGGCCCGCCGCCCTTCTTCCTCGCCTTAAGGGCATCGACGAAGCGCCGCCTCGAATGGGCCATGCATCCAAGATGCGTTGCCCCTTCCAACGTGCGCCAGGCGGAATAGCCGTCGCTCATCACTATGCCGCGGTAATCGCCGAGGAACGCCTGCGGGTGTATCTGGCCGCGGCCCGGCTGATAATCGAGCAGCACGATCGGCTCGTCACTGTCCTCGCCGCTCCGGTATGCCCACATGTAAGAGATGCTGGTGGCCTCTCGATCCTTTTCCTTCAGCACCTGGACCGTGGTCTCGTCACCATGGATGAGGGGCTGCGATCTGAGCCGCAGCTTCAGCGCGTCATAGATGCGGGAGAGATGTTTTTCGCTCGAGCCGATCACCCAGTGGCCCAGAGCGCCTCGGCTGACAGGAACACCTGCGCGCTCGAAGGCCTGCGCCAGGCGGTAGAGCGGTGTGCCGTCGACATACTTGTGAACGAGCGCGAAGGCCAGCGTCGAGGCCGTAGCGATGCTGCCCGGCAAAGGTTGCGTGGGCATCGGCGCGATCACGACCGGCGTGTTGATCCCGGTGCGGTCGCAATGACGGCAAGCATATTTGAACCGCACATTCTGCAGGACCTTCGCCTTCACCTCGATATGAAGTTGCTCGGTAACGGTTTCGCCCATGCGATGCATCTGGCCGGCGCAGCAAGGACACACCTTCTGATCGTCGGGAAGGTCATACTCGACACGCTCGCGCGGCAGGTTTTCCGGCAAGGCCTTGCGGCCACGCTTCTTTCCGGTCTTGCTTTCGACCCCTGGCAATCCAGTATCCGGAAGGTCGGCGACATCGTCATCTTCGCCGTCGGCGTCATCCTCATCCGCGGCCTGTTCGGCTTCATTGAAGAGACGATCAATGTGCTTTTCGCTCTTCGGCGCAAAACGATGCAGCCGCGCAAGCGCCAGCTCTTCCTCGAGTTTGACCACCCGTTCAGCGAGTTGACGGTTCTCCGCCTGCAGCGCAGCAATGCGCGCCGTCAACTCTTCAACAGTCGGTTCGCCGGGTCGATTCATCAGATTCTTGAATCGAAAGCATGCCGCGGCGTCAACCGCTCAATTCGAGAGCCCTCAACCGGCAACCTGATATTGTCGCACCGGATGGCGGACCATCGCATCGATATCGATGCCGTCGAGGATCCAATGCAATTGCTCGGTCGTAAGCGTGACCACCGCAGCCTTCCGGCGCGGCCACCGGAACTTGTCCTCGGTCAACCGCTTCAGCACCAGCACGAAGCCCGACCGATCGAAGAACAGGAGCTTCATCCGGTCGCGGCGGCGATTGCAGAACGCAAAAACCGCCGCAGCAAACGGATCGAGCGCCATTGTCTCTTGGACCAGAACCGCAAGGCTGTTGATCCCGGCCCGAAAGTCGATCGGCTCGCGGTGCAGGTAGACTTTCAGGTCAGCGCCCAGTCTGAACATGACCCAGTGCTCCGATGATCGCCGTCAATGCATCCACATCACCGCATTCCAGCATCAGCTTCACGCCGTTCGGCAGCGACGCGCTCATCTTGGCTGGAGAGGGATAAGATGCAGCCCTTTTGGGTTCCGACCCACGCACTTCACAGGTCGCCGGCAAGTCCACCGCAGCCATGCTCCTCTGTCGCGACAGGGCCCGATCGGCCGCGCTTTCAATCTGAACCGGGATGAACGCCGGTGGCGAGGACGGCGGGAGGGATTGGGACTCCCTGCGCTTCTTTATCCACTTCCGAAGAAGGTTCGCATTGACCCCATGTTCGAGCGCAAGCCTCGATACCGAAACGCCAGGCTCAAGGCAGGCCGCGACAAGACGGTCCTTCGATGCGGGGTCGTATCGGCGTCGCATGTTCCGACCGACAAGTCTAACCCGCAGTTTCTGCTCATCTTCTTCCATAACTTGGTGTCCACCTATTTTGGTGGACACCTCATGCATCAACCCACTCAATGGCAAAAGGTGCGGGGAAAATCGCGCTTAC
>NZ_JAVIIW010000101.1:0-2943 GCF_033977205.1 Mesorhizobium album | reverse complement strand
GCGGTACCAGCGCAACGCCGGCCGCGGGCTGCGCGCCAGCGGCAGCAGGGCGGCGCACAGATTGCCCATGGTCTCCAGGTTGTTGTCGCGCTCGAAGGCGGGCGTGGCGCGCAGCGCCTCCAGCCGCTCCAGCCCCGGCTTTGCCAGCACACCCAGATCGTCGGACAACTGCGCCTTGCTCAGGGCCTTGAAGATGTTGGCGATGGCCAGGACATCGGCCTGCTGCAGCCGGTCCTCGGCATAGTGGAGATAATGCGCCAGCTGCTGCAGCCGCTCCTTCAGCAAAGCCGGTTCGGCCACCTCCCCGGCTTCCTCGCCCTGCAGGATACCGCGCGCCAGACTGTTCGCGACCATCGCAAGCGGTGGCGTCGCGAACGCGCCGAAGCGACGGCCCTTGGGGCCGAGACCGCGGGCGATCTCCACCAGAGCCTGGTAACACACCGGCTCTTGCGTCCACTTGCCGAAGCCGTTCACCAGGATCGCCAAGCCTTGAGCAGTAAAATCGGAGAGCCCGACATCCTGGCGATCGGCGCGGCGAAGGACCTCCTCGCCAATGGCGACCGTGGCCTGCCGATTGCGCTCCTCTTGCGGCCACTTGCTGAAACCGTTCACCAGGACCGCCAGATGCTGATGACTAAATCCTTTGATTTTGCCGACGCGGGAAGCGATCTCCCCAGCCATGGCAACTGCAGCCTGGCGCATGCCTGGCTCTTGCGGCCATTTGCTGAAGCCATTCACCAAATTGGCCAGGCTCAGCGGAGCAAAGTCGGAGAGCCCGACATTTGGGTGATCGGCGCGGCGAAGGACCTCCCCGCCGATGGCGGCCGTGGCCTGCCGATTTCGCTCCTCCTGCGGCCACTTGCTGAAACCGTTCACCAGTATGGCCAGCTGCTGATGGGTAAATCCCTTGATTTTGTCGGCACGGGAGGCGATCTCCCCGGCGATGGCGACCGCCGCCTGGCGCATGCCTGGCTCTTGCGGCCACTTGCTGAAGCCATTGATCAGATAGGCCAGCTCCTGACCAGGAAACCCGCGCAATCGGTTGGCGGCGCGACTGACCTCAGAGGCGATGGCGATCATCGCCTCGCGAGTGCTTGCCTGGTCCGGCCACTTGCTGAAACCGTTCACCAGATTGGCCAACTCTTGATTCGCAAATCCCTTGAGCTTTCCGGCTCGGGCAACGACCTCGCCGGCGATGGCAATGGTCGCCTCGCTCGTCTTCTGCTGGTCAGGCCACTTGCTGAAACCGTTCACCAGGTTGGCCAACTCTTGATACCCAAATCTGTTGAGCTCGCCGGCTCGGGTAACGACCTCGCCCGCAATGGAAACCGTCGCCTCGCGCGTCTGTTCGGGCCACTTGCTGAAACCGTTCGCCAGGTTCGCCAGATGTTGATCAGTGAATCCGCCGAGCTCTTTGGCACGCGCAACGATCTCGCCGGCGATGGCAACGGTAGCATGGCGCATGTCGAATTCTTCGGGCCATTTGCCGAACCCGTTCACCAGATTGGCCAACTCTTGATGTGGAAATCTATTGAGCTTGCCGGCGCGGCCAACGATCTCGGCGGCGATATCCGCCACAGCTTGGCGCAAATCCTGTTCTTCCGGGTACTTGCCGAAGCCATTGACCAGGTTCGACAGGCCCTGCGGGCTAAAATCGGAGAGCCGCTTGGCTCGGCCTGCAAGGCGCGTCACCTCGGTGCCGATAGCGCTAGTGGCTTTCCGACACTTCGCCTGGCTCGGCCATTTGCTGAAACCGTTCACCAGGTTCGCCAGGCCCTGCGGTTCGAAATCGGAAAGCCGATTGGCTCGGTCCGCGAGGTACGTCACCTCGGTGCCGATAGCGCTGGTGGCCTCCCGACACTCCGCTTGTTTCGGCCATTTGCTGAAGCCATTGACCAGATTGGTCAGGTTCTGCGGATTGAATTTGGATAATCCCTCCGTCTCAGCGCGGCGAAGAACCTCACCAGCGACTGCGAAAGTGCCGTCGCCACACCCTGGCTGGTCAGGCCACTTGCTGAAGCCGTTCACCAGCAGCGAGAGGTTTCGAGGGTCGAGCTGGCGAAGCGCTGCTGGGTTGTCGCTGCAGAATTCGCCGATCCTGACCGTGCCGTCGCGGCATTCCGCCAGTTGGGGATATCGGCCGAACGACAATGCCAAGAGCGGCAACGCGCGAGCATCTACATCGTCGAGGGCGCTGGTAGACCTCGATACCTTGGCTGCCATGGCCCTGCAGGCCTGCATGCCCGGCTGACCTCCGGGTTCGCGGCTGACTGCGTTGGATACGGTCGCATATCCAAACGATTCTCCTTCACGGATGTCCTGTTCCCAGTTTGGCAGAAAGTGACGGGTGAATTGGACAGCGGCTCCTTGCAGGAATGCTGCCTGCTCGTCCTGGTCCCGCAGCATGCCGCTGTGGCGCACCACCGCACAGGAGAACTGAACGATGTCCCGAGCTCGACCAATGTCATCGAGGGCATTGTTGAACAGATTGCTCGACATTGCGCGAGAGACGCGCTGCCGGGCTGCTTCGGAATGCCGTCCCGCTTGCAAATCGGCAGTTTGTCTATGCGGCGGTAGCCCGCCTCCGTGGGAAAGTCCGGGCCGCTGCGCCTGGCGCGAGGGTCCGCCCTCGGCCCGCAAAGCGCCTGATTGCTGCCGCGACCCTTCAGGCCGTTGAGAACCTATGCGGCGGCTATCGCGCGCGCTCCCATCGTCGCGGCGTGGCGGCCTGGCCTCCATGCCGGACGGTGTTTTGCCAAGCGAGGAGGCGGAGGCGCGAGAGCCTTCGGGGACGCCATCTCTGCGCCGCGATCCGGCATCGGAACGCGAAGGAATCGCTTGCCGTCCTTCCCCATGAGACCGCTGCTCGCTTCCAAGACGGATGTTGGTTTCTACGCCATCGTCGGCACGTCGCTCTCCTGGCCCTGCGTTCCTATCGGACGT
>NZ_JAVIIW010000100.1:0-3096 GCF_033977205.1 Mesorhizobium album | reverse complement strand
ACGTCCGATAGGAACGCAGGGCCAGGAGAGCGACGTGCCGACGATGGCGTAGAAACCAACATCCGTCTTGGAAGCGAGCAGCGGTCTCATGGGGAAGGACGGCAAGCGATTGCTTCGCGTTCCGATGCCGGATCGCGGCGCAGAGATGGCGTCACCGAAAGCTCACACACCTCCGCCCCGTCGCATGGTCGAAACCCATCCGGCGTGGAGGCCAGGCCGCCACGCCGTGACGATGGAAGCGCGCGCGATAGCCGTTCCGGCTCACGGCGGCAACCGGGCCCTTCGGGTTCCGATGCCGGATCGCGGCGCAGAGATGGCGTCACCGAAAGCTCACACACCTCCGCCTCCTCGCTTGGAAAAACTCCATCCGGCATGGAGGCCAGGCCGCCACGCAGCGACGATGGGAGCGCGCGCGGTAGCCGCCGCATAGGTTCTCAACGGCCTGAAGGGTCGCGGCAGCAATCAGGTGCTTTGCGGGCCGAGGGCGGACCCTCGCGCCAGGCGCAGCGGTCCGAACTTTCCCACGGAGGCGGGCTACCGCCGCATAGACAAACTGCCGATTTGCAAGCGGGACGGCATTCCGAAGCAGCCCGGCAGCGCGTCTCTCGCGCAATGTCGAGTAATCTGTTCAACAATGCCCTCGATGACATTGGTCGAGCTCGGGACATCGTTCAGTTCTCCTGTGCGGTGGTGCGCCACAGCGGCATGCTGCGGGACCAGGACGAGCAGGCAGCATTCCTGCAAGGAGCCGCTGTCCAATTCACCCGTCACTTTCTGCCAAACTGGGAACAGGACATCCGTGAAGGAGAATCGTTTGGATATGCGACCGTATCCAACGCAGTCAGCCGCGAACCCGGAGGTCAGCCGGGCATGCAGGCCTGCAGGGCCATGGCAGCCAAGGTATCGAGGTCTACCAGCGCCCTCGACGATGTAGATGCTCGCGCATTGCCGCTCTTGGCATTGTCGTTCGGCCGATATCCCCAACTGGCGGAATGCCGCGACGGCACGGTCAGGATCGGCGAATTCTGCAGCGACAACCCAGCAGTGCTTCGCCAGCTCGACGCTCGAAACCTCTCGCTGCTGGTGAACGGCTTCAGCAAGTGGCCTGACCAGCCAGGGTGTGGCGACGGCACTTTCGCAGTTGCTGGTGAGGTTCTTCGCCGCGCCCACACGCAAGGGTTTTCCAAATTCAATCCGCAGAGCTTGACCAACCTGGTCAATGGTTTCAGCAAATGGCCGAACCAGGCGGAGTGTCGGGAGGCCACCAGCGCTATCGGCACCGAGGTGACGTACCTCGCAGGCCGAGCCAATCGGCTTTCCGATTTTGTACCGCAGGACCTGGCGAACCTGGTGAACGGTTTCAGCAAGTGGCCGGAACAGGAAAGCACGCGCGAAGCAACGATCGCCATCGGCTCTGAGATCAGTCGCGAGGCCAACCGACTCGGTCGCTTTCCTGAGCAGGAGCTGGCCACTTTGGTGAACGGTTTCAGCAAGTGGCCGCAAGAGCCAGGCATACGTCAGGCTGCGGTCGCCATCGCAGGGGACATTGCGTCCGGCGTCGGCAAGCCCGGCGGATTTACTCATCAGCACCTGGCGATACTGGTGAATGGTTTCAGCAAGTGGCCCGAAGAACTCAATATGCGCCAGGCAGCAGTCACCGTCGGTGGGGAGGTCGTTGCGCGCGCCAGGGAGCTGGGTGGGTTCACGGATCAACACCTGGCCAATCTGGTGAATGGTTTCAGCAAGTGGCCGGAACAGGAGAAGACGCGCGAAGCGGCCGTCGCCATCGCCTCTGAGGTCAGCTGCGACGCCAACCGATTGCGCGGTTTTCCTGGTCAGGAGCTGGCCTATCTGATCAATGGCTTCAGCAAGTGGCCGCAAGAGCCAGGCATGCGCCAAGCTGCGGTCGCCATCGCCGGGGAGATCGCCTCCCGCGCCGACAAAATCAAGGGGTTTACCCATCAGCAGCTGGCCATACTGGTGAACGGTTTCAGCAAATGGCCCGAACAGGAGAAGACGCGCGAAGCCACAGCCGCAGTTGCCCGCGAGATTCTCCGCCGCACCAGTCACCTCCGTGGATTTACTGACCAACATGTGGCGAACCTGGTGAACGGATTCAGCAAGTGGCCCGAGGAGCCTGAAGTGCGCCAAGCTGCAGTGGGCCTCGCCGAGGAGATCGTGTCCCGCGCCGGCCAACTCGCCGGATTCGCCGATCAACACCTGGCGAATTTGGTGAACGGTTTCAGCAAATGGCCCGAACAGGAGAAGACGCGCGAAGCCACGGCCGCAGTTGCCTGCGAGATTCTCCGCCGCACCAGTCACCTCCGTGGATTTACTGACCAACATGTGGCGAACCTGGTGAACGGATTCAGCAAGTGGCCCGAGGAGCCTGAAGTGCGCCAAGCTGCAGTGGGCCTCGCCGAGGAGATCGTGTCCCGCGCCGGCCAACTCGCCGGATTTGCCGATCAACACCTGGTGACCTTGGTGAATGGTTTCAGCAAATGGCCGGATCAGCAGAAGATGCGCGAGGCTACGGTCACCATTGGCAGGGAGGTCCTTCGCCGCGCCGATCGCCCGGATGTCGGGCTCTCCGATTTTACTGCTCAAGGCTTGGCGATCCTGGTGAACGGCTTCGGCAAGTGGACGCAAGAGCCGGTGTGCTATCAGGCTCTGGTGGAGATCGCCCGCGGTCTCGGCCCCAAGGGCCGTCGCTTCGGCGCTTTCATCACGCCTGCGCTGGGCAACATCGCCAACAGTCTGGCGCGCGGTATCCTGCAGGGCGAGGAAGCCGGGGAGGTGGCCGAACCCGCTTTGCTGAGGGAGCGGCTGCAGCAGCTGGCGCATTATCTCCACTATGCCGATGACCGGCTGCAGCAGGCCGATGTCCTGGCCATCGCCAACATCTTCAAGGCCCTGAGCAAGGCGCAGTTGTCCGACGATCTGGGTGTGCTGGCAAAGCCGGGGCTGGAGAGGCTGGAGGCGCTACGCGCCACGCCCGCCTTCGAGCGCGACAACAACCTGGAGACCATGGGCAATCTGTGCGCCGCCCTGCTGCCGCTGGCGCGCAGCCCGCGGCCGGCGTTGCGCTGGTACCGC
>NZ_JAVIIW010000099.1:0-3331 GCF_033977205.1 Mesorhizobium album | reverse complement strand
GGAAGAACCAGCCAGACCCGGTCAGACTGCATAGCCATGATGCTCATACGGCCTATCCCGCCTTATGTCGGCACGGTATGCGCATCGGCCATCAGTGACGCGATCAATGCGTCGGGCGCCCTGAAGCGACCGCGACGAAGCGCTGGCGGCAACACCGCCTCGACGGCCTCGAGCTTTTCGGACGGATCCATCCGCAGGTAGACCTCGGTCGTGCGGATATCGGCATGGCCGAGCCAGAGCGCAACCTTGCGGATGTCGCGTGTGGCCTGCAGCATGAGAACGGCACAACCGTGCCGCAGAAGGTGGGGCGACAGCGGCCGGCCGATCAGCGTCGGGCAGACAGCGGCGGCCGTCTTTGCATGCTTTTCGAGGATGTACTCGAAGCCGGCGCGGGTCATTGCCATCCCCTGAGCGTTGACGAACAGCTCCGTCGCCGGTGGCTTTCCGCGTACCGCAAGCCAGGCTCGCAGGTCGCGGGCGGTTTCTTTCCAGAGCGGAAGGCTGCGTTCGCGCCGGCCCTTACCGAACACCAGGATGCTCGGACTGGGTTGCAGCGTGACGTTTTCCAGGGTGAGGCCGACAAGTTCGGAGACGCGCAGGCCACCGGCGAAGCAGAGGTGCAGCATCGCCCGGTCCCGCAGCCCCAGGCGTGTCGTCACATCGGGCGCGTCGAGCACGGCGCGGACCTCGTCCATGGTCAGGTGGCGGATGAGCTTGTGGTCATGGCGCTTGCCGGGGATAGCGTTGATCTGGGCGATCTGCTCCAGGGCGCTTGGGTGCCGCAGTTCGACATAGCGCATGAACGCCTTGATCGCGGCGAGCCGCGCATTGCGGGTCGCCGCGCCGTTGCCGCGATCATGTTCGATGTGATGCAGGAACGCGAGCACCATCTCCGCGTCGATCTGCTCGAGCTGGAGCAAAGACGGGCGCGTGTGCAAGCGCCGAGCCGCGAAGACGAACAGCAGCCGGAAGCTGTGTGCATAGGCCTCGCAGGAGTGCGGACTGTAACCACGCTGCTGCGGCATGTGCTCGCGCATGAAGCTGGTGATGAGCGGAGCGATCGACGTCATGGACGCCTCCCATCGATCAACGCCCCGGCGGCGGCGGCGATATCGCCCATGAGGTCAGGCGTGGCTTCGAGATACCAGTAGGTATGTCGGATGCTCGCGTGACCGAGATACGTGGAGAGCGCGACGAAGTCCCGCGCAATATCATCCCGACCCATCGCGCACCGCTCCAGCGCGCGGGTCGCGAAGGTATGGCGCAGATCGTGGATACGCGGGCTGCGCGACCGATCCTGACCGACGCCAGCCTTGCGCAGGATCACATGGAAGGTGCTCTCGACGGTCCGAAGGGGCATCGGCTTGGCATCCACCGAGAGGAACACATGGTCGTCCGTCCCGGCGAACCGCCGGCGGACCTCAAGATAGGCCCGCAGCGCTTCGACCACACTGGCATGCATTGGCACGAGGCGGCTCTTGTTGAACTTGGTCTGGCGGATGTGCAGCACGCCGTCGGGCAGCAGATCGTCCACCCTCAGGTTCAGAGCCTCCGATATCCGCAGGCCCGTCGACGCCAGCAGTCCGATCAGCATCACATAGATGTGGCGCCTGAGCGGGCTGGGCTTCTGGCGCCGCAGATTGCCTGCGGTATCGAGCATGCGCCTCAGTTCCTCGGATGTGTAGATATAAGGCGCGGGACGTTTTGCAGCACTGTGGTTGGGATGATAGTGCGGCACTTCATGGGCGCGATCCTCGGCGTGCAGGAAGCGCGCGAAGAGTGCTATCTCGCCAAGCCGTCGCTGGTGACTGCGCGGGGTCGACGACACGGCCGATGCCCAGGTGACAGCGGTCTCGCGGCGAACATGGGTATCGCCGCGACCGACCGCATAGCGCGCGAACGCGGTGAGGTGTCGAGCCGTCTTTGCGAGCTTGAAGCCGAGCGAGCGGCGCAACTCGATGTAACGATCGGCATCGTCGGTCAGCATGGCGACCTCCCCGGCCAGGGCTGGGCGATGACCGACAGAAGCGCGATATCGACCTTGGCATAATGCGCCGTCATCACCGGCGATCGATGGCGCAGCACCGTGCCCACATTGGTCAGACTGACGCCGTGGCGGAGCATCGCCGTAGCCGCCGAGTGCCGCAGGATATGCGCGCCTTTATAATGGCTCTCGATACCCCCGCGTTTGAGCGCGCGCTTGACCAGGCATTTGACGGTGATGCGGTCGATCGGTCGCAGCGGCGCATATTCGGTAATGAACAGGGATGGCACGGCCAGCGCCGGCCGGCCGCGTTCGATATAGGCAAGCAGAGCGTCGCCGATTTCCTGGATGAGCGGCAGCAACTCCTCGCGGCGGCCTTTGCCGAACAGCCGGATGCTCCCCTGCCGCCAGTCGACGTCGTCGAAGCTGAGCCGTGCGACCTCGCTCGCCCGAAGTCCGAGCCGGACCAGAAGCAGGATGATGGCCCGGTCTCGCAGGCGACGCTCTCCCGCGCACGCCCCGATGATCCGCGCGATATCTGCATCTGGCAGGAAGCGCGGGATCGACGCTAGCCGCCAGCCCGCAACATTGGGCATGGCGTGGTCGAGCCCGGGCCGGCATCGTCCTGTCGCGATCAGGAAGCGCAGGAAAGCGCGGATGCCGACCGATATCCCCTTCATCCGCGAGACCGATACCGTTTTCGCGCGTCCGGTCATGTAGGCCCGGATCGTCGCCGCGTCGTAGGCGCTCGGTGTCTCCCCCAATGCATCGACGAAGGGAGTGATCGTCCCGAGATACGTGGCCAGCGTCGTTTCGGCCAACCCGAGCTGCTCACGGACCCAAGCCGCAAACTCGGCCACCAGGGGCGCAACCGGCTTGGCCGGCAAGCATGCCAACACGCCACGATCCTCGAGGTAGGCGATGAACAGCTTGGCGGTCTCGACAGCATCCTGGTTGACGTCGCCGCGGAAACGCGGGCAACGCCCCGCTGTGATCAGGGCGAACGATGCCGCATACGCCTCACGGATCGCAGCGAGCGTGTAGCTTTCCGCGCGCGCCCAGTGCGTCCAGCTCGCAAGCAGCCGCAGTCTCTCGACGATGGTGAGTGGCGTATATCGTCGCTCACGAAGCCATTGAGCAAAGTCCGCCGCGTGGTCCGCAGCCATTCCCGCCTTCAAGCGGTCCCCGACCGCGTTCTTACGAACATAAACACCTGTCGGCATGTCCCCTCCTTTTTGCATGTGGAGGCGGGACTATGATCCGAGGTGGCTGCTATTCGGAACGTCGGCACTTGTGCCTGGTGCTGTCGTTCGATGTGAGAACGACCTCTGCTGGATGGTTCTGCCG
>NZ_JAVIIW010000098.1:0-3345 GCF_033977205.1 Mesorhizobium album | reverse complement strand
TCATCTCTCCCTGAAAGCCTCCGAGCCCACCTTGGCGAGCGGCGAAAGCAGGTAATCGATCACGCGGCGGCTGTCGGTTTTGATTTCCACGGTCACCGTCATGCCCGAAGTCAGAGGGATCATCTGCCCGTTTATGTTCATTGCCTGTTCCTCGAGCGCGATCGTGACCGGGAAGACGAAGCTTTGGGGCTGCCCGGCCTGGCTGGCAGGCGCGGCGGCCGTATTGGCAGCGGCGGCGGCGTTTGCGAGTCCACGCTTGGCTTCCTGCTCCTCGACCGCTTCGGGTGCTACGCGGGTGACTGTGCCGTGCAACACGCCAAAACGGGTGAAGGGGAAGGCGTCGACCTTGATCGCCGCGCTCTGGCCGGGCTTGACAAAACCGATGTCCAGGTTGGCGACGAGCGCCTCGACCTGCAGCGCGCCTTTTGTCGGCGCCACGACCAGGAGCTGCTGCCCGGTGGTCACGACTTGGCCGACCGTGGTCACGGCGATCTGTTGGGCAATGCCGTCGGTCGGCGAATAGAGCCTGGTTCGCGCCAGGCGAGCGTCCGCCTTGACGACCGCCTGTTCGGCTTCGTCCGCCTTGCGCTCGGCGTCGGCGAGCTTGTTCTCGTTGTCGGCTACGAATTGCGAAAGCGTCATGATTTTCTGGCTCGCAAGCTGTTTCAGGGCGGCATCGGTCTCGATCAGTTCCCCTTGGTCCGAGGCCAGCGACGATTGCGATCTCTCCAGTTGCTGCTTGGAGTCGTAGAGATTGACCTTGCTGCCGACTGCGCGGTCGAGCGCCTCCTGGCGGGTGCTGACGAGCTGGGTAAGCGTTTCGATTACCTTGTTCTGGTAGCCTATGCTCATATCGAGGCGCTGGTGCGTCGCCTCCTTCTGCAAGATCTGCTTGTCGAGGCTCTGCAAGGCGCCGAGGAGTTGGTCGAGGTCGGCGGTCAGCACTGAAGCCTCGCGCAAGCGCATGGCCTCCGACAGCTCGACACCCCAGACGATTCGCGGCTCGGGGTCAGCGGCGGCTTGCGCCAGCTGCGCGACAATCAGCTCGCTTGCATTCGTGTCGCCCGATTTCGCCGGGCCGTTGAGCACGGCGCGCGCCGTCGCGATGGCGAAGTGCCTGCGCGCGATTTCGGCGAGGTTGGCATTCAGCGCGTCGCGCTGCGCATTCTCCTCCGCCGCCGGCTCCGCGGGATCCAGCTCCAAGAGCAGGTCTCCCGCCTTCACACGTTGCCCGTTCTCGACATGTATTGCGACGACCTTGCCGGGATCGAACGGCTGTATCACCTTGGCGTGCCCGGCCGTGTCGATCTTGCCGGGCGCTACCGCGTGTACGTCGAGCCGCCCGTAGAACGACCAGGCGAGTGCGGCCGCGAAGAAGGCGCAAATCGTCAGCATCGTGACGACGGACAGCGGCGGCGCCGGCGTTTCAAGGATTTCGATCGCCGCCGGCAGGAATTCGCGATCGCGACCGGAGATGACCGTTGCCGGTCGGTTGGCAGGCTGCGGAGACGCCGGAGGGAGCGGCGGCAAGGTTCTTTCGTTCATAACCAGGCCCTCGCCTGATCCGATTGCAGTGCCCAGAGGCGGGAGTAGAGGCCGCCTCTGCGCAAAAGGAGCTCTTCGTGGCTTCCGATCTCGACGATTTCGCCCCTTTCCATTCCGACGATGCGGGTGCACGGGCGCACCGCCGCCAGGCGATGGGCAATGATCAGCACCGTGCGGCCGCGCACGATCGCGCGCATATTCTCCTGGACGATGCGCTCGCTCTCGTAGTCGAGCGCCGAGGTCGCTTCGTCGAAGATGAGGATGCGCGGATTGGTGGCGAGCGCACGGGCGATGGCGATGCGTTGGCGCTGCCCCCCGGAGAGATTGGCGCCGCGTTCCTCAATGATCGTGTCATAGCCCTGCGGCATCTGCGCGATGAACTCGTCGGCGCCGGCCAGCCTGGCCGCCTGGATCACCCAGGCCCGCGGCACGGCGGGGTCGCCGAGCGCGATGTTTTCGTGGATTGACCGGTTGAACAGGATGTTCTCCTGCAACACGACACCGATCTGGCGGCGAAGCCACCCCGGATCGAGCTGGGCAATGTCGACGCCGTCGAGCATCACCTGGCCCGCCTGTGGCGAATAGAGCCGCTGTACCACCTTGACCAGCGTCGACTTGCCTGAGCCGGACGCACCGACGAAGCCGATGACTTCGCCCGGGGCGATCGACAGCGTGACGTTGCGTAGGGCTTCGGCTGCGTCGGGCCGATAGCGCAGCGACACGCCGCGCAGTTCGATCGCGCCCCTCGGCGGCGGCAGCGTCAGCAGGTTCTGGGGCACGGGTTCTGGCGGCGTGTTCAGGATGTCGCCGAGCCGCGCCACCGAAACCTGCACCTGCTGGAAGTCTTGCCAGAGCTGCGAGAGGCGAAGGATCGGCGCCACGACCTGGGAGGCGATCATGTTGAACGCGATCAGCTCGCCGACCGTCATCTGGCCGTTGATCACCGCCTGCGCACCGAAGAGCAGGATCAGCGCCGTCGTCACCTTGCTTACATATTGGATGAGGTTCTGGCCGAGCGAGCCGGTGACACCGGCATCGAACGAGGTGCGGACGTAGGACGCGAGCCGCTCCTCCCACTGCGCCTGCATCATCGGCTCGACGCTCGCCGCCTTCAGGGTCGGCGCTCCGACGATCGACTCGACGAGGAACTGCTGCGAGCGCGCGCCGCGGTTGAACTTTTCATTGATCTGCTCGCGAAGAACCGGTCGGATCAGCACCGCAATCAGGAGATAGACAGGCACGGTGCCGAGCACGACCAGCGTCAGTGTTGGCGAATAGATGAACATCACGACGAAGAAGACTAGCGTGAAGACGAGGTCGAGCAGCGAGGTCAGCCCTTGTCCGGTCAGGAAGTTGCGGATCGTCTCGAGCTCGCGCACACGCGCCACCGTCTGGCCGGTCGCGCGCGTCTCGAAATAGGCGAGCGGCAGGCGGAAGAGGTGATGGAACAGTCGCCGGCCGAGCTCGACGTCCATTCGGTTGGTGGTGTGGCTCAGCGTATAGGCGCGCAGGAATTGCAGCACTGACTCGAACAGGCCCAACGTCACCAGGCCGACGATCAGCACGGTGAGCGTGGACACCCCCTTGTGCACCAGCACCTTGTCGACGATGAGCTGGAAGAACACCGGCGTGATAAGCCCGAACAGCTGCACGAAGAGCGACGCGATCGCGACCTGGGCGAGAGGCCGCCGGTAACGCAGGATCGAAGGTAGGAACCAGCGGAATCCGAAAGTTCTGGGGTTTGTGCCTGCCCCGCCCAGACGGCGCGTGACCAGCACGACCTCGCCCGAGGAAAGCGCC